>CAYUNK010000029.1:0-29449 GCA_964446125.1 uncultured Nitrospiraceae bacterium | reverse complement strand
GGCTTTAGGCTTGGGCATGATTAATTCTCCTTTTTATATTTATTCGACGTGTAACAATTACTCTGCCAACTTGGTTTTTGTTGATAACATGGGTAGAGAATAGCACATTGTGGGAATTATGAGAAGAGGGGCAAATTATTTATAAACGGCAAGATAACGGATCGCTTGCTTGGTAAAGCGTGGTATTATGGAATAAAAAGGAAGTTGGTCATTTATGGAAAAAACGTCCAACAGAGATCAATCGATACTGCCGGAGTTCCAGAAGTTCCTCCTTGAGAAGAAGCTTGCCCCTGAGAAAAATATATCGTTTCTTGCGTACTGGGTAAGCCGCTTTCTGACGTTTGGCCGAAAGAGGGATGTTGCCACAGATGCTTATAACGAGTCCGCCGTGCTGGAGTTCCTCGATTTTTTGAGGGCGGATGCAAAGATTCACGACTGGCAGCCACGGCAGGCGGACGACGCATTGAAGCTCTATTATTTCCATTATCTTGATAAAACGCGTCCGTATACAACAACAGCTGCAACGGCAGGCGACGTGCCGGCAGTGCTCAAGGAACTTCAACGCCTTATCAGACTGCGACATTATGCATACAGCACCGAGCGCACGTATATGCAGTGGGTTGAACGCTTTCTGTCTTATTCTTTGCAAGGCGGCAAGGTGGCCGCAGACTTAACCTCAAAGGATTTTAAGGATTTTCTCAGCCATCTTGCGATGAAGCAAAAGGTTTCCGCCTCAACGCAAAATCAGGCCTTCAATGCCATACTCTTTCTCTTCCGGCATCTGCTCGGCAAGGAAACGTCCGGTCTTGGCGACACAGTCAGGGCAAAACGGGGCCAGAAGCTACCGGTTGTATTTTCCGTAGACGAGGTGAAAAAGCTCTTTGAACAGATGACTGGGCTTAGCCGGTTAATGACAGAGCTGCTTTATGGCTCGGGTATGCGCCTAATGGAAGTAGCCCGCCTGCGCGTAAAGGATATTGATTTTAATGCTGATACAATCTTTGTACGAAGCAGCAAGGGAGATAAAGACCGCTCGACTGTTCTGCCCAAAGCTCTGAAGGAGCGCCTGCAGGAACATCTTAAGGGAGTGAAGGTCCTCCACGAGAAAGACCTTGAAGCTGGTCATGGAGAGGTTTTCATGCCTGATGCTCTTGGCCGCAAGTATCCCAGGGCAGGAAAGGAGTGGATGTGGCAGTATGTATTTCCGTCCTCAACGCTATCCGTTGATCCACGGAGCAAGAGGATCGCCCGACACCACATCAGCGATACCGCTATTCAAAATGCCATGAAGAACGCTCTGCGCAAAGCAGGGGTTGTTAAACATGCCTCGGTCCATACGCTCCGCCACAGCTTTGCTACGCACCTGCTTCAGGCAGGGGTGAATATCAGGGAAGTGCAGAGCCTGCTCGGCCATAAGAATCTCGAGACGACCATGATCTATACCCATGTTCTCCGGAATATGAGCAACGCGCCGAAAAGTCCCCTGGATGCCCTGTATGCAGATAATTCGTAGAGTCAGACATTAAAAAAGGGGACAGGCACTGCGCCTGTCCCCTTACAGCAATCTACTTCTTGGGCTGACCCTTCTGTTTTGGCTGAGCGGTCTTTTCTGTGGCACTGTTGACCGAGAGCAGTTCCACCTCAAAAATAAGCGTTGCATTGGGGCCGATCTGCGCGCCGGCTCCGCGTTCCCCATAGGCCAGCTCCGAAGGGATAAAGAGCTGCCATTTCGAGCCCTCTTTCATCAGCTGCAATGCCTCTGTCCAGCCCTTGATAACACCGTTTACTGCAAAGCCGGCAGGCTGGCCGCGCTTATAGGAACTGTCAAACTCAGTGCCGTCTATCAGGGTGCCTCTATAGTGGGTTGTTACCGTGTCAGTCTCTTTCGGCGACCTTCCCTTGCCCTCTGAGAGAATCTTATACTGAAGGCCGCTTGCAAGAGTATTTATGCCCTCCCTGGCCCTGTTTTCTGCAAGAAAGGCTTCTCCTTCCTTTTTATTGCTTTCAGCAAGCTTTTTGGTCTTTTCAGCCTGCTCAGCCATCAGTTCCTGCTGAAACTTCATGAGGGTCTCCTGAATATCCTGCTCAGTCATCTTGAGCTTATCTCCCGAGACTGCATCCCTCAGTCCTTTTGCAAACATATCTGCGTCTACATCAATTGACTGTCTTTTCATCTGCGTGCCGGTGGCCGCACCCATGCTATAGCTTATCTTGTCCTTGTAGGTTTTCGGTTCCTCTGATTCTGCAGAAGCAAGGCCGGCAGAAAGCAGAAGAGACATAGCGCAGAGAAAAAGTTTCATGATTGTACTCCTTTGAAAAAATGATATGACATTATAATTGCATGCCAATATCTTATCAAGAATGCGTGCATGGGCATAGCTCGTCTGCTTCCTGCTTCAGGATCTTTACAACATCTTTATCCAGACCGCTTTTTAGCGCAAAGGCCTCCTCAGTAAGATCTGCAATATCCTGCGCAAGTATAATGTCTGCATTAAAGAGGCTATGGAGCATGCTTTTTCTGACTGAATGCAGAATCGTCACAGGATAAAGCCTCTTGTTTTCGATCATCTGCTCAAGGCTGGTTTTGTGCGGATACTTCCAGCTCACGATCTTCAGTCCTACGCATTCGGCATAGCGTATTGCATCTGTTGAACAGCGAGTGTTGGTAACAAGCCAGCCTCCGTCAAAGACCATTTTACGGTCAGGCTGCCGGGCCCCTGCCTTTTTGATATCCTGAAATCTGGCATGTATATACATTGCGATCTTTACGTCTGTGGCCTTTCCTGCATCCTTATGATATTTGCATTCAATAGGAGTATATTTATTATTGCTTTCGGCTATCACATCCACCTCATGATCCACGCAATGGCCCTTGACAATGCGGTTAGTTTCGACTGAGTACCCGTAGTGTTGCATAACCTTTGCAATATATTTTTCAAATGGATATCCTGACGGGCCGAGCGTAAATATCGCCTTTTTTATTGAGTATCTCATGCCGGAGACAGTATTCTGTCTTCTAAGCAATCTTTTTGCCTTCCGGTAAATATCCCTGGTCAGAGCTTTTTGAGGCAGGTCTTTCTCTATTTCTTTGGCTATCTTCTCTGCAGCCTCAACAGAAGCGCCCGAGCGCATAAGAGAATTGACCAGTTTCCTGATATCAAAGTCTTCATTAATGCCGGAGGCCTTTACTATCCTTTTTGTCATAATAGATTTTACCTTATTGATATCATTCATGGAAAAGGATTTGTTTCCCTGTGATATAATCTATCACTGCCCTGCACTATACATAATAAATGGGCTGCATTTCACTTATGAGCGGGAGGTAACATGAAGCTTTGTAATGATGTGCTTTCTATGATCGGCAACACGCCGCTGGTCAAGATCCGAAAAATGACAGGACCTGATGATGCTGAACTCTGGGCAAAGCTTGAGGGCTTTAATCCCGGCGGTTCAGTAAAAGACAGGATTGCCCTTGCAATGGTCGAGACTGCGGAGCGCGAGGGCAAGCTACAGCCCGGAGGAACGATTATTGAACCTACGAGCGGCAATACCGGCATCGGGCTTGCCATGGTTGCTGCTGTCAAGGGATACAGACTCATACTTACCATGCCCGATACCATGTCAATGGAGCGGAGGCAGCTTCTGCAGGCATATGGAGCATCGCTTGTGCTTACTGAGGGGAAAAAAGGGATGAAAGGCGCTGTAGATAAGGCTGCAGAGCTGAGCGCAGAAAACCCGGCATATTTTATGCCTCAGCAATTTGAAAATTCCGCAAATCCCGAAATCCATATAAAGACTACAGCGGTCGAGATACTGAATGATCTGGGCTCTGTTCCTGACGGATTTGTCTCGGGTGTCGGCACAGGCGGCACAATCACCGGAGTGGGGTCTGTGCTCAGACAGAAGAAAGAGGATGTCTGGATCGCAGCCCTTGAGCCCGCTTCATCTCCTGTGCTATCAGGCGGCAATCCCGCTCCGCACAAGATCGCAGGAATTGGGGCAGGTTTTGTCCCTGGGGTCTTGAATACAAAGATCTATGATGAGATAATCACGGTTACTGATAGCGATGCAGCAGAGACTGCCAGGGCCATGGCATTAATTGAGGGAATTCTTGCCGGAATATCCTCCGGCGCTGCAGTCTGGGGAGCGCTCAGGGTGGCAAAGAAGCTCGGACGCGGAAAGAAGGTCGTTGTGATAATACCAGACGGTGGAGAACGGTACCTAAGCACAGGGCTCTTCAGTCCAGAGTCTCTCTAACATGCATTAACCTCGAAGCGTTTGCTATGAATCGGGGGGCATAAGCGTTGTGAGCCATTGTTTGATCTCTGCTTTGCAGACCTTTGCATTATAGACATGCCATTGCTTCCGTTGCCTTGGAAATGATGCAATAGTGTCTTTATATTTTCTGAATGAACCAGGTCCGTCCAGAGCCTTCAGCAGTGACTCTTTAAGTGTCTGGTTCTGCAGGGTTCCGGCAAATTCTGTCATTGCTGCGAACATCCTGACAGGGCTTCGTTCAGGTATCCTTATGTAGTGGTCGTGCTCATTTATAAAGACATTCAGGGCAAGCTCTATCTCATCTTCCATCCATTGAGGGATTTCCGGTATCTCCTCAGTCTCGACATACTCGAAATCACCAACATCTTCATAGGTTTCCGACAGGATTTCCCATGCCTTATTGATGATGTCCTGGGACAGGATGACAACCTCTCCTGTTTCCCTATGCAGAAAGTAGTCAAAGGCTTCCCTTTCAGTGTCTTCCTGGGCCTTCTGTATTTCGTCGAAATTGATCTCTGGCCAGTTCATCATAGATGCTCTGCCAGCGCATAAAGAGCAGGATAGGCGTCTCGCGCCAAGGCTGTTTCTTCCCTGAGATATGCAACTGCCTGTGGTACATACTTAAGAAAATAGGTCTTGCCTTTTTTCTTTGCAAGAAAACCGTATGCGCCCAATGCCTGCATATGGCGCTGGAGCCTGCAGGGAAGAAGCGATGCCAGGAACTCTTCTTCTCTGAAGGCAGGCTCGGAATGCTTTATGCGCGTGAGGTAATAATCGAGCAGCCTCTGCCGCATCTGATCATCAAGGCAATAATAGGGATCCCAAAGCAGGGAGGCTACGTCATATGCTGCCGGACCTATTCGTGCGCCCTGATAGTCTATCAGCCTCGGTATGCAGCCGTATTGGATCATGATGTTCTGCGACTGAAAGTCTCTGTGTACAAGTGTCTTCGTAAAGGTGGCAACGTTCCTTGCAAGCCGGTCAAATTCGCTGCAGAGCTCAGGGGCTGGATCATAAATCTCTTTTATGCCTCTGATAAACCGTTCCATGAAATAGGCAGTCTCCCACCGGAGATGCTCGTAATCAAATACCCTCTCAAGCAGCAGGGGACATTCTGCGATGCGCTGGAAGGCCGCTGTCTGAAGCTGAATGACACTATCGAGCACGTTCTTGTATATGGACTCAATCTGCTCTGGAGATCTGCTGCATTTGAGCCAGGAGTAGAGCGAGAGATCGCCCAGGTCTTCAAAAAGGGCCTGTTTGGCCGTTTCCTCAGCGACGAAGATGTCCGGCACCGGCAGCGAGCAGTTTCTGAAAAAGCGTGTGTATGCAATATGCCGCGTATAATCCTGATCTGCATCGCTGCATTTCATAAGCACAAAAGATCTGTCCTTGTGGCAGATCCGGTAATATGCCCTGTCGGAGCCCCCGGAGCCTATGTTGACTGCAGGTGACTGTGTGTCATGCATACCAAGCCACTGTCTGACTGCAGGGGTGAGGTCAATGGCATTTCTGTATTGAGGACTGCTTATCGGAAGTGCGTAATCCGGCCCGGTGATAACATCTTCGAGTTCTGTATCTTCAACTACTTTTGCCCCTGGCAGAACAATACAGTTCCTGAGAATTGACCGCGCCTCAATGGCCACTCCTTCTTCTATTACAACAAAGCCGTCAAGCTCTGCCTTGCTGCAGTCAACCGATGGATGAATATAGATTGTCTCCCCATCTTTTCTTAAGGAATCAAATACAGCGTCAGCATATGCTTCAGGCGTTCCGATATCTGTCCAGAGATAGCCTGAAAAGTCAACAGTGCCTATGGCCTGTCCTGCGGCAATGGATGAAAGCCATGCATCTGTTACGCTCGATCTTCCATCAGGGAGATACTGAAGGATAGCCGGGGAATAGACCGCTATTCCCATGAAGGCAACCGGAGACAGACCCTGTCCCTCTCCTTTATTGTTCATCGTCTCGACGGAAGTAACAAAACCCTCTTTGTCTATCCTGACATTATTGAATTTCGTATAATCATGCACTGCCAGAGTCGCAATATTATCTGAGTCGAGGTGTCTCTTGAGGAGGCTCTCAAGGTCAATGTTGCTGAGGATATCTGCATTATGCACAATAAACACGGAATCTCTTAACAGGGATGCGGCATTCTTTAATGCTCCGCCAGTGCCAAGAATGGATTCCTCATGAAAAAGCCTTATATTCCAAGATGTTGCGAGCTTACGGCGCCATGCTTCTATCTGCTCTGATTTATGATGCGCATTGATACAGACGATATCTGGCGAAAGCAGGGATATCCTGTCAAGAACTGTTTCTATGACAGGCCTTCCGCAGAGCGGAAGAAGGGGTTTCGGAATATGGTCTGTCAGAGGCCTGAGCCGTTCTCCGTATCCTGCGGCCAATATAAAAGCATGAATACGTTCCACTAATAGATCAGATAGCTTCGTCTTGTTGTTCTGTCAAAATCATGAAGTTCGCTCTGCCACCAGGTCTCCATATCTCTGATCGGAATGGAGTCCTCTATATCTCTTCTTACGCGGTCTGTTCCGGCAAGGATATCTATCGGCAATAGGGTATTTTCGTATTCATATGGAGGCTTGTTCCATCTGAATTTCCTGGGATAGAGATTATGCACTGTCTTAAGAATGGCCACAGCAGTCTTAAATGGCTTGAATCTCTCCCTGTCGGTAATATGAAGCTGTGCGCCGCCGCAGAGCTTTCCGGCATGCTTCTGAAAGGTGGGCAGAAAATGAAGAGGCCTGAAGATCACCCCTGGCAACCCCATATCAGCGAGGCTTGTTGTCAGGAGATCAGGGTCTATAAAAGGCGCCCCGAAGATCTCAAACGGCCTTGTTGTTCCCCTTCCCTCGCTCATGTTTGTTCCCTCAAGAAGGCACATCCCGGGGTATACCATTGCAGTCTCGATGGTCGGCATATTCGGAGATGGCAGAACCCATGGAAGCCCTGTCTGATCAAACCACATAGCCCTTTTCCATCCCTGCATGGGAATGATCTCAAGATGCAGTTGATTATAGAAGAAGTCTCTAAGATAAAGCCCTATTTCTCCAATAGTCATGCCGTGGCGGACAGGCAGACTCTTCAGTCCCACAAATGAAGAATATTCAGTTTTGAGAACAGGCCCTTCTATCGCCTTGCCGTTTATAGGGTTGGGCCTGTCCAAAATAACAACGGCCTTGTTCTGCTGCTCGCATGCCTCCATAACAAGCGCCATGGTCCATATGAAGGTATAGTACCGTGAGCCAACATCCTGCAGATCAATCACCATGACATCTATGTTACGCAGCATTTCAGGAGTAGGCTTTCGAGTCTTTCCATAAAGGCTATAGACCGGGATACCGGTCTTTTTATCTCTAAAGCTTTTCCACTCGATCATGTTGTCCTGGGTCTCTCCCCGTATGCCATGCTGCGGACCGAACAGGGCAGAGACCTTGAATTTCTTTGACCTGAAAAAGACATCAGCAGAATAGGAGAGTCTGTTGTTTACTGAGGCGGGATGCTGAAGCAGGCCAATCTTTGCAGATCTGAATTTCGAAGGCCATATCTTGTCTATGAGGTCAATACCTGTTTTTAAGGAAAAAGACATGGCTTCAAGAATGTCGTTATTTATTCCAGCAAAAGATCCCTGATCGCGATAATCAGTTCTTTCAGAAGTATATCGCGGGTCAGTTCCGTGACTTCATATATCTTCACATCTTCCCTTTTCCTTATATCATTGACAAGGCCGACACCCCTGTCTGCAATGGTGCAGATAACAGGCTTTTTTGCATCAAGGAGGCCGAGGATGATCTTGCCGAATTTTTTTGATTCAGATGCTGCCTTTCCGATCTCATCAATAAAATAAAGACCGGTCTTCTTCTCTTTTGAGAAGGTTTGATCGAGAAATATCTCGAACCCCTTGATGTCTATCTTGAATTTTCCGGCGCTGACCTTACTCTTGATCTTTGTATGGCCAAGAATCCTGCTGTCACCGAAGAGATTGTTCACCTCAAGTCCGGCAATCTGTCCCTCCTCCATAATCTCATCAGTCACAAACCCAACCGGATTGAATTCCTTGAAGATAATACAGAGCCTCTTGATAAGCGTTGTCTTTCCTGCGCCAGGAAGACCTGTAATCAGAATGTTATTCATTGCATCAATATGTCAAGAAGCCTGTTAAGCTCCTCAAGAGAAGAGTATTCTATCTCTATTTTCCCCTTTTTTCCTTTTTTCCGGGCAATATGCACTTTGGTTCCCAGATGTCTTAATAGCTTTTCCTCAATAAATGCAATTTGAGGGTCATTATCCCGTGGTATCTTAGCAGATTTCCCGGTTTTTTTGGCTATTAATTCAGCCTCCCTTACACTCAACCCGTTTTTTATGATTCTTCTTGCTGCCTCGATCTGATTGATCTTTCCATCAAGCGCCAGCAATGCCCTTGCATGGCCCATGCTCAGTTTTCCTGCATAGAGCATATCCTTTATTTCAGAAGGCAATTTGAGAAGTCTCAGATAGTTTGCGACCGTTGCCCTTTCCTTGCCGACCTTGTCTGCAAGGTCTTCCTGGGTCAGGCTGAACTCCTGCATCAGGCGGTTAAAGCCCTCTGCTGTTTCTATGGGATTGAGCTCCTCTCTCTGGATATTCTCGATCAATGCCACTTCGAGTGATTCACGCGAGTCAATTTGCTTTATTATTGCAGGAATCTTCTTCAGTCCGGCAAGGGTGGCTGCCCGCCACCTTCTTTCGCCTGCAATCAGATGGAATGAACCATCTCCTGTTCTTGAGACAAGGATCGGCTGCAGCACACCTTTTTCTCTTATTGATGCAGAAAGCTCCTTTAATGCATCTTCATTGAATACTTTTCTTGGTTGCAGCTTTCCCGGCAGTATTCTATCTATATCTATATGACTGATATTTTCTCCCTTGTCAGGGATAAGAACGTCAAGCCCTCTACCCAGCGCTGTCTTCACTCAATATCTCCTTTGCCAGGGCAAGATAACTCTGCGCCCCCCTGGACTTCATATCATAGAGCATTGCCGGTTTTCCATGGCTTGGGGCCTCACCCAAGGCAATGTTTCTTGGAATCATCGTCTGATAAACCTTTTCCCCAAAGTGCTTTCTCACCTCTTCCACCACCTGATGGGCCAGATTATTCCTTGTATCAAACATGGTCAGCACTATGCCCTTTATGTCAAGGCAAGGGTTAAATGAGCCCTGTATGCGTCGGATCGTCTTTGTGAGCATGCTCAGACCCTCAAGCGCATAATACTCACACTGAACCGGAACCAGCACTGAATCAGAAGCTATCAGGGCATTCAGAGTCAAGAGGCCAAGGGATGGAGGGCAATCTATAAAGATGTACCTGTACCTATCCTTCAACCCTTCAAGGGCCTTGGCAAGTATGCCCTCTCGCCCCTCTTGTTCTATAAGCTCTATCTCTGCCCCAAGAAGGTCTGCGCTGGAGGGAACCACGTGAAGCTGTTCTATCTCTGTCTTCTGCACTGCTTCCGCAAGCGAGCATTCACCTGCAATGACGCTATATAAAGTCTTTTCAACTCTTTCCCTGTCTATTCCGAGCCCAGAGGTGGAATTGCCCTGTGGATCTATATCTATCAGGAGAATCATCTCCCCAGATAATGCAAGAGAGGCGGCAAGATTGATGGCAGTAGTTGTCTTGCCTACCCCGCCCTTTTGATTTACCAAGGATATCACTTTAGCCATGGGCATGCATTATACCATAGTGTATGCCCACAATTTAAGGCAATTGAATCTTCACCTTATGTTCCACGTGGAACATTATTAAATGCTAGGGATCAAGATGATCATAATGTTCCACGTGGAACAACCCCAAAATGCTGTTATTGCAGCATCCTCTGCATGGGGAAGCATATCTCTGGCTCCCCTTCATGCTGTCTCATTATGATACAATCATGCATGCCGGATCTGTTTAATATCTCGCTGATATTTATTCTCATGTTAGGACTGCTCAGGAAGAAGGTAGGCATAGGCTATGTTATGCTTATTTCTTCAGGGGTTCTGTTTCTCCTGTATCGCATGGGCCTTTCAGACCTCATTGTGACGGCAAAAAGAGTCGGCACAAGCAGTGTTGTCATCAAGCTTATCCTGTCATTGTCGCTCATAAGGATATTTGAACTGGTGCTCAGGGAAGAAAAGATCCTGATTGCGATGATGAATGCCATCAAAACCTCATTCAGATCAAAAAAGGCTGTTATTGTATCTATGCCTCTGCTTATTGGAATGCTCCCTTCCTTTGGAGGGGCCTATTTCTCTGCGCCGATGGTCGAGGAGGCGACAAAAGATATAGATATGAGCCAGGAGGAAAAGGCCTTTATTAATTATTGGTTCAGGCATCCATGGGAATGTATTCTACCCCTGTATGCAGGGATTGTTTTTGCATCTGCTGTTACTCATATCCCGCTCAGCAGGCTGGCCCTGGCCAATCTTGTTTGCGCTATTGCAGTTGTCGCAACAGGATTTGTATTTGGGATGCGAGGCATCAGGCATAACCAGTCGGGCATCAATGAATACGGAGCCGGAAACAACATAAGGGCATGGCTTAATTTTCTGCCGATCTTCATTCTGATGGCTTTGGTCATTGTCGCCGGGGTTGAGCTTCATTATGCGCTGCTTCTTGTTATTCTGTCCATGTTTCTGTTTTATCGCTACGGCGCCAAAAAGATAGTCGCTGCCCTGAGATACGGTTTCTCATTGGACGTCATCATAATGATTACAGGCGTTGTTATTTTCAAAGAGACCATGGAGGTCTCAGGTTCAGTAAAGAATCTTGGGATATTTCTGGTCGAAAACGGCATTCCGACGGTGCCTCTTTTCTTTTTGCTTCCGTTTCTTGCCGGACTTTTGACTGGCCACACAATAGGATATGTAGGAAGCACATTCCCCCTTCTGATAAGCATTGGGGCAGGGGTCCAGCCATCCCTGATATCTTTTGCCTTTGTTTCCGGCTTCATTGGAGTTCTGCTCTCCCCTGTGCACCTCTGTTTTGTGCTGACACGAGAATATTTTAAGGCAGATCTTTCCGGTATATACAGAAGGATGATCCCTGCATCTCTGATCGTTTTTGCTGTGGTTATCGCACAGTATTTTATCATCCGATGACCCTGACTGAAACAGGTTCTGATGACTTCTGACTGATAACCAAAATCTCTTTTATATGTGCTATATTTAGGGATCAATGCTGAAAGAACTGAACATACGGAACCTTGCGATCATAGATGATCTTACCGTCAGATTTGAAAAGGGCCTGAATGTTCTTACAGGGGAGACAGGCGCGGGCAAATCGATCATTGTTGACGCACTTGGCCTTGCTCTTGGGGATCGTGCCCAGAATGATCTGATCAGGTCTGGGGAAAGGGAGGCAACCGTACAGGCATACTTTGAACTGGAAGAGACATCTTCTTTTCGAGAGATCGGCATAGACCTCTCAGAAGGCATCCTGCTCAGAAGGGTTATAACAAATTCGGGAAAAAACAGGGCCTATATTAACGATTCCATGGTAACGCTCCAGACCCTTTCAGAGGTTAGCAGGGCGATTGTTGATATTCATAGCCAGCATGAACATCAAAGCCTCCTTGCTGCAGATAAACAGCGCCTTCTACTTGATTCTTACGGGGCTCACGGGAATGAAACAGAAAAGGTGCGGCAACTGTATGCAGGTATGCAGTCACTTCAAAAAGAGTACAATGCGCTGACCGAAAGGATCAAGGAGCGGGCGCACAGAACAGATCTTCTCACTTTTCAGATAAATGAAATAGACTCAGCAGGGTTGCGGCCAGGGGAGCAGCAATCAGTTGAAGATGAGCTGAAGATCCTCTCTAATATGAGCAGGCTTAAAGAACTTACCGAAGTCTCGTACGCGCTTCTTTATGAAGCTGACGGCGCATGCACTGAGAACCTTGCAAAAGTGCTGAGCAGGCTAAGGGATATGCAGGCAGTTGATCCGGGCATTTCTGATACCCTCGGCCTGGTTGAATCAGCGCTGCCGCTTATCGAAGATGCTGCGATTGCGCTGAGGGGCTTCAGAGACAAGTATGATCTTGATCCCGCGCGGATGGATGAACTGCAGAATCGAGTGGAACTGATCAAGAGGCTTCAGAAGAAATACGGAGAAAACATAGAGGCAATTCTCAATTATAAGACAACTGCATCTGAAGAGCTCGGATCGCTTGGAGCATCGGATGAGAGGCTGCAGGCAGTAGAGTCGGCGCTCAGGACAAGTCATGATGAGCTATTGTCGGCTGCGCTCGCACTTTCAGATATGCGGAAAAAAACTGCCAGGAAGATCGAGGACTTAATTGAGATGACCCTTAGAGAACTGTCATTTAATAGCGCACAGTTCCGCATAGAAGTGACCCAGGAGACT
Organism: uncultured Nitrospiraceae bacterium; assembly: GCA_964446125.1. Taxonomy (GTDB): domain Bacteria; phylum Nitrospirota; class Thermodesulfovibrionia; order Thermodesulfovibrionales; family UBA6898; genus UBA6898. The sequence continues at coordinate 16,767 of CAYUNK010000029.1, read as the reverse complement.
GACGCTGAGGGCAATTACAGGATCAATTCAGACGGGATTGACAAAATAGACTTTCTCTTTTCAGCAAATGTCGGCGAGCCGCTGAGGCCGCTTGCAAGGATAGTCTCTGGAGGCGAACTTTCGAGGATTATGCTGAGCATCAAGAGCATTCTTGCTGACGTAGACAATCTGCCGGTTCTGATTTTCGACGAAGTGGATGCAGGCATCGGCGGCAAAACAGCAGAAAATGTCGGCAGGAAACTTCTTAAAATATCCGAAAAACATCAGCTCATCTGCATTACCCATCTGCCCCAGATTGCAAGCCTTGCAGACCACCATATGAAAATAGAAAAAAATCAAAAAGGTAACAGGATATCTGTCTCTGTACATGAGCTGTCAGGCAAAAAGCGGCAGGATGAGATAGCGCGCATGCTGAGCGGAACTGTGACTGAAATATCACGCAGGCATGCTGAAGAACTGCTGGAGAGAATGACTTGAAAGGCAGCATTGTTATGGATCAGGAATTATGCAAGGGCTGCGGTAATTGTGTAGAGGCCTGCAGCATGCGGGTCATTGCGATGACAAGGCAGCTTAACAAGATGGGGTATTTTACTGCTCGACCGGTAGAGACTCGAAAATGTTCAGGGTGCGCTGTCTGTGCGAATATCTGCCCTGAAATAGCCATTACAGTCTTTCAGGATGTATAAATCTCAAACAACGTTATATTACTAATACGGTCATGAGTAGCGCCTCATACATCACACTCCCCTCAAGGGAGGGGCAGTATTATTACCCTCTCCCCTGGCGGGAGAGGGCCGTGGGTGAGGGGGCTTTACTTATGAACTCCTTAGTATGTTAAATTGCTGGCCCTGAATGTTATGAGGCGTCGCCTATAGCACGCATAGATCCCAAAGGTCCCATTGATATCATAAAGAATATGCCTAAAGAGCTGTTAGAGGTCTGACCGCCTTTGCTCCGGATAAAATGATCCGGGTTCTCCACTCAATATTATTGGCATCAATAATCCGGCTTGTAAATGGTATGATATATTCGAGATGCCGACAGAACAGACAAATACTGTAGTGCTGCAGATTCGGAAGCGCATTCTCGTGGTCAATATCATCGTAAGCATAGTTATCCTGTCTTTTCTGATTATTTTTTCCCGTTATGTGTTTCCCCCAATAATCCCCTTTATAAGCCATCTTCCCGACATATCAGTTTCTATTGTCATTGCCATTATTTTATTTCTCTCTACGATGGGCATATACCTTTCTATACTGCTTTCCAGGGAAACAGTCAGGATCATCCAGGACTACAGCAACAGACTTCATCGCATGCTTGGCATCACCAAGGACCTGAGGGAAGAAATCTATGGCGATATCCTTCTCGAAAAGATCATGGATTATGCGCTTTCAATAACAGGCTCAGCAGCAGGGTCTCTGCTTCTGCTGGAGGATAAAAAGAGACTGATATTCAGGATCGTAAGGGGAGAAAAGGCGCCCATGTTGCTCGGAACTGCTATTGAACTGGGCAATGGCATTATGGGAACTGTTGCCCTTGAAGGCAAGCCCCTCAATGTCTCAAACGTTAAACAGCATAAACAGTTTGATCCTAAGTATGATGCCATGACAGGATTTGAAACGAAATCCATCCTTTGTGTTCCGCTAAGTACAAAAACAGGCGTTATAGGCGTGCTTGCAGTGCTTAACAAGGAAGGCGGACATACGTACCGTGAGAGGGATGAAGAGATACTCTGTTATCTGGCAGATCAGGCTGCCATTTCGATACTCAAGACAAAATTTGTTGAGGATCAGAAGAATTATGAAATACATGTTACAGAGCTTCTCCTTGAAACAATAGATTTTCAACAGCCTCAAAAAAAGGGACATGCCCTCAGAATTGCAAGGTTTTCCAATGTAATTGCCAATGCGCTTGAAATGTCAATGGAGGAAAAGAAGAGGCTCTATTTTGCATGCCTTCTTCATGACGTAGGTTTTCTCAAGATCAATCTCGATGAGGCATACAACAGAAGCGTTTTCATGCAGCATCCTTCCATCGGGTACGAGATGATTAAACCGATCACCTTCTATTCTGAAATTGCGCCATTTATCCTGCATCATCACCAACACTATGATGGCAATGGGTACCCTGAGCCAAGGCTAAAGGGAAAGGATATACCGCTTGAAGCGCGGATCATCGCAATTGCAGAGGTCTTTGACGCCATGACGAGCCCCATGTCATATAAGGTGCCTGTAAGTTATGAGGATGCGCTTAAAGAACTTAATAAAAGGGCTGGAACCCAGTTAGATCCGGAACTGGTTGACCTATTTGTCGGCAATATCACCCCGGAGCATATTAAATAGAGTCAGGCAGATGGGCTCCTCGCTGCACCAATCTCAACAGACAGCGCCAAATGACAAGCGGGCCTTGCTTCTATGAGACATATCAAGCTGCTTCTGGAGTATGACGGCTCAAATTACCAGGGATGGCAGTCGCAAAGATCAGGCAATACTGTCCAGGACATACTGTACAAAAGAATTGTGAGCATTACCGGCAATCAGATTCGTCTTACCGGTGCAAGCAGGACTGACGCAGGCGTACATGCGCTGGGACAGGTAGCAGCATTCAGCACTGATACAGCTTTGAGCCTTGCTGTCCTTAAAAGGGCGTTGAATGCGAAACTTCCTCAAGATATCCGCATACTCACTGTCGAGGAAACAGACGGATTATTCAATCCCCGCTTTGATGCATCGAAAAAAAGATATGTCTATCTCATCAGCCTTTCAAGAAACGGCTCGGCCTTTCTGCACAAATACAGATGGCAGATTATGGCAGAACTTGACCTTGATGCAATGAAGGAGGCTGCCCTGTTGATGACAGGTGAGCGTGATTTCTCATCCTTTCGGGGTTCTGGATGCAGCGCAAAGACCACAGTGCGTAATATTCATTCAATTGATATCACGGCCATTGATGCCATGGAGTTCATGACTTTTTCTATGCAGGGAAACTTTCTAAGGATATCCATAGAGGCAAATGCCTTCCTGAGACATATGGCAAGAAATATTGTCGGCACCCTAGCAGAGGTCGGTAAGGGAAGGATTGCAGTCAATGACATAAGTGCCATCCTGCATGCGCGCAGCAGGACAAAGGCCGGCCCTACCGCGCCAGCCGCAGGCCTGTTTCTTGAGAAGATCTATTACTGAGCATACGATGCATTTCATCGAAAGACCTCTGCGATTCTGCCCCGAACTTCTCTAATTCGTTCCTTGCCTGATCAATAGATTTTTCATGGCTCAACCATCCAGCCCTTTTTGAAAAAAACTTATCAGCATAGCAGATGATCTTCTCTTCTAAGGTCACTGGTCTCATGTCCCTTTCAGGCAGCGAAAGATTATTCGTCACAATGTCAGACAGGCTGATGCCGGCGCCGACATGCCTCTCGCATACAAGTCCGTGAAGCGGATAGCCTTCTATTTCGAGAATCTCCCGTCCGAGATATCCATGGCAGATATAGGGCATGTCGCCATTACAGCCGATCTCAGGGGCATTGACAAAAACAATCCCAATGTCATGAAGCATGGCCGCCTCCCTTATAAAGGACAAGTCAGGACAGAGGTGTCTGAGCAGTCCGGCAACGGCAAGGGCCTTTGTCATGACCATGCTGCTATGCTCCATCAGAATTCCATATGCATCTGTGCCGGGCTCGAAATATTTATTTATTATTAAAAGTGGATCCATACAGCCACGCTCCCTGATATCTCTGGCCATCATTGTAACAGATACTGCAGACTCGCATTACAGAATCCGACGCCTTATAAGCAGCCCTGCAGAAATGAGGACATGATCTGCATATATGCCGGCCTCCACTGACAGGCCGGCTTATCCGCCATTTTCACCTGAATGCCTCCAACCTATAGTACACTCACTCACTGAAGAATAAGATTTGCTATAATCCCATGGATATGAAGATCAGAAATAAAATCCAGCTGCCGTTTTCAGAAGAGGCCATATGGTGCATTATTGCTGATCCGGCGACAATGAAGACCTGGAACCCGCGAATAACAGAGGTTGTTCGGATCACACCGGGGCCGCCAAAGGCAAATGCCCAGTACCGCATACGTTACAGGCTTGGCAGCAGAGAAAGCAACTACTATGCAGAGCTATTGGAATATGAAGAGTTTTTCCGCTTTGTCATGCATCTAAGGGGAGGCGCGCTTCCAAAAAACGGTTTCATACAGGAGATTTATGAACTCACCCCCAACAGCAAGGGGATCCTGTTGTCACAGCTTATCCTGATAGAGCGGGGCGGTCTGAATCTCCCGGCCCGGCTGATGCTGCGTCTAAGAAATCTCCTTGGCAGCTCTTCCGCCAAAAGTTACCTGTTGAAACTCAAAGGAATGCTCGAAACCAGATTGCCGCAGTAGCTGACCATCACATTTTTTTTACATCAAGAAACCCGCCTGCACACACAAGCGGGTTTCTTGATTGAGACGCAGCAAGGCCTACGCAGCAGCTGTCTTTGTCCTCTTTCTCATTAATTGTAACGCCAATACCACAAAAGCAAGGCCAAATCCGACTATATCAGTCATTACTCCGGGTTTTATCAGGGTTAAGGCAGCCACAAAAAGGAGCAGCCTCTCAAGCTTATTCGCCCTGGTCAGGAACCACCCCTGAATAGCGCCTGCAAGTGCTGCAGTGCCGATCACCGCGGTGACCGTAGCGATCGCAATATCAGTTCCCGTGCCCTGTAAAACAAGCGCAGGTCCATATACAAACATAAAGGGCACGATGTATCCCGCAAGCGCAAACTTCATTCCATCAAGCGCCACATCCCAGGTCCTTGCATTGGCGATAGCAGCAGCAGCAAAAGAGGCAAGGGCCACAGGAGGCGTAATGGCAGAAAGACAGGCAAAGTAGAAGATAAAAAGGTGCGCTGCAATCGGCGGAACATTCAGTTGTATGAGCGCAGGCGCAAGCACCGAGGCAGAGATGGCATAGGCTGCTGTTGTGGGCATGCCCATCCCAAGAACAATAGCGATAATCATCGTAAATATCAGCGACAGCAGAAGACTTCCCCCGGAATAGGTGATGATAATCATCGCAAACTTCATGCCGAGGCCGGTCTGTGTCAATATTCCGACGATAATGCCTGCAGCAGCGCAGGTAGCTATAATCTCCATAGACCCCTTGCCGCCTTTCGAAAGGGTGGCAAAGAGCTTCTTAACGCCAAACCGTGTTTCAGGTCTTACAGCCGCAACAACGATCATCGCAACGATGCCGTACATGGCAGACCTGTAGGGTGAATACATCATTACCATGAGAGAAAACAGGAGAACAACAAGGGGGATAAGGAGAAAACCGCGCTCAATCATGATCGTCTTGAATACCGGAAGCTTCTCCTTCCTCAGGCCGCTCAGTCCGTTTGATGCTGCATAAAAATCTATCATCCAGTAGGCCGCAAAATAGTACAAGACCGACGGAACAATTGCTGCCATGGCAACCTTGGGATACGGCACACCCAGTATCTCGGCCATCAGAAAGGCCCCAGCGCCCATAACAGGCGGCACAATCTGACCGCCGGTTGAGTTCATTGCCTCAATGGCGCCCGCAGTTGACGGCTTGAATCCGCTGGCCTTCATAAGCGGGATATTAAGGACTCCATCTACCACAACGTTTGCGACCGACGACCCCGACGCAGTTCCAATCAGCGCGCTCGAGACAATAGATACCTTTGCCGGCCCACCCCTGAAGCGTCCAGCAAGGGAACGGGCAAAATCCACAAAAAACTTGCCGGCACCTGATGCCTCAACAAATGCCCCAAATAATACAAAGAGGAATATATAATGGGCCGAGGCGAGAACAGGCAGCCCAAGTATGCCGTCAAGACTGAAGAGAAAGGTTGCGATTCTCGGCAGGGGATAACCCCTGTGCTGGAATATTCCGGGCAGATGGTTGCCAAACAGTCCGTAAAGAATAAATATAACGCAGAGTATCATTAAAGGCCAACCGGATGCCCTTCTGGCCATCTCTATGACGGCGATAATAAACATGATCGAAAAGACAAAGTCCATGGTAGTCGGAACAACACCAACCCGGTAGATCCATTCGTCAAATACGATGAACATATACACAACCGGTGCGACAAGACATATCATGAAGAGATAATCAAGGAAATGGATGGAGTTCAATGGTGACTTTTTCCATCCGGGGACAAATGCATAGACAAGAAGTCCTCCAAATAAGACGTGAAGGCTCCTGAAGTACCAGGGATCTATCGGCCTTACAGTAAGTACAATGATATGAAACAGGCTCATCGCGATGCCGAGCATGAAAACAGCATTTCCAAGCATGCCTTTAAGGTTTCGACCTCCTGAAACCTCAATGTCCTTAATCTTCATCTGCTCGAGCTTTCGCTCGACTTCTTCAAGGCTTACTTCTTTATCAGAATCATCATTAATATCGGGTTTATCACTCATTCACCGGCACCTCATACTCTGATTTTGCTTGATTCATGAAAAAAATCGGGCGACCTTGGTTGGCCGCCCAATTTGATAAATATGTTACTTAAACATCATACTCAGCATTATTTTGCAATAAGGCTATCCGGTATCTTAATGCCCTTCTCTTTGTAAAATTTGACAGCGCCTGGATGAAGGGGGATAGGGCTGAAGACAACAGCCTCAGGTGTCATCTCTTTTGCTGATTTATGGGCAGCCACAAGGATGTCCACATTTTCGAACGTCTTCTTCAGGACTTCATATACCAGATCATCAGGCATATCCTTGTGGACGGTCATGAAATTCCATAAGGATATAGTCTCTATATCACTGTTTTTATTTGCTTTATAAGTGCCTTTCGGGATAATGCCTTTCGAGAAGAAGGGATATTTTGGAAGAAACTTGTCGGCATCCTTGTGAGGAACACCAAAGACATTCACATCATGCGTTGTCTCGATCTCTGTGATGGTGACCCATGGAATGCCGAGTGACTGGCCATTGGCATCAAGCATGCCGTCTTTGAGCTGGGAGTTCAGATCAGCTGAACTTGCATTTACAATCCTGCCTGCCTTTATGCCCATCGAATCAAAGATCATGGGCCAGTAGTTTGCTGCCGTGCCGCCGACCGGACCGACTCCAACGCTCTTGCCATTGAGGTCCATCAGACTTTTTATGTTGGTTTTCTGCTGTGCATACATCTGGAAAAAGGTGGTATACATCGGAAATATTACCCTGACATTCTGGTGTTTCTTTCCTTTTGCCCAGTTCTCCCCGGTCCATCCTTCCCATACCGGCCCTGATGTAACCATGCCAAAATCCATCTGCTTGCTGTCAACCAACTGGGTGTTATGGATCGGACCTCCTGTAGCCTCAACTGACGCTGTGATGCCGACTTTGTCATGGAGCAGTTTGGCGAATCCGCCTGCCCATATGTAATAGGTTCCACCAATGGGAGCTGCGCCGATGTTTACTGACTTTGGCCAATTAGCCTTGCTGGCATGCACGGGAGCAACTGATAAAATAAGCAATGATGCAACTGCGATAACTAAACTGAACATAAATGCCTTACGTTTCATCTTCTCCTCCTTAGTTTTTTTCCAGAATAACTCCGGTTGATGTATTAATAATACTAATCAATTCATAAATAAAAGACAACTCATTATTCACTCGTTGCGGGGAAGGCAAAGCAATTATTGCTGCGAATTGGTGCCCGTTCTGCCTCTGAGGAATTCTTTCGGAATTGCCTTAAGATATTCCCTGTTCAGTTTGGCGATAAACGATGCTCTGATTCCCTTAGGGCATACCGCCTCGCACTCATAATGGTTGCTGCAGCTGCCGAACCCTTCGCTCAGCATCGCCTCAGTCATTATGCAGACCCTCTTTGACGCCTCGATCTTTCCCTGCGGAAGAGTCGCAAGATGCGATACCTTTGCAGCAGTAAAGAGCATTGCCGAACCATTAGGGCAGGCAGCAACACAGGCGCCGCACCCGATGCATTCTGCGGCGTCCATGGCATTATCTGCGCTGTCTTTTGATATCAGAACCGCATTTGCGTCCGGAACTCCGCCGGTATGCACTGACACATATCCGCCTGACTGTATAAGATGGTCAAGGCCCGACCGGTCAACAATCAGATCCTTAATCACCGGGAAGGCTCTCGCCCTCCAGGGTTCAATATAGATAGTATCGCCATTCCTGAAATGTCGCATATGCAGTTGGCAGACCGTTGTTTTTTTCTGAGGGCCGTGAGGGATGCCGTTAATTACCTGAGAACAGGCGCCGCATATTCCCTCCCTGCAGTCATGATCAAAGGCAACGGGCTCTTTATTGTCCCTGATCAGATCCTCATTAACCTGATCGAGCATCTCAAGGAATGACATATCAGGGCTGATGCCAACGGCCTGAATCTGTTCAAGCCTTCCCTTATCCTGAGGGCCCTTCTGCCGCCAGACAAATAAGGTAAGATCCATTATTTATAGCTCCTTGTTGCAAGCTGCACACTATCGAAGGTCAGAGGCTCCTTATGAAGCTCCGGGGTGTTTGCCTCTCCCTTAAACTGCCATGCAGCTACATAGGAGAAATGCTCATCATCACGCTTTGCCTCTCCGTCAGGCATCTGATGTTCAATCCGAAAATGCCCGCCGCAGGACTCTTCCCTGTGAAGCGCATCAATCGCCATCAGCTCGCCAAATTCGAGAAAATCGGCAACACGACCTGCCTTCTCAAGCTCCTGGTTCAGCTCTGAACCGTTCCCCGGTATCTTTACGTTTTCCCAAAACTCTGCGCGCAGCGCCGGTATGAGATCTAAAGCAGTCTTCAGGCTCTCCCTGCTCCGAGCCATGCCGACATGTTCCCACATGATCCTGCCCAGTTCACGATGAAAATCATTAGCCGTTTTTCTGCCGTTAAGCGAAAGCATCCTTTCTGTCAATGCCCTGGTATTATTCTCAGAGTTTTTAAACTCAGGATGGCCTGAAGAGGCCTGGCCCGGAGTTGTACGGGCAAGATAGTCCGCTATTGTGGATGGAATAATAAAATAGCCGTCAGCCAGCCCCTGCATTAATGCGCTCGCTCCCAGACGGTTTGCGCCGTGGTCCGAAAAATTGGCCTCCCCAAGCACAAACAGACCTGGTATTGTGCTCTGGAGATTGTAGTCAACCCAGAGGCCTCCCATTGTGTAATGAGGTGCGGGATAGATGCGCATAGGCTGATGATAGGCGTCTTCCGCCGTAATCTTTTCGTACATCTCAAAGAGATTGCCGTACCTCTCGGCGATCTTTTCCCTGCCGAGTCTGCTTATGGCATTGCCAAAATCGAGGTACACCCCTCTGCCTCCGGGGCCGACTCCCCTGCCTTCATCACAGACCTCTTTTGCTGCGCGCGAGGCAATATCTCTTGGGGCGAGATTGCCGAAGCTGGGATATTTTCTCTCGAGAAAATAGTCTCTTTCATCTTCCGGTATGTCAGACAGGCTTCTCGCATCACCTTTGGTCTTCGGCACCCATACTCTTCCGTCATTTCGCAGCGACTCGGACATCAGGGTCAGCTTTGACTGATGATCTCCCGTGACCGGGATACAGGTAGGGTGTATCTGCGTGAAGCAGGGATTTGCGAAGAAGGCGCCTTTTTTGTATGCGCGGTAGGCTGCCGTAACATTTGATCCCATGGCATTTGTCGAAAGATAAAAAACATTTGCATATCCGCCTGTACAGAGACAGACTGCATCGCCTGCGTGACTCCGTATCTCTCCGCTTACCAGGTCTCTTACGGTAATACCCTTTGCATCACCATTAACCACAATCAGGTCGAGCATTTCGGTCCGGCAGAAGAGCTTGACCGTGCCGCCATATATCTGGCGGGAAAGTGCTCCGTATGCGCCGAGCAGAAGCTGCTGGCCTGTCTGGCCCCGCGCATAAAAGGTCCTTGAAACCTGAGCGCCGCCAAAAGAACGGTTATCGAGGTATCCCGCATAGTCTCGCGCAAACGGAACTCCCTGGGCAACGCATTGATCAATGATATTATTGCTCAGCATCGCAAGACGATACACGTTTGACTCGCGAGCCCTGAAGTCGCCGCCTTTTATAGTGTCATAGAAGAGACGGAAGATGCTGTCACCGTCATTGGGGTAGTTCTTGGCCGCATTAATGCCGCCCTGGGCAGCGATGCTGTGGCCTCTGCGCGGACTGTCCTGAAAACAGAAGACCTCGACATTGTATCCAAGTTCTCCGAGGGAGGCTGCCGCAGACGCTCCTGCCAGACCGGTGCCTACGACAAGCACCTTATACTTTCTCTTGTTGGCCGGGTTTACAAGCTTAAGTTCCTGCCTGCGTCTGTCCCATTTTTCGGCAAGTGGTCCTGATGGTGATCTTCCGTCAAGAATCATATCGTTATCTGCCGGCCAATCCAATGATAATGGCTGCCGGAATTGACACATACCCAAGGAACAGGGCAAAGGCAGCAACCATACCTATGGTGATCACAATCGGCAGCGTCTTCTCAAGGTTCATGCCGAGTGTCTGTACCATGCTCTGCAGGCCGTGGGAAAGATGCAGTCCGAGAGCCGCCATTGACGCTATATATATGACTGAGACCAATACATTTCGGAAGTTATTTACGACCATGCTGAAGACATCCGGCCGGCCCAAAGCATCAGGATTTCTTGATGCAGAGAATTCGGGAGATATGACCTGAACAGTAAAATGCAGAAGGTGATAGCCAAGATACAGTGCAATGAGCAGACCTGTCCAGATCATGTTCCTGCCGGCAAACGTTGCGCTGAGACGCCTGGTGACTGCATACTTTGTTGCTCTGGCGGCCCGATTCTCAAGATAAATCAGTATCGCAAAGACGATATGCAGAGCAAGCGCAACCGCCATGATAAACCGCACAATCCAGAGAAACGGGCCAAGGCTTTGGAGCATAGCCGCATAGGCATTAATGCCATCCGGCCCGCTAAATAGAGATATATTGCCGAGCATGTGAATAACAACATACATGCTCAGGGCGAGGCCTGTAATTGCCATGATAATCTTTCTGCCGACTTCGTTGTTGATAAGCGTCACATCATCGTCCTTGTCCGGCTATAAATAACTTTCCAGGCCGCCCGGCATCAGCACCAGGGGAATTGCACTTATTATACGCAGAACTATTCGATAATGAAACACTCTATTTATGCATGCAGAACTGACCAAAAGCTCATTACTTTCGATATGTTCTAATTGAAAGGATAGCCGGAAGGGACTTCAGTATAAATTCTTGATTCCCGCTCTGTTTGACAGCGAATTCATCAAAGGTTGATAATTAAGCATGCAGAGATATAATTCGTTTGGCGCACATATGCGCATGACCTTCGGCACGACAGTGTATAAAGTAAACGTAGATGCCGGTTTCACCTGCCCCAACAGGGACGGCACTCTTGGGCTTTCCGGCTGCATTTATTGCAACAACGACAGTTTCAGGCCAAGCTCCTGCAGACCCTCTCTTTCCATAAGTGAGCAGGTCAGAAACGGCATCAGTCATACAAAAAAACGGTTCAAAGCGGAAAAGTTCCTTGTCTATTTTCAGGCATATACCAACACCTATGCACCGGTTGATGAGCTGGAGAGGCTGTATAGAGAGGCCCTTGCTGAGCCTGATGTGATAGGCCTTGCGATTGGCACCCGACCGGATGCTGTTGATCATGAAAAAATAAAAATGCTCGAAACCCTTGCGTCAAAGCATGTCATCCTGGTCGAATACGGGCTTCAGTCAATGTATGACAAGACCCTTGAGTTCATTCAGAGGGGCCATGATTACCGGTCGTTTCTCCAGGCAGTTGAGATGACGAAAGACCGGGGCATCCTCATCGGCGCCCATCTTATTGCCGGATTTCCGACCGAAACACGTGAGGAGACTCTCGCTATGGCCGAGGAGATGTCGTCGCTGCCGATAAAGTTTCTTAAACTGCATCAGCTTCAGGTCATCAAGGACACGCCACTTGCGGAAATTTATCATAATCGTCCGTTCCCGGTATTTGGGTATCAGGAGTATCTCGATTTTGTCGCTGATTTCGTAGCGAGGACCGCGCCGCATATTGTATTTCAGCGGCTCTTTGCGACTGCGCCCGATGATATCCTCATTGCGCCTGCATGGGGGAAAAACAGACATCAGATACTCAATGACATCGAAAAGAATCTTGCTGCAAGGGATGCGGTTCAAGGCATAAAGTATTTCGCACGTACTGCTTCAACCAAAAGCTAATCACGATATACGATCAGTTCTTTCAGGGCTTTTCTTTTTGTCGCATGAGGCGCTTCGTCAGGATATCCCAGGGCAATCACGGCCATAAGCTCCAATTCATCAGGCAGCCTGAGCAGCTGCTTTATCTGTTCGCTGCTTTTTATGATCTCGCCAAGCCATACAGCGCCTAATCCGAGAGAGTCTGCTTCGAGCAGCATGTTCTGAAGGCATGCCCCGATTCCCTGTATATCCTTTTCCCTGTGATAGATCGCTGCCGTATCAATAAATACAGGTATCAAAACCCGAGCGCCAATCACAATCTTTCTGTAAAGCGTCAGACGGGAAATCTCCTTTATGCGTTCCCTGTCTCTGACAACAGCAAAGCGCCAGGGTTGATTGTTTCTGCCTGACGGCGCCCATCTTCCCGCCTCAAGCAGCTTTTCGACCAGTTCATCCGGAACCGGATCAGGTCGGAACTTCCTGATACTGCGCCTGCTTTTAATAATGTCAAGTATGTCCAAAGTGGCTCCAATCTGCTACAATTATATGCCCATAAAAAGAATAAAGGAGACGTATGGAAACTATAGAGAAAGATATCCAGAAAATCAAGCAGATCATAGAGGAGCTGAAACCTAATTATACAGCTCTTGGCGGTGATATCGAATTTGTTGATATAAAAGATCAGGATGTCAGGATCAGGCCGACAGGCTACTGCTGGCGTTGACATATGACCCGCATGGACCTGGTCAGGGCCATAGGTGAACGAATCAAGGCAGAGATATCCTGGGTCAAGATGGTAATTGTTGCGCCGCAGAATCTGGCTCCTCCAAAATGATAGTATCTAATTGGCTTTCCCGTTCAGATGATTGACAAAGTCCTCAGCAGTCTTCTCCGCAGCAAATAACATCTCCTCCCTCAGGAGACTGTAATCATTCGCTTCGAGTTCATCGAGCGACATGGCCCGGTTATAATCATCAGACAGATAAACATAGCTCTTTTGCCAGAGAACATCTCCCTGCCTGCTCTTCATGGTAACGAGAGTCTTGGACAAAAATCCGTCAGCAATAAACCCCTTGTCCATTCCACGGTCCATGATTACGCCGCCCCGCGTCAGATCAACGCTGCCATAAGCAAGTCGCTTGACATCCAGTTCAAGAGTTGTTGCCGCTTCTATGCCTTCCTCCTTAATCGGCTCCCTGACAACGGTCAGTTCAGGCCAGCCCGGTTCTGTCTGATTAACGCTTTCGAGAAACTTCTCCATAACCAGAGAACCAAAGTCCGGGATCATGCTTTGAGTCTCAGCACCGCGCGCCTTGCCGTAGGCATCGCCAACCACCAAGAGGGCTGAGCCGCCCGGCAATGCAAGGGTGGCAAGCGCCATCACTCTTGTTTCTGTGCCAGAAGATTTTACAATCCCGGGAGTTTCGTACCGAACCATCTTTACCGGTCCGAGCGCTGCCCGCTCCTGGCCAATAAGCGCCTTGCCGGCATTTGAAGCGCACCCCTGATTCAGAAAAAGAGCGGTCAAGAAAATAATGAATAAAAGCCTTGAATATTCCTTTTGCATGATAAGCCCTCCTTGCGCAGACAGTGTATTATGCTATCGTCCTCGGCCCATTGTAAAGCAGAAAAACAGGGGGCAGGAAGGTTGATTTGATTGACACATAGCCATAAACAGATATAAGATATTTTTCTATTGCTGCAATTTTGTCACGTTGCTGTGCATATGCCCCCTTAGCTCAGTCGGATAGAGCACAGGTTTCCTAAACCTGGGGCCGCATGTTCGAATCATGCAGGGGGCACCACTTTTCTGCTTGCTAAATCAAGAAGTTATGCCGCTGCATTGTTTCCTTCTGCTCCCTGTTTAGATCCTTGCGTGACCGATTCGTGCCAATAAGTGTCTAAAATCTCAACGCCGGCTCGTAAACTTTCAGGGTAATGGTGAGCATATCGCTGTGTTGTCGATATGTCTTTATGGCCCAAAAGTTTGGACACTTTGTAAAGATCAACACCAGCCTGAACGAGTCTGGTGGCAAATGTATGTCTTAAATCGTGGAACCTGAAATGATCAATCTTCGAATCTGTTACAGCTTTTTTGAAATGCTGTTTCAGCTTTGCCCGGTCGATCCTCTGGTTTGCACCATTGTAGAAGACATACCCTGCGATGCTTTTAACTTTGGCCTTTTCTTTCAGCAGAGTCATGGCAGTATTGTTGAGAGGGATTGTTCTGGTCACACTCGTTTTTTCCCGAGTGGTAATCAGTATCTTTCGTGGCAGGTTGATATTCTGCCATTTGAGATTAATAAGCTCCTCCTGGCTCATACCAGTGTTGAGCCCGAGAATGATTATCTCCGGGAGCTGCCCTCTCATCTTGCCGTCAGCTTTTGAAAGAAGAGCCTTCTCTTCTTCTTGCGTAAGCCACCGGTCTACCCGGCCTGGCTTTAGGCCCAGCTTGACCTGACTGACAGGATTCTCTTTACACCATCGCCATGTCTTAATTGCAGTGTTAAATGCATTGCTCAGCATTCTGACCTCATTAAGAACTGTAGAATCTGCTGCACGGTCTTTTTTTCTGTTCAGTTTGTACTCCACGATGGTTTCTGGCGTCATCTCGGAAATAGTCATGCCGGAAAACATTGCTTGAAGATGTTTCAATGCTCCCTCTTTCCTCTCAATGGTTGAAGCCTTATTGGTGCACTCATTCAGGTATCTCTTTAGCATTTCGTCGAAGGTCACAGTCCTCTCGCGCTGCTTTTCGGACCACCTTCCATCCTCTATCTGCGTCAGGACCTCAGCCATACGTTTTTCAGCAAGTTTCTTATTGCTGGTTTTCGTCGATCTCCTTAAACGTCTGCCATGCTCATCGTAGAGGTCAAAATACCAGATATCCTGTTGTTTCCATCTTCTTTTGTAGAGGCTCACTTCTTCTGCCCTCCTTTCCGAGCCTCCAGCTTGGATAATAAATTATAGCTATTGTCGGATGGTCTTGCACAGGATTCCATCCACTCAAGGATGACGTCGTAGTTGAAGCGGATTGCACCGTTGAGCTTATGGTGAGGTATCTGTCTCATTTCTACCCACTGGTAGATAGTCTTCTCCTTTACCTGGATAAGCTCGGACACCTGTTTGACCGTGAGCATTATTATAGGCGCTATCACAGCGACCTTTCTATTCGTGCTGCGAAATCTTCATACACAATCCGGAGTCTGTCCCTGTCCTGTGCCTTGATCTCGGACCCCTTTTCGTACCTCATCAGCAGACGGATTTGTGTTGCAGTTTCCCTGACTGCACCGGTGACGGATTGACTATTGGCTTTGCGACTTGGTTTTGAAGTTTGAGAATTTCTGAAACTCTTTATTGCCCGCTTTATCCCATCACTGTTGACTGCATCTACGAATCTGCCGAGCGCCTCTCCTCCCAGACTCCGCACAATATCTGCAAGCGCTTCGGCATCCCTGAAATCTATAAGGTGGGCATTCCCTTTGATGACGGTCAGGAGGAGTTCAGATGCCCCTATTGCCGAATAGATTCTTACATATCTTTCGATGCTCCTCTTCGACAGAGCCAATGCCCGGGCCGCAGCTGTCAGGTCACCAATCATCTCATGCAATGAACCTATCGACAGCGTCTTTTCGACAACATTCAAATCCTCCCGCTGCAGGTTCTCTACAAGGGTGAGTACCCTCATATCCTTATCTTCGAGTTCCTTTAAAACAGCAGGGATATCGGTTAGGCCTGCCATCTTTGCGGCCCTCAGCCTGCGCTCCCCGGCGACAAGTTCATACTTTTGGCCTGAGGACGTCATAACTTGCCGCAGCAGGACCGGCTGAAGCATTCCCCTGTCTTTCAGAGATTCTGAAAGCGCAGACAGCTTTTCTTCGTCAAACAGTGTGCGCGGCTGGAAAGGGTTAGGCGCTATGGACGAAACAGGGATCTGCACAACCGCCTCACCGGCTTCACGAAGTTCTATCTCAGTGCCAAGAGTAGCAGTCTCATCAAAGCCCAGGATTTTCTGAAGGGCTTCCTCGCCCTTCTTTGAAAAAAGATCCCGAATACCTTTGCCCATGTATCGCCTCCGGAAGATTGTTTCCTGCAGAAATATTACTTTCACGAAATTCGACGGTGCGACACCGTGTCGCAATCAGGGCGGGTCATATATTCAACCCATCAGGTTACCCCTCAGGAGACCATGCAGGTCTGAATTCATACAGGGGACTGCAAACGGTTGTTGAATCAATGAGTTATCTTGCCTACGCAGAGTCCAGCTCTATCTGTTTCTGCTTGTCCAAAAGTTGAAAGGTAATATTGCCTTGAAGGCAGAAATATGAATCTGACAAACAGGGATATAGACATATTAAAAGCTCTGGCGCTTGGAGTCTCAAACTTCAAAATGCTGCTGCGTCTTTTGAACAAGGGGTTTGATTATGACATCAGCGAGACCGCACTTCTCAGACGGCTGTCGATGCTCTATCGGGCCGGCTACATTGCAAGGAGAAAAGAGGCATACAGGAAACGGCACGGCAGCTTCACGATTTATGCCCTGACCCGGTTGAGCGCCGATGCACTGGCAGAA
>CAYUNK010000028.1:28673-30050 GCA_964446125.1 uncultured Nitrospiraceae bacterium | reverse complement strand
GTATGGCCTATTGAGCATATGCCGCATATTCGTCCGCAGACCCAGGGAGCATTGTCCCACTTTTTGCCGACGAGCAATGCCTCAAAAAAGCGCGGCGTCTCAACGACCTCCCAACGGGCCTGCTCAAGCCTTCCATCCTTAATTCGTATCTTAATGTTGCCGTGGCCCTCGACGCGTGCAAGATGATGAACATTGATATTGCAGTTGATCTTCATATCTGCCGACCCTTCCTGAGGGCATCAACATATTCCCTGAACCCGCCAAAGCATTCAAGGCGGTCTATCAGTACCTCCTCAGGGAATCCCCTGTCTGTCATGATGATTCGCAACTGGCGCATGTTTGCCTCGTCAGCAGGCCCCCGGCATCCCCAGCATCCTGCCCTGCTATTGGGGCACCATGAATCACATCCGGCCCTGGTGACCGGGCCGAGACAGGGCTCCCCCAGATCAAACAGACAGATATTCTCGTTTGCCTTGCATTCCATACAGACAGGGTACCGCGGATGATGAACCTCCTTTCCAATGACAAGACTGGTTACGATCTTCTCGACCTCTCTTTTATTGACAGGGCATCCATAGATCATGAGATCAATCTGCACAAAATCCTCAAGTGGCTGAGCCCTGTCAGTGACGACGGGTGCGGCTCCATACACCTCATGGGCTGCCCAGTCAGGATCAAGACGGTTCTTGAGCTGGTTGACGCCTCCAAAGCATGCACAGGAGCCAAAGGCGACAAGCAGTTTTGCGTTCTTTCTGATATCCCTGAGCCTCTCCGCTTCATCCTTTCTCGTAACACTGCCTTCAACAAAGGCAATATCATAGTCATCTGACTTTTCGGTCATCGCCCCGCGGAAATTGACCACCTGCACCAGGGAAAGGAAATCCATGAGTGTTTCCTCGTTATTTAATATCTGAAGCCAGCAGCCTTCACAGGAGGAGAGTTCAAAAAAGGCGACCCTCGGCTTGACAACCGGAATTCCAAGAAAGAGCTTCTCTGCAGAGGGGAAATCTGCCATCAGATAGCCTCCTTCAGGTTCATCACTGACCAGTAGTCAAAGACCGGTCCCTTAAGACAAGTATAGGTAGAGCCTACATTGCACCTGCAGCATTTTCCCATGCCGCAATGCATTCTCCGTTCAAGGGAGACGAACATCTTCTGCATCGGTATATCCTGCTCATTCAGCATATTACATACAAATTTGAACATTACAGGAGGGCCGCAGACAATGGCATAGGTCTTCTGAAAGTAGTCGCTATCCATGCCTGAAAAGATATCCTGAAGAACCTCTGTGATCATGCCGACAGGCCCCTTCCAGGAGGAATCTCCTTTTTCGACAATAATATGAAGGTTCACATCATCGGCACGCCACATGTCATA
>CAYUNK010000028.1:0-28573 GCA_964446125.1 uncultured Nitrospiraceae bacterium | reverse complement strand
GCGGATGAGGAGATGGAAAAGGGCGCCTCGCCGATGCCGGGCAGTTCGAGCATCACAAACTGACCGGGATCAAATGCAAACTGCTTTCGCTCCACAGGGCTGACAAGCTGGATCCTGAAGAGATTTTCGAGCTCTGTGAGCTTATGCACTGCCGTGATTTCTGCCTTGTATGTGTATTCAAAGGCCCCGAGATCGTTCCTGCAGAAATCGGATGGCCTTTTTTCGGTCATAATGTCGGTAAATTTTATCCTGCTGCCCATATCAGCCTTCTTCCCCCCTTACGCTTGCTATCACCTCAGGCACTGTAATATCTGCAAGGCAGGCTTCTCCGCATCTGCCGCAGCCGACACAGAGCGACTCTTCGTATGCCTCAACAAAGCCCCGGTGCTTGTGGTAATAACGGTATTTCAGCCTGGTATGGCTTTCGGGCCTGAAATTATGGCCGCCCGCAACCTCGGCGAAATCTATCAGATTGCATGAATACAGAAATTTGGTCTTCTCCGCCTGCAACAGGTCAAGCGAAGGAGACTCTTCAACGCCATAGCAGTAGCAGGTCGGACAGACATTTGCACAGGTTCCGCAGGACAGGCACTGATCACCCCATTTGTTCCAGACCTCTGACTGAAACTCCATATCCAGGATCTTGGTGAGATCTGTCGTATCAACATGGGCAGCAAACAGTCTGTTCCTCTCAGATGCAGTCTTCATATACCTCTCATGATCCTGCTCATCAGGCTCCCTGTCTGTTATCTGCTTCAGGTAGTTATAGGCGGTGTCTGAGAGGATTTCGACGAAATAGCGGTCCCCCAGGTCTGTCAGGAACAGGTCAAAGCCGTGAAGAGCCGTGTCTGCACCCATGGACCTGCAGAAGCAATGCGGCTGAGGTATACAGTCTATGCCGACAATGAACATATTCATCCGCTTTGCAGCATAGTAAGGCATGGGATAATGGCTTCCAAGCAGCACCTTGTCGAGCCTGTTAAGGGCATTGATGTCACAGGCATGCATGCCGAAGAAGACCAGCGGACTGAACATATTATATTCAATGCTCTTGTCCCAGCCTTTGCCCTTCATCCGGAAAGATGCCATCACTTCCCTGAAGGGCATGAAGAACTTCTTTGCAGACATCTTTGTGGTGGTGTAATCGAGACGGATTTGGCTCAGATCCGACAGCTCATCAAAGGCATATACAGCCCTGCCGTCTTTGTCATCTGTCTTTTTTATCGGGCCGACAATCCTGTTGCCGTCTGCAAGCAGGCCATACAGCGTTCTTAGGTCATTCTTTTTCAGGATCCTGAACAGCATCATATATCCTTATAAAACAGAATTGTAATTACATCCTATAATCATTAATTCCTTTTGGCAAGCATGATTTGTCCGGGGTATAAGACGAATTATTAATAAAGGACACAAAATGCCATTTAAGCATATTGTCGAGACAGACCGCAAAAGCGCGGCAGACAATGACAGGACAAACCGGAGACCATCAAAGGAGAGACTGTCTATGCAGTCGGATGGAAGCAGACAGAAGAGAGCCTCTATCGCTCCAGACATCGAAAGCGCTCAATTACAGGCCGAGTATTTCCGGTAAGATTCTGCGCAGAAGCTCAATAGATTTCATTATCTTCCGGATACTGGTAAAATAAAGCCCTTCATCAATAACTCTGTTAAACGAATATGCATGGGTATCAGAATGAGAAACCGAAGGAGTAATGAATCATGATAGAACGCTATACGCGAAAAGAGATGGGCAGGCTCTGGGAACCCCAGAACAGGTTTCAGAAGTGGCTTGATGTAGAGATCGCTGCATGCGAGGCATGGGCAGAATTAGGCAGGATCCCCAAGGATGCGCTTGAGGTGATAAGAAAGAAGGCTGCCTTTGATGCCGGACGCATTGATGAGATAGAGGCAGTGGTCAAACATGATGTGATCGCGTTTCTGACCTCTGTTGCCGAAAAGGTCGGCCCTGAATCGCGGTACGTGCATAAGGGGCTCACCTCATCCGATATTGTGGATACAGCCCAGTCCCTGCTTATGAAAGAGGCTGCAGGCATCATCATCAAAGACCTGAAAGGCCTCAGAGCCGTTCTTAAAGAGCAGGCCTTTCGATACAAAAATACTGTCTGCATCGGCAGAAGCCATGGCGTTCATGCAGAGCCGATGACCTTTGGCCTCAAGTTTGCGCTCTGGTATGAAGAGGCAAAGAGAAATCTTGAGAGGATGGAGCGGGCCAGGAAGGCGATCAGCATCGGCAAATTCTCCGGCGCTGTCGGCACATTTTCGAATATCCCTGTTGCCATCGAAGAGAAGGTCTGCAAAAAGCTTGGCCTGAAGCCTGAGCCGATCGCAACCCAGGTGGTGCAGCGCGACAGGCATGCCGAATATCTTTCTGCTCTTGCGATTATAGCAGCCTCGATAGAGAAGATCGTGGTTGAGATCAGGCATCTGCAGAGGACTGAGGTGCTTGAGGCAGAGGAGCCTTTTGCAAAGGGTCAGAAGGGATCATCGGCAATGCCGCATAAACGCAACCCTGTCGGATGCGAGAACCTCTCAGGCCTGGCCCGGGTGGTCAGAACAAATGCGCTTGCTGCAATGGAGAACGTTGCGCTCTGGCATGAGCGGGACATCTCTCATTCATCTGTAGAGCGGGTGATCATTCCGGACAGCACTATACTGGTAGATTATATGCTTAACCGGCTGACCGGCATCCTGGCCGGCCTGCAGGTATACCCGGCCCGGATGATCGAGAACCTCAACAGGAGCTTTGGCCTCTATAATTCTCAGAATGTCCTGATAAGTCTTACGGATAAGGGCATGACCCGTGAGGATGCTTACGAACTGGTCCAGGGCAATGCGATGAAGAGCTGGAAGACAAAAAAGCAGTTCAAGGCGCTTCTTTCAAAGGATAAAGAGGTAAAAAAGTATCTCTCTGCAAAAGAGCTTAATGCGATATTTGATCTTAAAAACTATCTGAAGAATATTGATTTCATATTCAAGAGAGTATTCGGCAGGGCCTGAGGAATTACAGGATGCCGTTGATATATCGCTATAAAACGCCCGCAGTGGCTGATGCAAAGAAGAAGGAGCTTCTTGCCCTTGCAAGAAAGACTATCTCCGGATCAATAAAGGATATAGAGACAGAGTTCTGTTTCTATATTGATGCCTCTTCGCCACTGACGCAGGATGAATCAGAAATCCTTGGCTGGCTCCTGAGCGAGACATTCGAGCCTGAGCAGTATTCCGAAGAAAGCTTCCTGACGGAAAAGGAGACTTTATCATCCAATCAACATCTCCTGGAGATAGGCCCCAGGATGAATTTTACGACTGCCTGGTCAACAAATGCTGTCTCGGTCTGCCATTGCTGCGGCCTTTTGAAGATATCGAGGATAGAGCGATCCCGCAGATTCAGGATAACGTTTGGACGCAGGGCTGAACACCTGAAACCCCAATCCCTTGACGCCTTTGTCTCCTGCATTCATGATCGCATGACAGAGTCTGTATACCCCGGGCAGCTCACAACCTTTGAGACAGGCATAACGCCTGAGCCGGTCAGGTCTATCCCGTTTATCGAGGAGGGCAAAACCGCACTTGAGAAGATCAACCGCGAGATGGGGCTCGGCCTTGATGACTGGGACCTTGATTACTACCATAACCTCTTTGTCAAAGAGATAGGCAGGAATCCTACCAATGTGGAATGTTTTGACCTGAGCCAGTCCAACAGCGAACATTCCCGCCACTGGTTCTTCAGGGGCAGGCTTATTGTTGACGGCAGAGAGGTTCCGGGCAATCTTATGAAGATCATCAAACAGACCCTTGATGCAAACCCCGGAAACAGTGTGATTGCATTCAAGGATAACTCAAGCGCTATCAGGGGATATCGGATCGAAACGATCATCCCGGAGCAGCCCGGATGCGTATCCCGATTCAAAGAGGCTAAGCGCGACTACAATATTATATTTACTGCAGAGACTCATAACTTTCCAAGCGGCGTAGCCCCATTCCCCGGCGCAGAGACAGGCACAGGAGGCAGGATTCGTGATGTGCAGGCAACAGGCAGAGGCTCGCTTGTGATTGCTGGCACTGCCGCATACTCGGTCGGAAATCTCAGAATCCCGGGATATGAACTTCCGTGGGAGGATGCATCATTTGCCTACCCTTCCAGCCTTGCCTACCCCCTTAGCATAGAGATCCAGGCGAGCGACGGAGCATCGGATTATGGAAACAAATTCGGCGAGCCGATGATCCAGGGCTTTACCCGTTCCTTTGGACTGAGACTGCCTGACGGCGAACGGAGAGAATGGCTCAAGCCGATCATGTTTACAGGCGGGGTAGGCCAGATGGATGCGGCCCATTCCGACAAATATGAGCCTGCAAAAGGCATGCTTGTGACCAAGGTGGGCGGCCCGGCATACCGCATCGGCATGGGCGGCGGCGCAGCATCGAGCATGATCCAGGGCCAGAATGTTGCTGAGCTCGATTTTAATGCAGTACAGCGCGGCGATGCAGAGATGGAACAGAAGATGAACAGGGTGATCCGTGCATGCGTCGAACTGGGCGACCGAAACCCGATCGTATCTATCCATGACCAGGGCGCAGGCGGCAACTGCAATGTGGTTAAGGAGATAATCTATCCTGCAGGCGCAAAGATCGAGATCCGGAAGATACAGCTTGGCGACAATACCCTGTCTGTGCTCGAGATATGGGGGGCAGAGTATCAGGAGCAGAATGCCCTTCTTGTCAGCCCCGACAGATCAGAGGAGTTCCAGAGCCTCTGCAGAAGAGAGAAGGTGCCCTGCGCATTTATCGGCCAGATCTCGGGTGACGGCTACATTGTGCTTCATGACGAGATAGACGGCGGCACTCCGGTCAACCTGCATCTCGAGAAGATCCTGGGCAGTATGCCGCAGAAGACCTTTGTCCTTGACCGCGTGAGGCGTGAAAGAAAACCGCTTGCACTTCCTGAAGGGCGCACAGTTTGTGATGCGCTCGACCGTGTGCTGAGGCTCGTTTCTGTCGGCTCAAAACGGTTTCTTGCAAGCAAGGTGGATCGGTCTGTTACGGGCTTGATTGTGCAGCAGCAGTGCTCCGGCCCGCTTCAGCTTACTGTATCTGATGTTGCGGTGATCAGCCAGAGCCATTTCGGGACTACCGGCGCGGCAATCTCGATAGGCGAGCAGCCGATCAAGGGCCTGATTGACCCTGCAGCAATGGCAAGGATGTCTGTTGCGGAGGCGCTCACGAATATTATGTGGGCAAGGATCAGCTGCCTTGAGGATATCAAATGCTCCGGCAACTGGATGTGGGCGCCGAAACTTCCGGGGGAAGGCGCCGACCTTTATGATGCTGCCATTGCGATGCGGGATATCATGATCAGCCTCGGCATTGCGATAGACGGGGGCAAGGACAGCCTCTCTATGGCAGCTAAGGTCAGGAATAATGACAACACCGAAGAGACCGTTAAATCACCCGGAACGCTGGTCATATCTGCGTATGCGACCGTGCCGGATATCAACAAGGTCATTACCCCGGACATAAAAGAGCCTGGCAGAAGCAGGCTGATCTATATAGATCTGGGCGGCGGCAGAAGCCGCATCGGAGGCTCTGCGCTTGCCCAGTGCTATGGACAGGTGGGCGATGAGTCGCCTGATGTTGATGATGTTGAGGTGCTGAAAAACGGCTTCCTTGCGATTCAGGAATTTATTGATAAAGGATTGATACTGGCAGGCCATGACCGGAGCGACGGCGGCCTGATAACAACGCTTCTTGAGATGGCCTTTTCGGGCAACTGCGGCATAGCGGTTGAGATAGGGCAGACAGCCGCCGGCACGGCGCATGGAGGCGCTCTTACACTGCTCTTTGCAGAGGAACTTGGCATGGTGATCGAATACCTGCCGGGGCAGGAGAAGAAGATCAAGAAGATCCTGAAGGAGAAGGGGCTGCCTTATCAATGCATCGGCAGGACCATAAGAAAAAAGACGATCACGGTCTCTGTTGAAGACGAGCAGGTGCTGAATAAAGATATGCGTGAATTAAGGGGCATATGGGAAGAGACGAGCCATCAGCTTGACCTGCTCCAGAGAGACCCTTCATCTGCAAGGCAGGAGAGGAAGGCGATCTATAACCGGAAGGGCCAGAGTTTCAGCCTCTCTTTTGTCCCTGAAGATACTCCTGCAGAGATACTTGCACGTACAGACAAGCCTAAGGTTGCTGTCATCCGCGACGAAGGCAGCAACGGCGACAGGGAGATGACATCGGCTTTTTTCCAGGCAGGTTTTGAGGTCTGGGATGTTACCATGACCGATTTCATAGAGCAGAAGGTGAGCCTTCAGGATTTTCGGGGCGTGGTCTTTGTGGGCGGGTTCAGCTATGCAGATGTGCTCGACTCTGCCAAGGGCTGGGCAGGAGTCATCAGGTTCAATAAGGATATCTGGCAGCAGTTCCAGGCCTTCTATAACCGGCCTGACACATTCAGCCTGGGCGTATGCAATGGATGCCAGCTCTCTGCGCTCTTGGGCTGGGTGCCGTGGCAGGGCATAGACAATAAAGACCAGCCACGGTTTATCCATAACCGTTCCGGAAGGTTCGAGTCCCGCTTCTCATCTCTGAAGATCCTCGAAAGTCCTTCGATCATGCTTCAGGGCATGGAGAACTCTCTGCTTGGCGTCTGGGTTGCCCATGGCGAAGGCCGTGTATATTTCCCTGACAGCTCGATACAGGAACGAGTGCTTCGTGAGGGACTCGCGCCTGCCCGGTATGCAGACGACAAGGGCAATCCGACAGAGGTCTATCCATTTAACCCCAACGGCTCGCCTGAAGGCATTGCAGCGCTCTGCTCGCCTGACGGCAGGCATCTTGCCATTATGCCGCACCCTGAGCGGGTCTTCCTCAAATGGCAGTGGGCGTACATGCCTGAGCAGTGGAAGAAGGATCTGGCTGCATCGCCCTGGCTTCGGATGTTCCAGAATGCCAGGGCTTGGTGCGAGAGGATTTAGCAGTTTTCTGCTGCAGAAACGTCAATAATATGTTTTGATGTGGCTTTCAGTACAGGCGGGATGTATATATGCAATTCAGAGCGGAATCGAGACTGACCTCAGCAGTTCAAGAGGACCGGTTCTTCTGACGAGGTCCAGATCCTCAGACCTTCTGACGAGCAGGCATCCTGCAAACCCCAGGGAATTGACAGAGATCGGCCCATAAAACTCACGCGATCTCGGCACAAGAAGCATCCACTGCCGGGTAACCAAAAGGCAGTAGGCGCCAGACTGACTGACAGCCTCTTGTTTATGGGGGGCTGCCATTCCGAGTTCTGAAAGCATCTGCCTGTACAGGTCAGAGCACTGCTCAACAGGTGCAGAGGGAAACCTTGAATCGTCCAGGGCCAGACGAACAAAACGGTGAAGGAAACCGAATGAGCGCAGCTGTGTAATCCTGCCCGTATCTCTCACCTCCTCCAACAAAGGCTCGATAGGAACAGGAGGTCCCTGTTCTGCAAGCGGCAGCGGAACGATCTGAAGATGCTTGTGAGCCTGGCTTGCGCCAGCAGCCTTTCCTCCGTTATAAAAGCCTAATGCATCATATTCGGCCATGCAGGTCCAGAGCGCTGCGAAGTCCGCAGGTTTCAGAAGGTCTTCCTGGTCTTCAAACTCCCGTGTCACGATCAGCAGATGCCTATGCATGACATTAAACTTGTTTAAAAGCGCGATATGTGTAGGACTGACTTCTGCTACGAATAGATCTTTTTCATAGGGCAGAAAGGGATTTCCCCTGTTTTCCTGCGCCCTCTTCAGGCGGTCGTCGTCTTTTCTTGCGAGGTTCGGAAGAAGGCGCACCACAAAGCGCACGTCCTTGTCATCAACATATTCGGAACTTGTGCTGATCGGCAGTAATGAGCCTGAAACGAGCGCCTTTTCCGAGGTCTCATTGATCAGATGAAGAAGAGTTCCCTTTGTTAGCATGACGCTACTATTATCCATAATTTGAGGACAGGAGGTAAGCCCTTCAGGCTGCTCCGAAGAGTTGGGCAGATATTTGCCTCTTTATTGGTTCTCGGTCGGGTTGCCAGAGGAGAATTAATCATGTAAACTTCTTATGCAGCAAAAAAAGTTTTTTTAGGAGGCTCACTATGAAGAAGTTATCTGTCTTGATGTTCAGTTTGATGATCGGCATTTCCCTTGCAGCAATGGGATGCCAGAAAAAAGAAGAGGCGCCAAAACCGGCAGCTGTCGCACCAGTGCCCGCACCAGCCCCGGCTCCAGCCCCTGTGGCTGAGAAGGCAGCTGAAGCGCCTGCCCCTGCGCCTGCCCCTGCCCCTGAGAAGGCAGCTGAGGCTCCCAAAAAACCGGCCCCTGCAGCCCCAAAGGCAGCGCCTGCAAAAAAGGCAGCAGGCTATTGATTCCATTACAGGGGTTCCGGCAGGTCATTTTAATCTGAATCATTACTGCATAAGGCGGCCAGAATTATATTAAGGCCGCCTTGTTGCCTTTCCAGACTTGCTGTCAGGGACAGTATGGATTCGCTTTGCCTTTTATAGAAAAGATTGCAGCACAGATACAGACCTATCTGCGTTGCCGCGCCCATACACAGAGCTTGAGAGAACCCTATGTTTTAGCAGACTCCACCTTCACCGCGCAGAGGGCAGCAGTTCCGTTTTCCGGATACGACAGCAGGGCGTTTACCCGGCCATGCAGAAAATGAGTTGACGAAAAGACCGTTCCTGCAGGAACAGTCTCTGTTATTTTGGCCTTCAGATAGATCGTACCCCTTCTTGAGGAGACCTTCACATGGCTGTTGTCCGAAATACCCAGTTTTGTTGCATCCTCCTCGCTAAGTTCAAGGAAAGCCTCAGAGACAACAAGATCGAGCGATTTTGAGCGTGTTGACATGCTGCCTGAATGCTGAAGCACGTCTCTGACCACAAGCGCAAATGGATACTCGGCAGAGGGCGCCTCTCCCTGTGAATAGGGCACTGCATGAAAGGCCTTTCTGTCTATAGGGGTTTGCTCAATTACGGTCTTCTTTATCTCGTCAGACAGGCCTTCAACGCTTCTTGTTCCGATCTCCCTGCCCATAGCAAGCGCCAGATTCCTGAGTATCTGCCAGTCAGGCAGCGCCTGCCCCTGTGCCTCAACGATCCTCTGGAGTCTCTGTGTGATGCCCTCAGCATTGATAAATGAGCCGTCTTTCTCTGCCCATGCAGCCGCAGGCAGAACTACATGCGCAAGCTTTGCAGTCTCGGTCAGGGCAATGTCCTGAACGACCAGCAGGTCAAGAGACTTCAGCGCAGAGAGGATCTTTGAGCTGAAGGGATATCGGGAGACAGGATCTTCACCCATGACAAAAAGGCCCTTAAGCGCATCCTGCCCATAAAGCATCGAGAAGATATCTTTTCCACCTGCGGCATGCTGTATGCCCATGCTCACCATGCCGAAGGTATTTGCGTATTCAGCAGGTATCTGGAGCGTATCCGGCCCATCGCCAAGCAGCAGTACAAGATTTGCTGCTGCAATCGCCATATCCCTTCCCTTCGTATTTTCAGAGATATTGATGGTAAATGAGATCATGCGGCTCTTTGCCGTTGCGAGGGCTTCGGCGGTCTCTATGATCCCTGCCTCAGAAATGCCTGTCATGACTGAAACCCTGGCAGGAGTATAGTCTCCGAGACTTTTTTCGAGAGCATCAAAGCCCTCGATCTTCGAGACAGCCGGTCTGCTGAAAAGGTCCTTGTCAATGATCACCTTCATCAGGCCGTTTATCAATGCGACAGATGTTCCGCTTTTCATTCTGAGGTTGCTGCTGTGGCGTGTCAGTTTTGTCTCTTTGCTGTCCGCCACTATCAGTCTCGAGCCTTCACGCTTTGCCCTGAGGATATTCAGGCCATACACCGGGTGGGTAATGCTTATGTCGGACTCAATGACCAGGATCACCTCTTTGGCAAGCGGGTATTTCATATCAACAGGATGAGCTGTTGTGCCGAAGGCCTCAGAAAGAGCCTGCTGCACGGCTGCATATCCGAAAGCTGCGGAGGAGTCTATATTGGACGACCCGACTACTGTGCTCATGAACTTCCTGAGCATGTAGTTGTCCTCATTAGTGCAGCGGTGCGATCCGATAGCTCCGACGGCATCCCTGCCGTGAGCTGCCATGATGCGGGCAATGCCTTCGCCTGCATAGGTGAGAGCCTCGTCCCATGTTGCGGCAATGAGCTCGCCTTCTTTCCTTATGAGCGGTGTCTTCAGGCGATTTTCGCTATACAGATAATCAACGCCGAACCTGCCTCTGCCGCAGAGGTTGCCTTCACTTCTTCCGTTGTCCTCTTTTGCCCTGGATCGCATGATCCTGCCTTCGCGGGTTCCTATGGTCAGGGTGCAGCCGCAGCCGCAGAAGGGGCAGATCGTATCCTTCTCTTCCAGGAACCATGCACGCGCCTGAAACTTCATCGGCTTGCTCAGGAGCGCTCCTGTAGGGCAGATATCAATGCATTGGCCGCAGTAGTCGCATTCAAGGATCTCACCGAAGGCAGGCTGGACGACGGTGGGAAAACCCCTGCCGATAAGGCCGAGAGCGCCCCTGCCCTGATGTTCTGAACAGATCCTTACGCACTTGCCGCAGAGTATGCAGCGGTTTGCCGTCAGTTCAACGAGCGGCCCGCGGACATCAGGGTTCATCGCCTTTCTGTGCCTTATGAATCGGCCCTCAGGCTTGCCATACTGAAAGGCCATATCCTGCAGATCGCACTCTCCTGCCTTGTCGCAGATGGGGCAGTCCAGAGGATGGTGCACAAGCATCAGTTCAAGGACAGTCTGCCTGACTTTCTTAAGCTTTGGCGTGTCGGTCTTTATCACCATGCCTGCAGCTGCAAGCGTTGAACAGGACGCAAGAAGGCGCGGATTGCCCTCCTGCTCAACAACGCAGATCCTGCATCCGCCGTAGGGCCTGAGCCGCTTGTCATAGCACATGTTAGGGATGGTGATGCCTACGGTCTTTGCAGCAGCGAGTATGGTTGCGCCTTCCTCAACAGAAACCTTCCTGTCATCTATGATCAGTTCTATCATCTATTTCCCCTCCTTGCTGCCTGATGAGACCTTTTCGAGAAACTCGCTGGGGTCGCCTTCAAAGCCTGCGGGGAGGATCCGGATCGAGTTGAATTTGCAGGCGTCGTAACACGACCTGCAATGAACACAGAGTTCCTGAATGATCTTGTGAGGCACCTTCTTTTCTCCCACAACCGCCTTGGACGGGCATGCCCTGCGGCAGGCGCCGCAGGCTGTGCATAGTTTTTCGTCAATCATGAATGTGGTGAGGCTCCGGCATACACCGGCCCTGCACCACTTATGCTTTATGTGTGATTCATATTCATCCCTGAAGTACCGAATCGTCGAAAGCACAGGGTTTGGAGCGGTCTGGCCAAGGCCGCAGAGAGAGGTGGTGATGATGTCCCTGCTAAGGTCTTCGAGCGTCTCGACATCTCCTTCGCTGCCCTTGCCCTCTGTGATATCCGTAAGCATATCGAGGAGGATCTTTGTGCCCACCCTGCAGGGCGTGCATTTGCCGCAGGACTCGTCGGCAGTGAACTCAAGAAAGAATTTGGCAGTGCCGACCATGCAGGTATTGTCATCCATAACGACCATGCCGCCTGAGCCCACAATCGCACCGGTCGCCATGATATCTTCATAGGTTACGGGTATATCCAGAAGATGCTCAGGTATGCAGCCTCCTGAGGGGCCGCCAAGCTGAACCGATTTAAACTTCCGTCCCTTTGTGATTCCGCCGCCTATGTCGTATATGATGCTCCTGAGCGGGATACCCATCGGCACCTCAACGAGGCCGACATTTTTTACCGCTCCGGTCAGGGCAAAGACCTTTGTGCCGGCGCTCTTTTCAGTGCCGGCGGTCTTGTACCATTGGGAGCCGTTTAAAATAATAGGCGCTATCTGGGCAAGGGTCTCTACGTTGTTCAGAACTGACGGCTTGTCCCAGAGGCCCTTGACCGCAGGGAAGGGCGGCCTCGGCCTCGGCATGCCCCGCTTTCCTTCAAGGGATCTCATCAGAGCGGTCTCTTCGCCGCAGACAAATGCCCCTGCGCCGAGGTAGATGCTGAGTTCAAAATCAAAGCCGGTATTCAGGATATTCCTGCCCAAAAGGCCCATCTCGTTTGCCATGTCAATAGCCATCTGCAGCCTCTTGACCGCAAGAGGATATTCGGCCCTCACATAGATAAATCCATAGTTTGCTCCGATCGCTTTTGCGCCGATGATCATGCCCTCGATGACCGAGTGAGGATCCGCCTCCATGACAGACCTGTCCATGAAGGCTCCGGGGTCTCCTTCATCTCCATTACAGAGCATATATTTCACTGCTGATGGAACGCGTGAGGCGAACTCCCACTTGAGACCCGTCAGAAATCCTGCGCCCCCCCTGCCTCTGAGGCCGGAGTCCTTTACGGTCTTGATGATATCCTCAGCCGTCATCTGTGTGAGCGCTTTTGCGGCCGCAAGGTAACCGTCGCGCGCAATGTATTCATCTATGCTCTCAGGGTCCATAAAACCGATATTTCTCAATACGCGCAGTTCCTGAAGATTCAGGAAAGGCATATCCTTCTTCGGGGGCAGTGCATAGTTTGCGACAACCTGGCCTCCGGCAAGATGCTCCTTTACGATCTTTTCGGTCTTTTCAGAGGTGAGGTCGCAATACTTGACCGGTTCTTCGCCCTGCTGCTCAACCGTCATGATAGGCTCTCTGCCGCAGAGGCCGGCGCACCCGGAGGAGGCAATCACGATATCCGCAAGGCTGCTCTTTTTCACCTCTTCCAAAAGCGTATCCATCACCTGCTTTGCGCCTGCGGCAAGTCCGCAGGTCCCCATATGCACAGTCACCTTGGCCCTGAACCTGCCGCTTTCAGGCCCAAAAGAGGCCTTGTTCTTCTCATGGAGCGCCTTCAGCTCCTGCGTATCGAGTTTAGCCATTCGTCATTCCTCCCTTCCTGCAAGCGCTTCCTCTTCAGCGCCTTCAGGCGCCACTGCCGAAACAGGTGAGTACCGATTGATCACCTCAAGGGCCTTCCTGGCAGACATATTGCCGAAGGTGTCTTCATCAATAACCATTACCGGAGCCAGACCGCAGGCGCCGAGGCAGCGTACGCCTTCGAGTGAGAATTTTTTGTCTCCGGTCGTCTCGCCGATATCAATCCTGAGCGAGTCTCTGATCTTCTCAACAACACCTTCTATGCCTTTGACATAGCAGGCAGTGCCGAGGCATACCCTGATGTTATGGTCGCCCCTGGGTTTCATGGTGAAAAACGAGTAGAACGAGACAACGCTATGCACCTCAGCCACCGGAATGTTCAAGCCCTTTGCGATCCTCTTCTGCACAACAGGAGGGAGATACCCGACGATCTCCTGGGCCCTCTGAAGCACAGGGATGAGGCAGCCGGGTTTCGTACGATATTCCCTTACCACCCTGTCGAGTTCTGCTGCCATAGACGGAGGAAACTCCTCCTCGCCCTTTTCCTCTGCAGGCTTTCTTCCCTCTGCCCACTGTACAGCCCTTTTCGTGACATCAAGCAGGACTGAGGGCGTGAAAGGCTTCGGCACATAGTCAATGATGCCGAGTTCTATCGCCTCTTTCATCGTCTCCTGAGACGGATAGCCTGTGATGATCACGATGCCGATGTTCGGCCTGGATTTCTTCAGCCAGCGGATGAGAGTTATCCCGTCAACTTCCGGCATCTTCAGGTCAGTGAAGACCAGATCATAACCGGACTGCTCTATCTTGAGGATCGCCTCGCGCCCTCCGAGAGCTCCCTCAATCTGGTACCCTTCGCTTTTGAGGACCCTTTCAGCGCTCTTGATGACGACAATCTCATCATCAACGACCAAAATCCTGGGTTCATCAGCCATATAATCCTCCTCAATAATAGTTCTGTTTACAGTGCGATCGGTTCTATGCGTGCAAGCCAGAGAAGCCAGCCTTCACTGAGGTTATCCCTCACCAGCGCGCTCATGGCAGTATTTGCATGATGGTTTATCTCTATAACCCTTCCGGTCATCGGCGCAATAAGATCATCAGACTGGCCGCTGCCCGAGAGGATCCTGCCGAAGCTCTCGCCTGCCATGATCGTCCGCAGGTTCTGATTAAGTTCTATGGCAGCAAGCTGACCGGCCAGGAGCCAGTACCTCGCATCGCAGCCCACTTCCCATATATTGTCCTTAAGCGGACGGGCCCAAGTCCCCTCTTTGTAGAATATTACGGGGTTCTGGGTGTCGCGCAGATTGACGATCTCATTTCTGAAATCATCAATAAAGGCCTTCCTCAAGATCCATCCGCGCGTATCAAAGACCTTTCGGGCAACGTTCAGCATAAAGTCAGGGGTGAATGGTTTTTCGATGAACTCAAAGGCCCCCAGGCGGACAGACTCCTTTGCCTCTTCGAGCGTGGGATAGCCGGTGATGATCACAACATCAAGCTTGGGCTGGACAATCTTTGTCTCCCGGAGTACGCTGATGCCGTTCATGTCAGGCAGTCTGACGTCTGATATCAGAAGGTCGAACTCCTCATTGGAGACCTTCTTGATGGCATCTTCTCCCTTGTCCACGGTGATGATATTAAAACCCTCTGCCCCGAGGATCCTCTTGCAGCTCAGGGTTACGACAGGATCATCGTCAAGAACCAGTATTTTTCCCTTACTTTCCATGACTGCCCTCCTTTATCTTTGCTTGCGCTTCGTTGCCTGTTTGTCTGCCCGAAATGTATGATGCTATCCGTTTCGTTTCCTGAAGACATTTGCTACAGTTGCAATGAGCGAATCAGGGGTGAACGGCTTCTCGATATAGTCAAAGGCCCCAAGTTTGATCGCCTTTACCGCCGTCTCGACGGTCTGATACCCGGTTACGATCACTACGTCGGTCTTTGGCCACCTTTTCTTTATGTTATCCAGCACCTCTATGCCGTCCATATGCGGCATCTTAAGGTCGGTAAGCACGAGGTCAAAGGCCTCCTCCTCAAGCATCTTAAGGCCCTCAGGACCATTCCTGGCCATCTTTAATTCATATCCTTCCGGCACAAGACAGCGGCTGCAGCTAATGCGTACGATGTCTTCATCATCTATGACCAGTATCTTTCCCTTGCTCATGTGGTCTCCTGCATTGCCGGCAGCAAGATAAAGAAGCTTGTGCCCTCGCCGATCTTTGTCTTGATCGTGATCCTGCCGCCATGCTCCTGGATAATGCCGTGGCTGACAGCCAGGCCAAGGCCTGTGCCTTTGCCGACCGGCTTTGTGGTGAAGAACGGTTCGAATATCTTTTCGAGATCCTCGTCCTTTATGCCGTATCCTGTATCCCTGAACTCTATCCGGACATAATCATTTCCATTGTCCTTTACGTTGGATGTGGCAATGGTTATGGACCCCTTGCCTTCGCATGCATCAGCCGCATTGACGATCATATTGAGGAAGACCTGCTGAAGCTGCGGCGCGTCCGCCTTCACCATT
This sequence comes from uncultured Nitrospiraceae bacterium, assembly GCA_964446125.1. Classification (GTDB taxonomy): domain Bacteria; phylum Nitrospirota; class Thermodesulfovibrionia; order Thermodesulfovibrionales; family UBA6898; genus UBA6898. The sequence continues at coordinate 13,089 of CAYUNK010000028.1, read as the reverse complement.
CTGAGGGAAGGATCAAGGTCTGTCGTCAGGTTTATGTTGAAGAAGTCTGCCTTGTTTTTGACGATATTTAGCGTGCTGTTTAAGACATCATTGATATTTGTCCTGGCCTTGTCTGCAGTTGATGCGCGGGCAAACCCAAGAAGCCCTTTGATGATATTGGAGCAGCGGTTTGCCTGATCGATTATTATGTCAATATCTTCCCGGTTCTCTGTGCCCTCAGGGAACTTCTTCTGAAGCAGATGCCCGAAGGTCACAATACCGGTAAGAGGGCTGTTGATCTCATGCGCAACGCCTGCAGCCATCCTTCCCAGTGACGCCAGTTTCTCGGAATGGATAAGCTGCTGCTGTGCCCTATGGATAGCCTCTGTCTTTTCCTGGACCTTCTTCTCGAGGGTGTTGCCCCACTGCATTCGTTCATCTTTTGCCTTTCTGAGCTCTCTGCTCATGGCATTAAAGGTGGCGGCCAGTTCGCCGATCTCGTCTTTCCTGTCAAGATCTATATTAAAGTCGAGATCTCCTGCAGCAACCCTCCTCATGCCCTGCGCAAGCATTGTGACCGGCGTTGATACAAAGTTCCAGAGGATGATGCAGAGCGTGACTGATATGACGATCGAGAAGGCCAACACATAGACAGTGATCGCAATGCCCTGCTGTTTGATGCCGTGGTCGAGCAGTTCGAGCGAAAGGTCTGCCTCAATGATGCCCAGAACCCGCTGCGTCTTGGGATGAGCATGGCAGGAGGCATTATAGCAGGCAGGCTCATTGTATATAGGCTGTAAAATGTTAAGTATTCTGTAATTTTTTCCTTTTGATATGGCCCAGCTCGGCGTGTCTTTTGGCGGCCCTGATGCAGAGTGGCATCTCTGGCAGACAGGGGAGCTTTTATCAAGTGAAGTGCCGATATGTTTCTTTTCGGATGAATAGTCAACATTTCCGTCGCAGTCGAATATGCGGATGCTCTGGATGCCCTCAGCGAGGCCTACCGCCTCAACAGTCTGCTGAATAAGCGGCCCCTGCACAGTCAGCATGCCGTAGCGGGTGCTGTTTTTTATGTAATCTACAAAAGAATATCCATATTTGACCGAACTGGCAAGAAGTTCTTTTTCCTGATACTTGAAAAGGAAGAGCCAGAAGAGCATGCTGCCGACGATCATAAGTGTGCCGATCGTGAGGATAAGCTTTCCGGTTAGAGAGTGAAAAGATTTCTTTACGAGCATCGCTGAAAATGTAAATCATTTCCAACAATTAATGCAAGAAAAAAGCTAAAGCTCCAGTTTTACTTTTTTTGCTTGACATATTCGTTTGGATGTCCTATAAAATTATACCGTTATGCCAGGAACCTATATGCCAACAGAATATCTGCCTGTGCTCATCTTCCTGATGGTCGCAACGGCCTTTGGTCTGGGCACGCTGCTGATCGGCGAACTTCTGCGCATCAGGCGTCCCTATGCAGAGAAGCTTATGCCGTATGAATCCGGCAATGCCCCTGTTGGAGGGCCTCATATGAGGTTTTCCGTCAAGTTTTATATTATTGCCATGCTGTTTGTTGTGTTCGATGTTGAAGCAGTCTTTCTCTATCCCTGGGCAGTGGTGTTCGATCAGATCGGGCTCTTTGCCTTCATAGAGATGGTCATCTTTATCGTGATCCTGCTTGTCGGATACATCTACGCCTGGAGAAAGGAGGCCTTTGTATGGGATTGATCACTACGGTCAGCACACCTTCCCAGTCGCTCGTCGAAGTTGAAGAAGGCGTCAGGATTCTGTCGCCGAATATTCTTATCACCTCGATGGATAAATTGATCAACTGGGGAAGAAGTTCGTCGCTTTGGCCCATGACGTTCGGACTTGCCTGATGCGCCATCGAAATGATGGCCGTGTATGCCAGTCACAATGATCTTGACAGAATGGGGATAATCCCAAGAGGCTCTCCGAGGCAGTCGGACTTTATGTTTGTCGCAGGCACAGTGACAAAAAAGATGTCTGAAATAGTCAGGCGCGTCTATGACCAGATGCCCGAGCCGAGGTACGTCATCTCGGTCGGAAGCTGCGCAAACAGCGGCGGCATATTCAATACGTACAGCACTGTGCAGGGGTGCGATACCTTCCTGCCGATAGACGTATATATCCCGGGCTGCCCGCCGCGGCCCGAGGCCTTTATCGGAGGCATTATCAAGCTTCAGGAGAAGATAAAGGCAGAGCAGTTCCGCTGGAGCCGCTGGCGGTGAAGAAACAAAGATCAGGGGGTTGCGGTTGGGGGTTGACAGCAGGAAGTTTCTTCAGAGCCCTGTTGCTTATTGAAAAACAATGGAACCATTAGAGATATCAGACAGGCTTAGAGAGCGTTTTCCGGAGGAGATCCTGGATGTCAGGGAGTTCAGGGGGCAGGTCTCTGTCACTGTCAGAAAGGGAAAAATACTGGAGATCAGCAGGTTTCTGCATGATGGGCCGGACCTGTATTTTGACTATCTTGTGGATCTCTGCGGTGTGGATTACCTTGGGAAAAACCCTGTGCGGTACGAAGTGGTCTATCATCTGTACTCCATAAAACACAGGCATGCACTGCGGATCAAGGCAGGGGTTCCCGGGCATAATGCACGAATTGACTCGGTTATGCCGGTATGGATCGGCGCCAACTGGCATGAGCGCGAATGTTATGACATGTACGGCATTGTCTTTGACGGCCATCCTGATCTCAGAAGGGTGCTTCTTCCGGAGGACTGGCAAGGTCATCCGCTGAGGAAAGACTATCCAATTAAAGGGCCTGCAGAGGAATGGAGCGGGTTTCTTGATGTGCTGGACAGGTCGAGAAAATACCGGCAATATGACTGGCAGGGATAATTTTATGGATGCAGGATACAAGATACAGGACAAGAAACTTTCCTGTCCCACATCCTGCATCGTAAATCCTGCATCGCGAAAATATGGAAGATATAGAAAAACCGTTTGAGACAAAAGAACTGACGATCAGCATGGGGCCCCAGCACCCGGCAACCCATGGCGTTCTGCGCCTGGTGCTCAGCCTGCAGGGAGAGCAGGTCGTCAAGTGTACTCCACATGTTGGATATCTTCACCGCGGCATAGAAAAGCTGGGTGAGAACAGGACTTACTTTGCTGCACTGCCGCTTACAGACAGGCTCGATTACATATCGTCCATGAATAACAACGTAGGGTATGTTGTTGCAGTAGAGAGGCTCTTCGGCATAGAGGCGCCTGAGCGTGCCAAATATATAAGGACCATCCTTGCCGAGATGGGAAGGCTCTCAAGCCATATTGTCTGGCTCGGCACCCATGTGCTTGATATCGGCGCCACAACGCCATTTCTTCATGCCATGGTGGCAAGAGAGAAGATCCTCGATCTTTTTGAGATGGTCTGCGGAGCGCGATTGACAGTCAGTTTCCCGCGTGTAGGCGGCATACGAAATGACATCAGCCAGGAATTCCTTGATCAGCTCTATGAGTTTATCCTGGATTTCCCTTCAAGAATGGATGACTATGAGACGCTGGTGACCGAAAACAGGATCTGGAAGGAACGGACCGTTGATATCGGCATTATCTCCCTGGAAGAGGCGATCAACTGGGGACTTACCGGGGGGACGCTCCGCGGCTCCGGCTCTGACTATGATGTCAGGAAATACTTCCCCTACGATGCGTATGACAGGGTGGATTTTGATGTGCCGGTAGGCAGCAAGGGCGACTGTTATGACCGGTATCTTGTGAGGGTAGGCGAGATGAGGCAGGCCGCAAGGATCATAAAGCAGTGCATCGAGAACCTGCCTGCAGGGCCTGTTATGGCAGATGCGCCGAAGTTTACGCTTCCGCCAAAGGACATGGTGCTTAAGGATATGGAGCATCTTATCCACCAGTTCATCCTGATCACCAAGGGGCCGACAGTGCCGGAGGGAGAGATCTATGTAGGAAGTGAAGTGCCGAAGGGCGAACTCGGCTTTTATTTTGTGAGCGACGGAACCGGCAAGCCGTACCGGATGCGGGTAAGGTCCCCTTCCTTTGTTCATGCCTCGGCCCTTACAAGACTATGTGAGGGCGGGCTTATAGCAGATGTTATTGCCAATATCGGAACGATAGATATTGTGCTTGGTGAATGCGACAGGTAGAAGATACGATACGGCTGAGGGAAAGCAAGATACATGTTTACTGATGCAGCTATAAAAGAGATTTCAGAGATCAGGGCCAAGTACCCCAACAGCAGGGCAGCCCTTCTGCCTGCGCTGTATGTAGCCCAGCGGGAATTCGGCTGGCTCTCTCCCGAGGCGTATGAGGCTGTCTCTGACCTTCTGAATGTGCCAAAGGCGACTGCCCGCGGCGTCGGAACGTTCTACGCCATGTATAAGAACAGGCCGATGGGAAGACATCTCATACAGCTCTGCACAAATGTTTCCTGCATGATTCTTGGCGCAGAGAAGCTTGTTGATTTTCTCAAGAATACGTATGGCGTCGAGCCCGGCGGCATGTCGCCTGACGGCAGGTTTTCACTCGTTATTATGGAATGTATCGGTGCGTGCGGGACAGCGCCTGCCATGCTCGTAAACGATGATTTCTACGAAAATCTGACAGAGATGAATCTGAAAGAGACCCTGGAGAAGTACCAATAGGCAATGGAGAAAATACTCTTAAAGAATATTGAAAATCCGGACTCAGCCGCTATCAGCGAATACAGGAATACTGGCGGATACAGGAGCCTCGAAAAGGCGCTCGGCATGGAGCCGCAGCAGGTTATTGACGAGGTCAAAAAGGCAGGACTAAGAGGCAGGGGCGGAGCAGGCTTCCCTGTTGCGATGAAATGGACCTTTGCTTCGGCTGACCCCAAGTTCCCGAAATATCTTCTCTGCAATGCTGATGAAGGAGAGCCGGGAACATTCAAGGACAGGCCGATCCTCGAGAAGAACCCGCATATACTTATCGAAGGCATGACAATCGCAGCCCATGCGCTCAAGGCAGAATACGGCTATATTTATCTGCGCGGCGAATATCCTACTGCAAAACATATCCTGAATAAGGCGATTCAGGAGGCATACGACAGCAATCTCCTTGGTGAAAACATCCAAGGCAGGGGAATCACCTTTCATCTTGCGGTGCATCAGGGCGCAGGCGCCTATATCTGCGGCGAAGAGACCGCACTGATCGAGTCTCTCGAAGGAGACAAGGGACAGCCCAGGATCAAGCCTCCGTTTCCGGTTAATGTCGGTGTTTTTTCTAAGCCTACAGTTGTCAACAATGTCGAGACCCTTTCGAACCTGCCGTATATTATCGAGGCCGGAGGTGAGGTCTATGCCAGGATCGGCACTCCGGACTGCCCTGGCCCAAAGATTTACTGCGTAAGCGGCCATGTAGAAAGGCCTGGCGTGTATGAACTCCCGATGGGCACAACACTTAGGGATATTATCTATACGCACTGCGGCGGCATCAAAGGCGGAGGGAAGCTCAAGGCCGTCATCCCGGGCGGCATTTCGACGCCTGTGCTTCCCCCTGACAGGATAGACTGCCCCATGGATTTTGTGAACATGCCCAAGCATGGCAGCATGCTTGGTTCAGGCGCCGTCATTGTTATGGACGAGAGCGTTTGCCTGGTGAAGGTCTGCTGCAGGGCGCTCAAATTTTTTGAGCATGAGTCATGCGGCAAATGCACCCCATGCCGCGAAGGAACAGGATGGCTCAGGGCAATACTTGAGCGCATTGAGCAGGGGCAGGGCAGAGAGGAAGATATAGACCTTATGCTTTCTGTAGCAGGCAATATTGTCGGCAGGACCTTCTGCCCCCTTGGAGACGGCGCAGGCGGGGTTGTTCAGAATTTCATCAAGCATTTCAGGCCTGAGTTCGAAGAGCATATCAGGGCAAAGAAATGCACGGTCAAGACATAAACAGGATTTTATTATGATTACGATAACTATAAACGACAGAGAGATCAAACTCGAAAAGGGCATGACCGTGCTCGAGGCGGCGCGCTCTGTCGGCATCAGGATACCTACGCTCTGCTACCACGAACAGCTTGAACGGTATGGCGGCTGCAGGCTCTGTCTTGTTGAGGTTGATAAGATGCCGCGACTCCAGACTGCCTGCACCCTTATGGTGGCTGACGGCATGGTGGTCAGGACAGAGACAGAGCAGATCGCTGACGTCAGGCGCGGCATCCTCGAGTTTCTGCTGATCAATCATCCCCTTGACTGTCCTTACTGCGACAAGGCAGGCGAGTGTGACCTTCAGGATCTTGTCGAAAAATACGGCCCTGCAAAGGGAAGGTTCAGGGAGAAGAAGAGAAAGGTTGCAGAGAGCCTTGCAGACACCGCAATTGTCAGGAATATGGAGCGCTGCATCATGTGCACCCGCTGCGTCAGGATGTGCGAGGGCAGGCAGGGGGCCTCTGCCATCGCGGTTATGGACCGCGGAGGCCACTCACATATAGAGCCTTTTTCAGGCGGCAGGTTTGACTGTGAATACTGCGGCAACTGTGTTTCGGTCTGTCCGGTGGGCGCCATCATGTCGAGGCTGCACAGGCACAGCTACCGGTCCTGGCAGGTGAAGGAACAGTACGAGACTGTATGCGGGTACTGCGGGGTCGGCTGTACGGTCATTGCCCAGGTGCGTGATGATGTTATCATGCGGGTGATACCAAAGCTCGGTTCAGCTGTGAACAACGGCATGCTCTGTTCCCGCGGGAGGTTTGGGTACGAATTTGTCGGAAGCAGGGAAAGACTCTCCACTCCTCTTGTCAGGAAGGAAGGCGCGCTTGTTGAGGCAACCTGGGAAGAGGCGATAACCCTTGTTGCAAAAAGACTGGGCGAGATCAAGGCAACCTTCAGCGGCCAGGCAATTGCAGGCATTGCTTCCCTTCGCTGCACAAATGAGGACAACTATATCTTCCAGAAGTTTATGCGTGCTGCAGTCGGCACAAACAACATAGACACAACTGCACGTGCCGGATTTGCAGGGGCACAGAGGTTTATCGAGAATATCTTTGGCCAGGGAGCAACAGCCAATATCATTTCAGGCATTGCAAACTCTGATACAGTGCTTGTGGTGGGCGGGGATCCGACAACGGTCAATCCCATTTTAGGCCTTCAGATAAGGGCATGCGCAAGACGGGACGGCAAGGTCCTGACCATAGGAGCCGCAGACGGCCTCAGGCATTTCAGCCCGGTCAGACTCCTGCCAAGACTGCAGACAGAGGCCACTTTACTTGAGGGGATCGTTGCTTTGCTGAGGCAAAGGAGGGGTCTGTCAGGGTCAAATGCGGCCCTTGAGGCAAAAATAAATGAGATTGCGACCACCCCTGATGAGGTATTTGAAAAGACCGGCATAACGACGGATCAGCTTTCAGGGTTCGTTGACCTGCTTGCAAAGACAGAGACATTCAGTCTTGTTATCGGCAGGGATATTGTCCAGAGCAGGGGGGGAAGCTATAAACTGCTCCTGCTTGCGGCAATCAATTATCTTGCAAACGGAAGGATATATCTGCTTTCAGAGAGGGCCAATGAGCAGGGCGCCCTTGATATGGGCTGCGCGCCGGATCTTCTTCCAGGCCACCGGCCTGTTGCCTATCCCGAGTTCAGGAAGAAATGTGAGAATGTCTGGAAGACGGAATTGTCTGATGCGCCGGGGTTCAATCTCTTTGAGATGGTGCCTGCCGCTGAAACCGGGAGCCTCAAGGCCCTGTATGTGATGGGAGAAAATCCTGTCTGCAATATTCCCAACTCTGACAAGGTTGCGGCAGCGCTGAAGAAACTCGACTTTCTGGTTGTGCAGGACATCTTTCTTACAGAGACGGCAAAGCTTGCAGATGTGGTTCTGCCTGCGCTTGGCTGGGCAGAGAAGGACGGCACCTTTACGAATATGGAGCGAAGGCTGCAGCGCGTCAGAAAGTCTGTTCATAGAGACGCAATGGAAGACTGGAAGATCATTGCCGAGATCTCGAAGAATATGGGATACAGCATGGACTATAAAACAGCAGAGGATATATTCCATGAGGCAGCAAAGGTCTCCCCGCTTCACCGCAGCCTGACGTATGAGGATATCGAAAATGGTGAAAATATCTATCCCTATAAAGGCGAGCCCCTGCGTGATGCAGAGGAAGAGATACAGGCAGACCGGTCCGTACATCCGGCTGAAGCAGGCAGGCTTTATCTGAAGATAGAGAAGCCGCTTTTCCATTCAGGCACGACGAGTACAAAAGCGCCTGCCCTTGTAAATATGTATCCCCATCCAGTGGCAAGGGTGAGTATGGAGACTGCACAGGCCATGTCACTGACCGAGGGGGATGTTGTGCGTGTCAGGACAAAGACAGGTTCCCTTGCGCTCTTTGTGGCGATAGAAAAGGACGGAGACGGCTCCTCAGTCATGATCAGCAACAATTTTGAGGGAAAAGGCGCCTTCAGGCTTGTTGACCCAGTCTTTGATCCTGTTACCGATGCCCCCTGTCTGGACGGCATAGAGATAAGCATTGAAAAGGTGACTGCATGACCAGCTTTATTGAGCCGATCCTTGCGCCGTTTATCGGACAGATGCTGACCAATATAGTGATTATCCTTATCCAGGTCGCTATTGTGATCGGCATAACGCTTCTTCATGTTGCCTACGCCACATATTGGGAGAGAAAGGTGATCGGTTTCATGCAGTTCAGGCTTGGCCCAAGGGAGGTAGGCCCTTTTGGGCTGCTGCAGCCGATTGCTGACGGGGTAAAGCTCTTTTTCAAGGAAGATATCATTCCTGCAACTGCGGACAAGCCGATATTTTATCTGGCGCCGGTGATCTTCTTTGTATCAGCGCTCACCTCGCTTGCTGTACTGCCCTTCTTTGACGGTTTTGCAGTGGCAGACATAAATATCGGACTTCTGTTTCTTCTGGCCATGTCGTCCCTCGGCGCTTACGGCATTGTGATGGCAGGATGGTCCTCAGGATCAAAATATTCCTTCCTTGGCGGCCTCAGGTCGGCTTCCCAGGTTATAAGCTATGAGATAGCGATGGGGTTGAGCCTGGTGGGTGTAATGATCATGTCAGGTTCGCTTAATCTCACCGAGATCGTGAAGGCCCAGTATAATTCATCGTTTAGTTATTATGTCATTCCGCAGGCGCTCGGCTTTTTTGTCTATTTTGTTGCTATGTTTGCAGAGACGAACAGGCTGCCCTTTGACCTTCCAGAGGCAGAGAGCGAGCTGGTTGCAGGATATTTTACAGAATACAGCGGCTTCAGATTTGCGATGTTCTTCCTTGGCGAGTACACGGGCATGCTGATAATGTCTGCCATAGGCACGCTCTGCTTTCTTGGCGGCTGGACCCTGCCAAGGTTCATCATGGACCTGCTGCCGTTTCTGCATGATCTGCCGCCCATAGCCTGGGTTGTGGTCTTTTTGGGCAAGGTATACTTTTTCATGTTCCTCTTCTACTGGGTAAGGGCGACCCTTCCACGGTACCGCTATGACCAGCTTATGAACATCGGATGGAAGGTCCTGATTCCGCTTGCACTGGTGAATATCATCTTTACCGGCACGCTAAAGGTCATGGGATGGTTCTGATGAAGAGTTCCATAATAAAGATAATGTTTTTTACCGAGATACTGAAGGGCATGGCCCTTACCTTCAGGACGCTCTTCAGGCCGCCGGTAACCCGGAGGTATCCGAAGGTGAAGGTGCCTGCACAGCCGGGGTTCCGGGGCCTGCATGCCCTTGCCAAAGACAATACAGGAAGAATGAAATGCGTCGGCTGCGGTCTCTGCGGGGCATACTGCCCGTCGCAGTGCATACATATATATACAACAGAGGGCGAAGACCATAACAAGGTTGTAGACCGGTATGAGGTGGATGTTGCGCGCTGTATCTTCTGCGGCTTCTGTGTTGAGGCCTGTCCCTTTGGCGCCATAACCCTGAGCGAGCAGTATGAATATGCCGGCTATTCAAGAGAGGCCTTCTACATGAACAAAGAGAGGCTGCTTGCCAACTGGGACAGGTATTTCGAGGGCGAAAAAGGGCAGAAATATTTCAAGAAATTCTGGAGGCCATTGACTGAGGACTTCAAGGGCAGTCCTGAACAGGCGATATTCAGCAAGATACCCCAAAAGGAGAAACCGTAGGCATGCTGCAACAACTCTTCTTCGGCTATTATGCCTTTACGATCATCGTCCTTTCCATTCTGGTGGTGACACGCAGAAACCCGGTGCATAGCGTGATGTGGATGCTGCTGCTTTTCTTCCATATTGCAGGACTTTATCTCTTTCTGAACGCCGAGTTCATTGCAGCGATCCAGGTGATCGTCTATGCAGGCGCTATCCTGGTGCTGTTTCTGTTTGTTGTACTGCTTCTGAACCTGAAGGAGGAGATCTCGATAAAGAAGTTTGTGGGCACATGGCCTGCCGGACTTTTTGTTTCCGGCCTGCTCTTTGTCTTTGTGGTGACTGCGCTTGGCTCGTATGTACAGGGGCCGTCCGGCAGATATTCGATAGATGTGATCAGGGCCGAGACGCATACAAAGGCCCTGGGAAGGCTTATGTACACTGATTATCTGTTTCCCTTTGAAATAGCATCCCTGATCCTGCTTGTGGCCGTTGTGGGCGCGATAGTCCTTGCTAAAAGGAAGCTGAGGAGTTAATGATGGTTCCTTTAAACTGGTATCTGATCCTGAGCGCAGCGGTCTTCATGATAGGCATGTTCGGTTTCCTCACAAGGAAGAACGTGATAATCATGTTCATGTCTGTTGAGCTGATGCTGAATGCGGTAAATATCAGCCTGATAGCCTTCAGCCATTATCTGCAGGATCTGCGCGGTCATATCCTCGTATTTTTTATTATTACCGTTGCAGCGGCAGAGGCCGCAATTGGCCTTGCGATCATACTTGCCCTGTTCAGGAACAAGCAGACAGCCCATGTGGATGAAATGAATGAGATGAAGGGATAATGAAACCGTGAAGCGAAAAGGAATAATACGATGAATAGCTATGCACTGATACCGTTCCTGCCGCTTGCTGCATTTGTGATCAATATTCTGTTGGGCAGGAAATATCTGAAGGAAAATGCCCACTGGGTATCCATCCTTGCTGTTGCAGGCTCCTGGGTTGTTGCGGTCATGGCGCTCCTTGAGGTGCTCTCCGGCACGAAGATCAATTATGACCTGTACACCTGGATCCTCTCAGGAGGGTTCAAGGTATCTGTAGGTTTCCTGATTGATGAACTGACTGCTGTCATGCTGATCGTGGTTACGACCTGCAGCATGCTGATCCATATCTACTCTGTAGGGTATATGCATGGCGACCCCGGCTATTACCGTTTCTTCTCATACCTCAGCCTCTTCACCTTCTCGATGCTGATGCTTGTGATGGCGAACAACTTCCTGCAGCTCTATTTCGGCTGGGAAGGGGTGGGGCTCTGTTCATATTTCCTGATCGGGTACTATTTTGACAAGAAATCCGCCTCGGATGCAGGCAAAAAGGCCTTTATCGTTAACCGGTTCGGCGACTTTGGCTTCGGCATAGGCATATTCATTATCTTTCTTACCTTCGGCAATGTCTACTATGAGCCGGTCTTCAGCCAGGCAGGAAGCTTTGCTGACGCCACCATAAACTTCCTCGGCCTTGAGATGCATCTTATGACGCTTATTGCGCTTCTGCTGTTCTGCGGCGCTGTCGGTAAATCCGCCCAGATGCCTCTTCATGTCTGGCTGCCGGATGCGATGGAAGGGCCGACCCCGGTCTCGGCGCTGATCCATGCGGCCACCATGGTCACTGCAGGTGTATTTCTTGTTGCGCGCTGCAGCCCCATATTCAGCCTCTCAGAGACGGCCCTGATCGTAGTTGCACTTACCGGGGCGATAACCTCGCTCTTTGCAGCAACCATAGGCCTTGTGCAGAATGACCTCAAGCGTATCATCGCCTACTCGACAGTCAGCCAGCTTGGGTATATGTTCCTTGCCTGCGGCGTCGGCGCATACACTGCCGGCGTATTTCATCTTTATACCCATGCATTTTTCAAGGCTCTCCTGTTCCTCTGCGCAGGAAGCGTCATGCATGCAATGGGCGGTGAGCTGAATATCCAGAAGATGGGCAATCTCAAAAAATATATGCCGGTCACATACATCACCATGCTGATCGCATCGTTCAGTATAGCGGGCGTGCCGGGCCTTGCAGGATTCTTCAGCAAGGACGAGATACTCTGGCTCGCCTATTCAAGCGCAAGTCCTGTAGGAAAACTGGTCTGGCTGATCGGGACCATTGTGGCATTTCTGACTGCATTCTATTCATTCAGGCTGATATTTTTGACATTCCACGGCAAGTTCCGAGGCACGCACGAACAGGAACACCACCTTCATGAATCGCCTAAATCCATGACCATCCCGCTTATGATCCTCTGTGTCGGAGCTGTTGCTGCAGGCTGGATAGGCATTCCGCATCTGCTGGGCGGAGGCGCGCATTTTGCCGAATTTATGGATCCGGTATTGGGCCATCCCGAGGCTCACGCCACGCATGCAGAGGAGTGGCTGGTTATGGCCATATCAGTTATAGTGGGCTTTGCAGGGATAGGCCTTGCCTATTTCATGTATCTGGTCAGGCCTGAACTGCCTGCAATGATAGGCAGGCAGTTTGCTGCTGTACACCGGGTTCTCTATAACAAATATTATATTGACGAGCTTTATGATCTTATCCTTGTCAGGCCTGCGGTCTGGACAGCAAAAAATGTACTGATCGGATTTGCTGATGCGCGCATCATCGAGGCGATAGTCAATGGCGTGCCGAGTGCGATAGCAGCCATGAGCTCCGGCCTCAGAAGGGTTCAGACAGGACTTATGCAGCACTACGCGACCATCATGGCGGCCGGCATCCTGCTTATCATTGCCGTGATGATCCTGAGGTAGATGATGGAACAGACTATGAATAATCAACTGGGATTTCCGATACTGAGCATGCTGATCTTCCTGCCGCTGATCGGCGCAGCCTTTATCCTTTTTATCAACCGGACGAATGAAAAGGCTATAAGGATGGTGAGCCTCCTGTTCAGCATCGCAACGTTTATGCTTTCAGTTCTGCTTTTTACCCATTTTGACAGATCAACGCATCTGATGCAGTTTGTGGAGCGTCATGCATGGATACCGTATC
>CAYUNK010000027.1:0-30107 GCA_964446125.1 uncultured Nitrospiraceae bacterium | reverse complement strand
CTTCTCATACTCTTCGCCAGGCAATATGAAAATGCCAGAACAAATTTACCGTGCCTGAATCCTGATCTGATCAGGGTTGACTTGCATTTTTCCAGAAGCCTTCATTATAGTAACACCATCCGGAATGATTGCATGCCGGCGGCGGCATCTCTAATCATTGTTTATGAACACAGGCAGGAAAATACTTATAATAGACGACTCCTCCTATATGCGGGGAAAGATCCGTGGCATGATCCTCAAGGCCGGGGCCTTCGAAACAGAGGAGGCAGATGACGGCGTAAAAGGCCTGCAGCTTGCAGCAACAGGGAATTATGAGGTGATCCTGCTTGACGTGATCATGTCAGGCCTTGACGGGGTCAAGATCTTAAGGGCATTAAAAGACAAGGGTGTCAGAAGCAAAGTCATAGTGATCACTGCTGATATCCAGGAGAGCGTTCATAGACAATGCATGGAGTTGGGGGCATTTGCGGTAATTCATAAGCCGCCTCGGGAAGACCAGTTGTTGTCCAGACTTGGAGAAGCCTTAGACAGAAGTTAGGAGGGGATCAGTTGCAGCTGACAGAAGAGCAGATTGACGCAATCAAGGAACTGATCAATATCGGGGTCGGCAGGGCAGCAGGTGTGCTGAGTGAAATGATTGACAGGCCGATCCTGCTGCAGGTGCCTTCAGTCAAGGTGCTTTCAAGGGCCGGCCTTTCGCAGGAGATTGCCCAGATAGGCGCAGGCAGTCTGTCGGCTGTCAAGCTGGGGTTCCGCGGCTCCTTCACCGGCACAGCAGCCCTTGTTTTTCCCCAGGACAGCGCAGCCACCCTCGTCTCGCTCCTTATGAGCGACGAGCTCAGTGAAGCAGACCTTGATTCCATAAGGGTCGGCACGCTCAATGAAGTCGGCAATATCGTCATCAGCGGCATCATGGGCTCCATATCGAATGTGCTGAGGCAGCGCATAGAATATACCATCCCGTCATACATTGAAGACAGCTTCGAAAACATGATCCTGTCGGACCGCTATCTGTACGACATCACAACCCTGCTTGCACATGCGCATTTTACCGTAGAGAGCTCCATGATCGAAGGCAACATCATACTTATCTTCGAGGCAGAGTCATTCGGTTGTCTCATCAAGGCCATCAACAGCGAGATTGCGTAGGTTGGATCATGCATGAGATGTCGGCTTCATCCAGCATGTTTCGCGAGATCAGTGCTGCCCAGGAAAATTTCGGCATTCTCGATCAGGTGCCTGTAGGCGTACTGATCCTGAAGAGGGATTATGTGGTGATCTTCTGGAACTCCTGCATTGAGGACTGGACAGGAATACCGAGGCACCGCATGCTGGGATCTGATATCCGCAGGCACTTTCCGCACCTGAGCGCCCCCAAATATGCAGCCAGGCTCAATAGTGTATTCGACGGCGGGCCGCCGACTGTATTTTCCTCACAGCTGCATGGGCATGTAATTCCTGTCCGGCTCGGAAGCGGGAAGCTTCAGATACAGCAGACCATAATCACTCCGACTCCATCCTTTGACAATTCCGGCTCTTATGCCTTATGCACTTTTCAGGATGTGACAGACCTCACTCACAGGATCGGCGACTACCGCGCCATGCGCGACCAGGCGCTGGCCGAGGTGACAGAGCGCAAAAGGGCTGAGACCGAACTTCTGAAGGCGCATGAGCTGCTCGAAACAAAAATCAGGGAACGCACTTCAGACCTCGTGCATGCCAACAGCAGGCTGCAGGGTGAAATCAGGCAACGGGAAAAGATGGCAGAAGAACTGAAGGAGCTTGTCACGACTCTTAATACCGTTCTGGAAAATATACCGGAAGGCATCGCACTGATAGACGATGATTTCCGCATCCTTCTCGCAAATGATGTAGGCGCCGGATATCTCAGCCTGCTGTCAGGTTCAACAGTCGGCGGCCGTCTTACCCATATCGCCGAAAAACCGATTGAATCGGTACTGGGCTGCTCACGCAGAAATGCCCCGCGTGAGATCATTCATGGAGATGATATATTTGAACTGTCCGGCGGCATCATCGGACAGCCAGGAGCCTGCAGAGGCATGGTGATCGTCATCAGAAAGGTGACTGAAAGACATAGACTGATGGAGCGTATCAATGCCCAGGAGAGGCTTGCTGCAGTGGGGCATCTTGCAGCAGGCATAGCTCACGACTTCAATAATATTCTGACCGGCATCATAGGTTACACCGAGATCGCCATGTCAGAAGGCATGCCCGGCGGGATTGACAGAGAGGTGATCGAGGTTATCCAGCGCAGCAGCCTCAGGGCTGCCGGCCTTATCCGCCAGATCCTCGATTTCAGCTGCAAGTCGGGCAGTGCGATGAAGTACCTCGATCTTTCCGGGCTGCTGGGGGAGATGCTTGAGTTCATCCGGCGCACCATTCCGGAGAATTGCAGAATCACCCTGACAGGCAGGGCAGCAGAATGTACGGTGCTTGCAGACCCCACAAAGATACAGCAGATCCTGACCAACCTGATCATTAATGCTATGGATGCAATGCCTGAAGGGGGCACTATAACCGTTGACCTCTCTGTTATGACCACCAGTCCGGGCGATAAGCGTCCAGTGCCTGATATGCCTGAGGGCAGTTGGGCGGTCATTACCGTATCTGACACAGGCACCGGCATTGCTTCGGAGGTATTGCCTCATATCTACGAGCCCTTTTTTACCTCCAAGCAGTTCGGCAGGGGAACGGGGCTTGGCCTGTCCCAGGTATACGGTATTGTGAGTCAGCATAGCGGATTTATCAGTGTCAAGACCAAATTGAACCATGGAACATCCTTCAGCATATACCTGCCTGCTGCTGATTCTTTTAGGGTCTTCTCCGAGGCAAGGTCATCTGACTGCCTGTCGCTGGACGGAAAATCAAAAACCGTGCTGCTGGTGGAAGACGACAGACCGCTTCGGGATCTGCTCGAGAGAATTCTCAGGAGACAGAACTTCCGCGTTCTGACCGCGACAAATGGGGAAGAGGCGCTTGAGAAGTTCTCCTGCCACCAAAATGAAGTGGACATTGTTGTGACCGACCTTGTGATGCCCTATCTGGATGGAATGGCGCTCAGCAGGGCTGTCAAGGCCCGGAAACCGTCGGTTATAATCATCGGCATAAGCGGATATTCGCTCGGCGCAAACGAAGAGGATCTGAAGGCAAGCGGCATCAGCGAATATCTTCCAAAACCGTTTGAGACAATGAAGCTGCTGAAACTCATACAGAAGGCCGTGGCAGAGGACGTATCCTGAGCCTTGAGTCTTTCGGCTGCTGAGATCCTTTGTCAGGCTATGAAACGCGGCAGCGGAGATTTGGACCAGGGCGCTTTATGGCCGATAATAAGATGGGCAGGTCAAATGAATACATGGCATAATTCGAAAGTCCCCCTAAATGATAGTGTTGATTCTGCCTGGGTACGCGCCTGCGTGGAGTCCTTTGTCTTCTGCTCTCCCGAAAATACCCTTGGGTTTGACCACGAGGAGAAGGCCTTTGACAGGCCTCTGGTGGGGTTTGCCGGCGGCCTGGATCAGCTCTGGCAGGAGTATCAGAGCCATATCGGCAGTTTCTATCTGACGCCTGTTGACATATTTCAGAGGTCTTTTCCCAGGACAGCTGTCCTGCCCGGTGAACTGACAGTCATAAGCTGGATCCTGCCCTCAACCACTGCAACCCGGCAGGAACAGGCAGGCCAGAGTCAATATCCGTCTGAGCGTTGGGTTCGCACACGCCATTACGGGGAACTGTTCAATAATGCGCTCAGGCGACATCTGACGGAAGAACTGGCCAGGGAGGGGATTCAGTCAGTTGCGCCGCTTCTGTCATCTGCCTGGAGCAGGTCTGATGAAGGACCCTACGCGCCCTGCTCCAACTGGTCAGAACGGCATGCCGCCTATGCTGCAGGGCTCGGAACCTTTGGACTGTGCGACGGCCTGATCACCCCGGTCGGAAAGGCCCACCGCACAGGCTCAGTGATCGCGCGCATGCAGCTTTCTCCGAGCGCAAGACCCTATCACGATCACCATGAATACTGCCCTCACTTTACGCATAACACCTGCGGGAAATGCATCGCGCGCTGTCCTGTGAAGGCGCTTAGCCGGCAGGGGCATAACAAGAAACTCTGCATGCAATACACAGAGCAGCGCATGAACAAATACCTGAAGAATACCTATGGAATAGACAATTACGCCTGCGGCCTCTGCCAGTGCGGCGTGCCCTGCACAGATCGTGTGCCTGAGCAGCAGGAGTGATGGGCTGATTTAATGCCTGTTTTTGCGCTGCCATGACACTGTAACCTGCCGGCGTCGCATTCCGGATGGGCATTGCCTGAAGGCTGTATGGCTCCGGCCTTTCTTAATTCATTGACAGGAAACCCCAAATTTAGTACCGTGTATTATGCTGATTTCCGCAGAAACGCTCGATATAGTGGCGCCGGTAGCATGGGCATGAACGACTCTACACTGAAACAGGGCAGCAGAGGCCCGGTCAGGCAGAATACTCCACCTGAAAAAGATTCGGCATCCTGTCATTCGGAGGATGTTCATGCCGCCGAAAAAAAGTCCGAAATGCTCACCGAGATATTTCTCACTGTTGCCAAGGAAAAAAACAGTCTTGAGTCTGTCATTCTGTCCCAAAACGACATAATAAAGGGGCTTGAGAAAGAAAAGGAGGACCTCACCCTCTCACTCAGGAAGCTCTCTGAAAACAATAAGGGAATGAAAGAAAAGCTTCTTAATTTTGACATTCTCAGAAATATGGAAATTTCGGAACTGAAGAAGAAGATCGAGCAGCTCCTGTCGGAGGGCAAAAGGGTGACCTCTGAAAAGGACTCTATCCTTAGGAATCTCGAACGGGATCAAAGAAATATTACACAGGTCGAAAGACAGACAGTCGAGGCCCTCATAAAGGAAAAGAGAGAGCTCGAACAGCGGCTGCAGGAGTTCTTGGGCGAAGAGACGGCCGCACAAAAGGAACATGGCATTCAGGCAGGGGTAGACCGGGAAGAAGACAGTGACGAAGCATCCATAAGGCGCCTCCAGTTAACAATTGAGGAGCTTAAGAAAAGTATTGCTTCAGGGGAACTTGAACTTGCCGGCACGCAAGACAGACTCAGGGCAGCGGCTGACCATATCCAGGAGCTCGAACGCCTGAATTCCGAGAAAGCCAGGGTTGAGGATGACCTCCTGCAGAAGGTGCATGATTTCAGCGAAGAGACCAGCAACCTCAAGACTGATATTGATGAGTTGACCACCGCTATTGAGAACAAGATTCAGATCATAGATGATCTCAATACAAAGGTCGTTAGGCTGAGTGAAGCGCTCGGCCATAAGGACAGTGAACTGCATGAACAGATCCCGGCGCTTCTGAATAAGATCAATTCTCTTTCAGCCTCGATAGACACAAAAATGCAGGAGAACTCCTTTTTTACAAAGGAGCTGTTTGATCTCAATGTGAAGATCTCTGCGCTGAACGAGGAGCTGACGAACAAGGATGAGTTGCTTCTTGACCTTTCAGATGATTACAGGAAGCAGAGGGATGAAATAGAGGCCTTGCATAGCGCGCATGAGCTTGCCCTTAGAAATCTTGTGCATGAACGGGATCTGCTTAAGAAAGAGTGCGAAGAGCTCAAAAATATGTCGGCAATGCCTCTGCAGCAGACTGAAGATGAACAGCAGGAAAGGATGATCCTTCAAGAGAGGTTGTCCGAAAGGCTGGCTGAAATTGAGGGTCTTGTTGGCGAAAACGCAAGGCTGACTGCTCTTATATCAGAAAAAAACGGGCTGATCAGCGAGCTGCAGAGAGATGTCCGGCTTCTGGAATCAAAGGCAGAGGGGGCCGCAACTGAGCATGACTCATATCTGTCTGCCATGCGTGAGAAGATCACCCTTCTGAATTATCAGCTCCTTGAAAAAAATGAGCTTCTCACGGTCATGACATCCGAACGTGATCATGATAAAGATGAGTTTTTGCGCCGGACAGATCTGCTCAGAGAGGAAAAGGCAGCCCTGGCCAAAGAGATGGACCGCCTAATCGAAATCCGGCTGGAGCAGGAAGAAAAGCTCGTCAGGAATATCTCGCTGCTCGAAATGACAGAGCAGGCAAAGGACGGTCTTGAAAAAGACCTTGCAGCTGCAGAAGCAAAGACCCATGAACTTCTTCCTGAGATGAACCGCCTGCAGGGCCTCCTCGCAGAAAAGGATCAGGCGCTCGCAGCAGCAGGGGAAGTGATGCTCAGGCTTCAGGCAGATGTTACAGTCCTTCAGACGTCACAGGCAGGGCTCGACAGGCAGCTGCAGGAAAAAGATCATACTGCCGGCCTTGCAGACATCGAAAAGCAGGGACTGCAGAAGGCGGCGGCTGAGTATCAGAAGACCTTTGACTGTCTGAAGCAGGAGCTCATCTCTTTAAACAGGAGCATTGCTGAAAAAGAGCAGGCAGTTGAGCAGCTGGCCTCAGACAGGAAAAGCCTTTCAGAGGCTGTCTCATTTCAGGAAGAGAAACTCGATCAATATGCTGCTTCGGTCAGCAGTCTCGAACATCAGCTTCAGGAAAGCAGCCGGGAGAGGGGCCGCCTTAGTGATCAAAACAGCAGCCTTGCACAAAGCCTGAGGCAGCTGCAGTCTGAGATCAGCTCACTGAACTCCGCCAGGGAAGAAGAGGTCCATGCCCTTAAGGGCGAGCTTTCGTCCCATGAAAGAGCCCTGTCCGATCTGAGGCAGGAACTTGACCATGCCCTTGTCAATAATGCTGAACTCAGATCAAGGCCAGGGGCTTTGCAGAGTGACGACCGTGAGGCTCAATTGCCGGCCATAGAGAGGAAAGAGCCCGGTTGCGCCTCTGATAAAGATGCATCTGCCATGGGAAAGCGGACTCTTGCATACATGCTTTTTGCCTTATTGCTGATTTCTGTTGTCGGATCTGCTTTTTATTCAATCAATGCCGGTCTCATCGCCCTGCCCATGCAGAAGCCTCATGCAATAGAAGAGACCGGGAAAGACGTCATAAAAAGAGAATTTGACTATAATGAAATGGATTCGCTGCTGACCAGGATTTCTGCTTCAGACGATCTGAAGTTCCAGGCCACTCTTATGACTGAACCCCTTGTGCTTAAGTCAGATACTCCCGGCGACAAGGCCCTCTACGATTTCCAGAATTATCTCTATTTTAAAGTCATAATAAATGTCCGGACTGTCGGCCTTGACCCCAAAATAATCAAAGACCCCTATCCCCTGGTCAATCTGGCTGTGGGCGCAGATTCCATAACGCCTGCCCCTGACATGCCTGTCAGGGAAAGCAGGACCTTCTACAGAAATCAGGTGCCGGTATCAATAATGTTCTATTCTGTTTTTCCGAGGGCTGCGCTGCCGCCCGAGCCTGCAGCCTTTTCTCTTTCATTTAATAACGGAACATACAGGGCAGATATTGCCTGGGACCTGAAGTCTCTAAGGGCCGACGGCCTCGTTCCATAAGCATTGAACTGCAGGGCCTCTGTATGAGGATAATGCCATAATGGCAGGCATGTACATTATCCGGGCGGTCGCCGGAATTGCCGGGGGTCTCATCGCTGCAGGAAAAGGCAGAAGTTTTCTGGTGTGGTCCCTGCTCTGCTTTGTGCTGCCCCTGCTCATAATTGTTATCCTGTTTCTGCCCTCAATAAAGATCAGTCCTGCAGAACGGCGATGTCCTGCATGCAGGCATCCCCTGGGCAGACACGAAGACAGTTGCAGTCAGTGTGGCCGGCAGAAGCCGATAGAACTTGTCCGGTGCAAGGCATGCGGAAGCTTTCTGTCTGAGCATGAAACCTGTACAACATGCAGCCGAAAGGGTTAAAAATCAGCGTATGTATGCTTCTGTCACATACCGCCGCATCATGCGGTGCGAATTGAAATAGTAAGCGTTTTTGCCAATCGCATTCTGCATCATGCGGATCCAGGTACGCGGCTCGTTGTAATACAGGGGTATGATCTGCTGCTCAAGCTTCTGATACAGATCCTCAGCGTCGCGCTCATCTGCATCAGCCCCAGGGGTCAGTTCCTGGGGGGCAGGGCCTATTGACCACCCGGTATAGCCCTCTATATGGCCCTCGATCCACCAGCCGTCAAGCACACTGAAGTTCATCACCCCGTTATGGGTTGCCTTCATGCCGCTCGTTCCTGATGCCTCAAGGGGTCTCAGGGGTGTGTTGAGCCATACGTCAACGCCTGAGACTATCTGCAGGGCTGTCTTCATGGTATAGTCCTGCAGATACACGATCTTTATCTTATCCCTCAGCCTGTTCTTGTAATAAAAGATATTCTGTATGAGCTGTTTGCCCTGCAGATCCTGGGGATGCGCCTTGCCGGAATATACGATCTGGAGCCTGCCTGAGCCTATGCTTTCGAACCGCTCCAGGTCTCTGAAGAGAAGGTCTGCCCTTTTGTACGCAGTTGCCCTGCGCGCAAACCCGATGGTCAGGATATCCGGAGAAAGTTCAACGCCTGTCTGTTTCCGGACATAGCCGATGAGCTGCAGCTTTGCCTCAGCATGGGCATTCCACAATTTCTCATCCGGTATGCGTCCGACCCTTACGAAAAGCTCGGGCTCATTTGCCCATCCCGGCAGATGTTCGTCATAGAGCCTTTTGAAACTGTCGCAGGTCCATGTATAAGAGTGCACACCGTTTGTGATTGCATAGATCTCATATCCCGGGAACATGCTCTTGGAAACCTCGCCATGCTTCTTGGCAACTCCGTTTATGTAGCGGCTGAGATTCAGCGCCAGCAAGGTCATATTAAGGGCATCCCTGCCTGCCAGTTCCTGCAGCAATGAAACAGGCACGATCTCTCCCATTATCTTCATCACCAGATCATAGGGGAATTTGTCATGTCCGGCCTCAACAGGGGTATGGGTAGTGAAGACGCAGAGATTTTTTACGCTCTTTTTGTCCCATACGAGTTTTTCGTCCCAGACATCTTCGATCGGTCTTTTATATCTGTTGAGGAGTTCCAGGATAAGAAAGCTCGCATGGCCTTCGTTCATATGGTATTTTCTGATCTCGATCTCCATCTCCCGGAGCATCCGTACTCCGCCCAGTCCGAGCACGATCTCCTGCTTCAGCCTGTAGGCCTTGTCGCCGCCGTACAGATAAGCGGTAATCTCCCTGTTTTCGGGCGTATTGGCAGGCAGGTTCGTATCAAGGAAAAATACAGGCACACTGCCTCCGGTCAGGCTCTTGACCGTATATAGCCAGGCCTGAACCTGGACATCTTTTCCTTCTATCTGAACAGCCGTTATATAGGGAAGGAGCGTCATAAAGTCAGCAGGGTCCCATACTGCAGGATATTCGGTCTGTCTGCCTGTGCTGTCCAGCTCCTGGGTAAAATACCCCTTTCTGCTCATAAGCGTGACCGCCACCATAGGCAGCTTCAGATCAGCGCCGGAACGGATTGTGTCTCCTGCAAGCACTCCCAGTCCGCCGCTATAGGTGGGAATGTCGTTATGCACGCCGATCTCCATCGAAAAATAGGCGATCTTCGGTTCTCTGGCCAACTCCTCAATAAACTTCTGGACTTCAGTCATCGCTCCATATTCTAAGCTATTTGCAAAACAGAAACAATTACTAACGGTCTCAAAATAGTATTGACATGGTTCGACAGGCTCACCATGACCGGTCACCCTGAGCCTGTCGAAGGGTGTACAGACTGTTATGAGACGATTAATAATTGGCTCAGAGGCGGCAGTGGCTGAATGACCTGCTGCAGATCAGATCTCGACTTCCCGCCTGGCGGTATATACCAAAAACTGTTCATGGCCGGCAGGCCCGGCATGCTTATGCAGGTCTATCTAATGCCGTATCCGTACATCGTATAGAAGAAATGGCCTTTGATCGTGTATGCTTCCATGCCCCATTCATCCGGTATGGGCCAGTAAGGTTCGCCGTCTTTCAGGGCCTTAAGTGCAGCATCATCGAGCAACTTATAGCCTGAGGTTCTGACCAGATCTACTGCTCCGAGACTGCCGTCCTTTTTGATCGTGAATGTGATCTTAAGGTCTCCATAGAGTCCTTTTCTGCGCGCTTCGGGCGGATACTCCCAGATGCTCTCGATCTTTTCCTTCAGTTTTCGCATATACCCGGCATACCGGTAATCCTGAGTATCAAAGGTAAAAACATCACTCTTCTTTTTTGATCCTTCACCCTTAAGCGCTGTACTTCCGATGATAGCCCTGTCAAACAGTTTTCCCCTGGTTGGCGCTTCCTGCCTGGCAGGAAGTCTGCCGGTATCCTGATACCCGGGCCCTGAAGAGATCCCATCCTCATCTTCACTGCCGTCGGAATCACTCCTGCCCGGCCTTGGCGCCCTGCCCTCTGGCAGCGGTTGGCCGTAGTCATTGCCCTGTCCTGGAACAACCGGCCTCTCAGGAGTAAGCGGCTCCGGATGAGGGATCTTCGCAGCAGGGGCCAACTGATTCCGTGTCCTGGGAACTGTCGGGGCAGGCCTTATCCGAGGCTCTGCAGGCGCCGGTCTTACAGGAGGCGATACGATTTCAGGGATTTTGGCCTGCTCAGGAGTAAAAAGCTGCGTGAAAAATTCCCGGGGCTTTTTTTTCTGCCTCTCAGGCAGAAAATAGAGGCCCGTAAAAACCATAACATGTATAAGGAGAGATATGAGCAGAAATCTTTCTATATTCAACGGTTCTCTTTTATGATGCAGCTGTTCAAGAGTAGTATACCCCTCATGATATGAGGTTCACGCAGGCTTTTTTTGGGAAGAATATTTCTGCAATGCCTGACCTTCTCTGCTTCAGAAACTTGGAGGAAAGGGACAGTGAATCCTGACCTTTTTGATTGAAGCAGGTGAAACGAGTCGGTAGGCCGCGATCTTAAAGAAAAATGTGCCTACTGTTCCTGACAGAGTGCCGTCCCTGTTTTCTGACCAGACCATGCTCTTACGTGCGTTATTGATCGCAATGATAAAGTACACATGGTCAGAGTTCATTCCGTCTATATCTTCCCTGCTCGGCAAGGGCAGACCCTTTCTTGAGCCAAACTGCGTATGGGAATGGAAATCCCCCACAATCTGGAGCCTCTCGAGCCTTTCCAAAATAGGCAGGATCTGTTTATGGCTCCTGTCAAGGGATACAACACCCTTAGGTTTTCTGTCGGCTGTCTGAAGGCTGTAAGCATGCTCTATCACAAAACTGTCCTTAAGCTTATAGCCCAACAGAAAACCGAGGCATTCTTTCTTGTACACCTCGGCTGAACTGAGCAACAGATCTATGAATGCATTTTCGGATAGATAGACTCTCATCCCTGATGCTGAGGCAGACGCACAGACAGCACAGGACAGGGGGCATAGCGCACCACCTGCTCTGCAGTGCTGCCGAAAAGCAGCCGGTCAAGACCGGTTCTGCCGTGAGTTGCAAGTACCACGAGGTCTATCTTGTTCGCCTCTGCAAATTTTGTTATCTCCTCATAGGGAACGCCCTTAACCACAACGTGTTCAATATTTTTGAATCCCCTCATCTCTTCGATAAAGGTCTTTTCCATCTCGAGCCTTGCGCTCTTTTCAAGGTCATTGTATATCTCCTCAACAGAGATGTGCGGCACATACCATCCGGTAGTTCTGGCAACATCATAAATGACATGCATAAAGAAGAGCTTTGCTTCATAACGTTTTGCGAGATCCACAGCATACGGCAGGGCGCTCTTTGAACCTTCTGAAAAGTCGGTTGCAAATAAGATAGTCTTGATCTTCATCTTAAACCTCCCTAAGGTATTTTGCTGCATCTTCAGGCGATGTCGGCAATATATAACAGCCTGATCCCCATTCAAAGCCGCTGGTAGTCAAAAAACGCGGCATCATCTCAATATGCCAGTGAAAGTCCTCCCCAAGGGTATGCCAATGGTCTTTTCTGGGTATCCTGTTCGGAGCAGAATGTATGAAATAGTTATACGAAAGATCCGGGAAAAGGGCCTTTAGTTTCTTCAGCATGGATGATAGGATAAGCGCAAGATCCTCAAGCTCCTCCGGCCGTATGTCCTGAAAGGCGCAGTTATGTCTCTTCGGCAGTATCCAGGCTTCAAAGGGGAATTTCGATGCATAGGGGCAGAATGCTGCATAGTGCCGCGTCTCCAGAATGACCCTGCTGCTGACCTTCAGTTCTTCGCGCAGGAGATCACAGAAGATGCACCGCTCCTTATAGGCAAAATACTGCTTGGCGCCGTCGAGTTCTTCCTTGATTCTCTTGGGGATTACAGGGGTTGAGGCAAGATGGGAAACAGGATGGCCGAAATGATTGCCGGCTGCTGCCCCGTGATTCTTGTAAATAAGTGTATACCTCAGACGGGCATCCTTTTCAAGGTCTGAGATCCGGTCGCGATAGGTCTGCACAACCCGCACCATCTGTTCAAGCCCCATATCTTCAGGCTGGATGGAATGATGAGGGGATTCAATGATAAGTTCATTTGCCCCTATGCTGTTCATCTTGTCATACATGCCCTCGCCCCGTCTGCCGAGATCTCCCTCTATACGAAATACAGGGTTCTGTTTCGGGATGACCCTGGTCCACCAGGCATGCAGGCTGCCTGTTGATGAGGAATTGCTTATGCGCATGATCTCTTCTGTGCCTGCCTCCTGCCCGGCACAGAAAGGACAGTCCTCTTCCTGGGCAATCACGAGCGGCCTGTCCTGCCGGTATGCAGAGGGAGGCAGAGACTCGCTCAGCACTGCTATCCATCGCCCCAGCAGGGGATCTTTTCTCAATTCATTGTGCTCTGTTTTTTTCATAGAGTATCTTCAGTCCCTCTAAAGTCAGATCAGGCCTTACAATATGGGGCCTTCTGATAAATGGTTCGATCAGGCTGCAATACCCGCCGGTCAGCAGTCTGCTGAATATCAGCCCAGTTTCAGCCTCCATCTGCTCAATGATCCGCTCAACAGCTCCGGCTGTGCCGATCAGCAGCCCTGCAAGTATGCAGCCTGTCGTATCCCTTCCAAGGGCTGATCCAGGCCTCGCAAGCTCAACCTTCCCAAGCTTCGCAGTCTTTGTCTGAAGCGCCTCATTCATAAGGCCCACCCCGGGCATGATCGAGCCGCCGATATAGAAGCCCTGCCTGTCGACAACCGTAATCGTAGTTGCTGATCCGAAATCTATCACTGCAACAGGCCTGTTAATAAGAGCAGAGGCTGCCTCTGCATTTGCTATCCTGTCCGGGCCGAGCAGTTCAGGCTCAGGTATCCTGAAGCCTATTGATGCCATGGCACTGCTTACGACCATGATATCTGCACGATCCTTTCCTGAAAGCGCCGCCAAAACTTCTCTTAAGACCCCGGTATGGCCGGGGACTACTGATGATATTATACCGCCGTGTGCTGATTTTGCCATTGTTTTTTCTTCCATATAAGTCAATAGCATCTGCCTGTAATAATTCGCATCCCGCAGAGGATGAGTGGGTATTCGCTGAACCGTCAGGCCGCTGTCACGGAAATAACCTATGGTTATTGATGTGTTTCCTATATCTGCTGCAATAAGCATGGCGCCTGCTGATCTATATGTGGCGTATAAGAATCATATGCATCGGTTAATAAGACGAAAATGAGATATCTCCTGAACTGATTGTCACCCGCTTCCCGGACCGCATCTTCAGTATCAGCATTCCGCTGTCATCTATATCTTCAGCAATGCCCGTGTAAGAGACATCCGGCATATTGACACTGACCCTTCTGCCCAGTGTTGAGGAGTGGCTCCGCCATGCATCAAGCAGCGGCTTTTTCCCCTCTTTTTTCAGGATGCTGAACCAGAGTTCGAACTCCCTAAGCAGCTGAATGATTATTTCGTTTCTCGGAAAATCAGAGCCGGTTTCGATCCTCACAGAGGTTGCTATATCCCTGACAGACTCTGGAAGGCTCCTGCGCTGCATATTTACGTTAATACCGATGCCGACAACAGCGACCGCCACCCTGTCAGGGTCAGAACGCACCTCTGTTAATATTCCTCCCAGCTTTTTCCCGGCCAATATAAGGTCATTCGGCCATTTGATAGTTACCGGCAGGGAGCAGGATCTCTGTAGTGCCAGGGCGCCTGCAACTGCGCTGATGATAGTCAGCATGGTCGTATCCCTGGGCTCAAGCTCAGGCCTGATAACAAGACTTATATATATATTTGCGCCTGCCGGGGATTCCCAGGTCCTGCCGAGCCTGCCCTTGCCTCTTGTCTGTCTGTCTGCTATAAGCACAGTGCCGGGGGTAATCTCACCCTTTGCTGCAAGCGACATGGCAAGATCATTGGTAGAGTCAACCGACTGACGCACTATAACATCTCTCCAGAGGTTGCCCCTTGCCTGCATAAGCAGGTAGTCTTCTGCAAGGTCAGGGGCGCTCCTGAGGCGGTAGCCTCTTGAGGGCAGAGCCTCGATCGCATATCCCTTATTCCTGAGCGCAAGGATCTTTTTCCATACTGCAGCGCGCGATATGCCGAGGCTGCGGCTTATGGCCTGGCCTGAGGTATAGGTGTCAGGGCCCTTAAGCAGGCTGAGTATCTTCTCTGACATGCTGATTGAGAGAATATCCAGATTATGAGTTTCCCTGTTATTGTTCAGCCAGGATCTCTACAGCGACCCTGCCTTTGAGTATTTCTGAAAACCTCTCTGCATCTTTCCTGGTTCCGACAATGCAGTTGTAATGCATAGGAATTGCAAGTCTGGGCCTGATTTCAAGGGCTGCAGCAGCAGCCTCCTCAGCTGTCATAACATAGGTGCCTGATACAGGCAGCAGCGCTATGTCTGCCTTAATGTTCTTCATCTCCGGAATATGGTCAGTGTCTCCGGCAAGATATATGCGCTCTCCTGAGACGGTTAATATACAGCCGATCCAGCCTTTATCCTTTGTATGGAACTGCTTATCAGTGTTATATGCAGGGACAGCCTCGATCCTGATGCCGGAGACATCAATAATATCCCCAGGCTTTATGATCTCGATCTTTCCGCTGAGCTTTGCCGCAGAGTCAGCAGTCGCAACTATTACCGTCCGGGGCCCCTGCAGCTTTTCTACATCCTCAGGCGAGCAATGGTCATAATGATCGTGCGTGATCAGAATAATATCTGCAACGTCCGCCTTCTTGACCTTGAAAGGGTCCGTGTAAATGACTTTTTCGCCTGTGATCCTAAAGGTGTCATGACCGAGCCACTGGATGTTTGTTGCCACTGCAAGACCCTCCTTTTATGTTGACAGCAGAAAAAGCTTGGGCACTGCTGTTCATAACAATGCTCAAGCGCCTCTTTTCCATGCTCGAATTATATCACACCGCCAAAAGCGTAGTATAATGGTGCAGAATGAACAGGCCCGCCATTAACAGTAGCAGAGCCAATAATCGCCTGAAAGAGCTTCTTGCATATATTCAGCTCTGCCGCGGAATAGATTTTTCGCTCTACCGCCAGGCAACCGTATCAAGAAAGCTTGACCTCAGGCTTCAGGATACCAAATGCAGGGACTACGGGGAATACCTCGCCTTTCTTAAGTCAAATCCTGATGAGTTTCAGCGCCTTATCAGGACTCTGACGATAAAGGTCAGCAATTTCTTCAGAAACCCGGCTGTCTTCGATCTGCTCTCTTTGCAGGTATTGCCGATGATTGTTGATGAGTTCGGCTTTCTGAAGACATGGAGCCTGGGCTGCGCCTGGGGTGAAGAGCCGTATTCAATTGCGATGCTTGTTCATGAGTTTCAGTCTGAGCAGAGGCTCTCCTTTGTCTGTCATATCCAGGGAACTGACATTGACCCTGAGGCTATCGAAAAGGCAAGAAAGGGCCAATATTCGGTCGAGGAGCTTATCGAGACAAAGAGAAAATACCTCGACGCTTATTTCAGCAGGATTTTGCCGCAGCCCGGGGCATGTAGTGGCAATGCACGCTATCAGCTCAATGATGAGATCAGATCCATGGTCAGGTTTTCGAGCGGCAACATCATGACAATGCTGCTCAGCAAAGAGGCCTGCTCAGGAAGTTACAATCTGATACTCTGCAGAAATGTCCTGATCTATCTGAACAGGCAGGTGCAGGAGGAGATGATCAGGGCGCTCTGCAATAACCTTTACGGCAACGGCTTTCTTGTCCTTGGAGAGGCTGAAACCATGCCGGAGAGCATGCGAAACCAGTTTGAACAGCCTTTTGCCGGCATAAAGATATTCAGAAAAAAGAATTCATAAAAGGCTTGCTGATCCTGTCATGTTGATGTGGCGAAGGGGATTGTCTATGCAGGCCCTGATTATATCCGCCTCGGGTATTTTGGTCTGCATCAGCCTCTTTACCATGCCTTTGAGGGTGAGACCGCTGCCTCTGAGCAGGCCGTCAGCATAAATGCCTCCCCTGCCGGTCTTCTGTCCTCTTACAGAATCAGAGACAAGAACTATCCTGTCAGGCTGCTTGCATCTGAAGATCAGCTCCAGCATGGAAGGGTGCAGATGCAGCCCGTCGGCGATCACCTCAATATACAGGTCTCTGTCAATGAGACCCAATCCGGCAATGCCCGGCTCCCTGTGATGGAAAGGCCGCATCGCATTAAAGATATGCGTGATGCCTGTTGCGCCCGCCTTTTTGGCATCATATGCCTGGCTGAGTGTAGCATCCGAATGGCCCATATTGACCCTGATCCCCATATCCCTGCATTTTTCTATCACCTTAAGCGCTCCTGGAATCTCAGGCGCAATCGTTATGATCTTTATTATATCTTCGTATCCTGCTACAAGCCTTTTGAGCGCAGACAGGGTTGGCTTAATGAAGGAATTTTTGTCCAAAGCCCCGCACCTGGCAGGGTTCAGAAAAGGCCCTTCAAGGTGCGCGCCAAGGATCTGCGCTGAGCATCTACTGCCGCCGGCCTTCAGCCCTCTTTCTTTTGCCTGGGCCTGCATTGCCCTGCTGAGAGCCTTCAGGTTTCTTCTCATCTCGCTGATATGGCCTGAATATATGGCAGGAACAATGGCGACAGTCCCTGCCCTTGCATGGAGCCTTGCAATAGAGAGGATCGTCTCGTGGTCATCCGTAAGTGTATCGTAATCGGCAAGCCCGTGAGTATGCAGGTCAACAAACCCCTGCATATTCATAATATCTTTCCTCTTCGCGTGAAAAAATCGCTCAAGGCAAGGCGTATTACACTGCCTTTGGACCATCTTCTGCCTGTCTCTTTTGAGAGTTCCTGCGCAGCCTCATTGAGCGCATCAAGAACCTCTTCCTCCAGAGATACAGAGGTCTTAACCAGTTTTTCGTGCCCTGCCTCGCGTTCGTGCGCCATATATTGCCTGAAGTTACGATACCACAGAGCCTGCATCGGGAGGCAACCACTAATGACAGAGTATGGGCATTCTGGTAAAGTTATTGTCAATGGGATATACGAAGATCACCAGCGCCTCAAATAAGCATATCAGGGATGCTGTCCTGATACGGCAGAGGCGCGCAATGCTCAGGCATACGGCATTCCTGATCGAAGGGCCGCATATTCTGGGGATGGCAGTCCGGGCAGGGGTCCAGATCCGGGAGATCTTTGCCTCTGAAGAATTTATCAACAATAATGAACTTCAGGCAATGCTGAAGAAGACCACAGCTCCTGTATTTGAGGTCTCCCCTCACATCCTTCAAAAGATCGCTGATACAGAGACTCCGCAGGGCATAGTTGCAGTTGCCGGATACAAGGAACCATGGAGGCTCGCGACCCTGCACCTGACCGAAATCCCTCTTCTTGTTGTGCTTGATGCGATTCAGGACCCGGGCAATCTCGGCACGATAATCAGGACAGCAGATGCAGCAGGCGCCGATGCGGTTATCCTTATGCCCGGCTCATGCGATGCATTCATGCCAAAGGTGATCCGGGCAACAGCCGGAAGCATGTTCAACCTGCCGCTGGTATATGCTGAGCCTGATATGCTTGCAGACTGGTTAAGACAGAAGGGGATCCGGCTGGCTGTCACTGCTGCTAAAGCAGAGATGACCATATATGAAGCCGACCTTGGAAGTCCTCTTGCCATTGCCTTCGGCAACGAAGCCCGGGGCATCAGCAATGAGCTTGGCAAGGCTGCTGATCAAGCCTTCAGCATCCCGATCCACGGCAGGGCAGAGAGTCTTAATGTGGCCGGCGCCGCGGCAATATGCCTTTATGAGGCGGTGAGGCAGAGGAATGCAGATCGCTGAATTGTCAGGTTATTGTCACAAAAAATAACGTATTATCAGGTTGCTATCCGTATAGAACCAGTTTCAGACCACAGCTGCCTTAGCCTGTTCAGTAAAGCTGCCGATCTTCCTAAGCCTTCGGTATCTCTCCTCAAGCAGTTTGCCCGGCGGCTTGCTTCTGAGCTCTTCAAGGGCCTCAATGACCTTGTCCGAAATATTTTTTGCCATAGTCTCAGG
This sequence comes from uncultured Nitrospiraceae bacterium, assembly GCA_964446125.1. Taxonomy (GTDB): domain Bacteria; phylum Nitrospirota; class Thermodesulfovibrionia; order Thermodesulfovibrionales; family UBA6898; genus UBA6898. Next base: position 11,730 of record CAYUNK010000027.1, on the reverse strand, counting down.
ATCGCGGTGCGCCCCACCGGAAGGCTCGCTGATCACCTCGTCAATGATCCTGAATTCATAGAGGTCTGCAGAGGTCATTTTAAGAGCCTCAGAGGCCTTTGCAAAGTCCTCCTGGCCGAGTTCGCCCTTCTTCCAGAGTATTGCGGCGCATCCCTCAGGCGAGATGACCGAGTAGACAGAATGCTCAAGCATATAGAGTCTGTCCGAAACACTGAGGGCAAGCGCACCGCCGCTTCCACCCTCTCCAATTACGATTGCAATGATCGGAACCCTCAGGCGTGACATATGCATAAGGCTTGCAGCGATTGCCTCACCCTGGCCGCGCTCTTCAGCGCCAACACCGGGATACGCCCCAGGGGTATCTATGAGTGTAATAATCGGTCTCCTGAACTTTTCGGCCAGTGTCATGATCCGCATGGCCTTGCGGTAACCCTCGGGATGCGGCTGCCCGAAGTTCCTGTGTATCCTCTCCTTGGTGCCCCGGCCCTTTTGATGGCCGATGATCACAACCGGCAGTCCGCCCTTCAGCCTTGCTATGCCGCCTACTATGGCCCTGTCATCGGCAAACCGCCTGTCCCCGTGAAGCTCTATGAACTCTTCAGTCATAAGGGCTATGTAATCGAGGGTATAGGGCCGGTCAGGATGGCGCGCAAGAAGCGTCTTCTGCCAGGCCGTAAGATTGGCATAGATCTTTGTCCTCATCTCCCTGATCTTTTTTTCAAGCTTCCTGATCTCGCCGGAGAGATTGATATCTTTGCCGTCAGACAGCCTCTTGAGCTCATCCAGTTTGAGCTCAAACTCTTCTATCGGCTTTTCAAAATCAAGATAGTATTTAATCATGAGACGGTTATCGCTCCTTTGCCTATAATGGTTTCGAGCCTTTTGACAAGCGCTGTGTCAGGCTTCAGGGAAATGGCCGTTGCTATAAGGGTCTGGGCCTTGTCGCTTTTTATCCTGAGATAGAGCTGGCAGTCTCCGGGATATTTCAGCACCAATGACCGGATATTCTGCAGGCCCTCGCTGATGCCGTCTGTTTCGCAGAGGGATATCTCCATTTTCCTGATGCTTCTCCTGCCGGCATCCTCCAGGCTTGAGACCTCCAGCCCGCGCAGTCTGACGCCCTTTTCATCTTTGTCAATGCTGCCCTTCACCAGGACTACGGCATCCTTTTTTAACTGCTCAAATACGCTCTTATAGAGAGAAGGGAATATGATGACCTCAACGCTGCCCTCGTCGTCTTCAAGCGTCAGATAGGCCATCAGTTCTCCTGATGACTTTACATTCTTCTTTCTGACTGTTCGAAGGATTCCGCCAATCAGGATCTCTGTCTTGTCCGGGGCATGTTCAAGGTCTGATGTCTTCTTTGCCTTAAGCCTCGAAAGGAGACTGTCGTATTTTGTCAGGGGATGACCCGTGATATAAAAGCCTAATGCCTCTTTTTCATTATTAAGCAGTTCCGCCTCATCCCACTCAGCGCCGACCGGAGGAGGCTCAGGCAGATCATCGCTAAACATACTCACCTGGCCGGTATTCCTGGCGCCCTTTCCGCTTCCGCCCAGAAGGTCAGCAACCGCCTCCATGGCCGCTGAACGCGCAATGCCAAGAGAATCAAATGCCCCTGCCTTTACAAGACCTTCCAGCACTTTTTTGTTCACTTTTCTGGTGTCCACTCTCTTTACGAGATCAGCAACCGAACTGAAGGGGCCGCCCGCTTCCCGCACCTCAAGCATTAGTTCGATAGCCGCGCCTCCCACGCCCTTTACCGCCTCAAGGCCAAAGCGAATGGAATTGCCGATCACCCTGAACTCCCTGCCGGAGAGGTTTATATCAGGAGGAAGCATCTCTATCTTCATCTTCCTGCATTCATTGATGGATTTCACAATCTTGTCCGTATCGCTCATATCAAGCGTAAGGGTGGCGGCCATGAACTCAACAGGATAATGCGCCTTGAGATATGCAGTCTGGTAGGCGATAAACGCATATGCTGCAGAGTGTGATTTATTGAAGCCGTACAGGGCAAAAGGGGCCATAACATCAAAGAGCCTTGAAGCCTTCTTCTCTGTTATATTATTTTTGACCGCGCCTTTGATGAAGACCTCTTTCTGTTTCTCCATCTCCTCTGTATTTTTCTTGCCCATTGCCTTTCTGAGCACATCCGCCTGCCCCATGGAAAAGTTCGCGACCCTGTTTGCTATCAGCATGACCTGTTCCTGATACAGGATGATTCCGTATGTCTCGTCAAGGATCTCCTTGAGCTGGGGCATCATATATACAACCTTCGTCTCACCTTTTTTTCTTTTGATGAAATCATCTATCCACTGCATTGGGCCCGGCCTGTACAGGGCAACAAGGGCTATAAGATCCTCGAACCGGTTCGGCTGCATCCTTATCAGGATGTCGCGCATGCCGTCGCTTTCGAGCTGGAACACACCTGCAGTCTGGCCTGAGCTGAGCAGGTCATAGGTTGGCTGATCATCAATCGGCACTGCCGAAAGGTCGAGCGCATCCTTGCCCTGATTTATGTAGTCAAGGGTCTTTTCGATGACTGTGAGCGTCTTGAGGCCAAGAAAGTCGAATTTGAGCAGCCCCACCTTTTCTATTGCCTTCATCTCGAACTGGGTCACAATGCTGTCATCCGACGGGTTTCTGTAGAGCGGCGCATAGTTGGTGATCGGCTCCGGAGATATGACCACGCCTGCAGCATGGGTCGAGGCGTGCCTGTTGAGACCCTCAAGCCGCATTGCGATATTCAGCAGTTCCTTTACGCTGCTGTCCGTCTCGTACGCCTGTTTAAGCTGCGGTTCTGCAGCAAGAGCCGATTCTATTGTTATCCTGGGATCATGCGGGATAAGTTTCGCGATCCTGTCCACCTCTGCATAGGGGATATCCATGGCCCGGCCTACATCGCGAATCGCAGCCTTTGCCTTCATCGTCCCGAAGGTTATGATCTGGGCCACATACTCCTCGCCATATTTATGAGAAACATAATTGATGACCTCCTGCCTCCTGTCCTGGCAGAAATCAACGTCTATATCAGGCATGCTGACCCGTTCAGGGTTCAGAAACCGCTCAAACAGAAGCTTGTATTTGATCGGGTCTATCTCTGTGATATTAAGGCAGTATGAGACGAGGCTGCCTGCAGCAGAGCCTCTTCCAGGCCCCACAGGAATGCCCCTGCCCTTTGCATAGTTGATAAAATCCCAGACGATCAGGAAATAGGATGTAAAGCCCATCTTTCTGATCATGTCAAGCTCGCTGCCCAGCCTCTCCCGATATTCCTGTGACGGGTCTTTCCCGGTCTTTCTGGCAAGCCCTTCATGGGCAAGTCGCGACAGAAACGCCTCCGGATCCTCACCGGTTTCAGCCTTGTAGTGTGGGAGCAGATTCCTGTGTTTCAGTTCAAGATTGCATCTTTCAGCTATTATGATTGAATTTCTGATCGCCTCAGGGATATCCCTGAAGGTCTCGATCATCTCCTGGGGAGATTTGAGATAGAATTCGTTTGTGCTGAACTTCAGCCGGGTGGTGTCCTTGAGCGTCTTTCCTGTCTGGATGCAGAGCAGCACTTCGTGCGCCTTTGCGTCATCTTTTTTCAGATAATGGCAGTCGTTGGTCGCCACTACTCCGATATGAAGTTCCCTGCCGAGGTCTATCAGCTGCCGATTCACTTCAAGCTGCTCAGGAAGACCGTTCGCCTGTATCTCAAAATAGAAGTTGTCCGGCCCCAGGATATGCTTGTACTGAAGCGCACGCTCACGCGCCCTGTCAATCATGCCCCTCTGCAGATAAAAAGGTATCTCGCCCTTCAGGCATGCCGACAGGCCGATCAGGCCTCCGCTGTATTGCTCGAGGAGGTCCATATCAATACGGGGCTTGTAGTAAAAACCCTCCAAAGAAGCCTTGCTCACAAGTGTAAGGAGGTTCCTGTACCCTGAATCATCGCGGGCCAGAAGGATTAGATGAAATGAGGAGGCCTCGTCTTCATTGGACTGGGTCTTGTCAAAACGGCTCCTCGGCGCAACATAGGTCTCACAGCCGATGATCGGCTTTATGCCGGCATGCGTGCATTGGCGATAGAAATCTACAGCGCCGAACAGATTGCCATGATCGGTCATGGCTATGGCCGGCATCCTGAATTCCGTTGCCTGTCTGATCAGGTCCTCGATACGTATTGCGCCGTCAAGGAGGCTGTATTCTGTATGCAGGTGGAGGGATACGTAATCCGCGTGTAAATGCATAGGCAATTGTACCCGATGCCCAGTTTCAAGGTCAATGAACCGAATTGTCCTTGATCCTCCTTCAAACCTGAGACCCCGGAGACTGAAGCCGGAGGCTGGAGGTTATCTTGATCCTGAATCAGGCCTTATCTGCTTTCTTGTCCCCTTCAGGACCTCTGTGGTAGTCTAACATTATGTCAGCAAGGGTGGTTTCGATCAATATCAGCGACAAAAAAGGCATAAGGAAAAGACCTGTTGAAGAGGCGGTAATCCGTACGAATTACGGCATTGAAGGCGACGCCCATTCTTCCTCCGAATGGCACAGACAGGTGAGTCTTCTTTCCCTGCAAAGCATAAAGAAGATGCAGGATATGGGGCTTGATGTGAAGGCCGGAGACTTTGCAGAGAATATCACTACTGATGGCATAGACCTTGTTTCCCTGCCGATAGGAGCCCGCCTGCAGATCGGCAGGGATATTATTGGCGAGGTAACCCAGATCGGCAAGGAATGCCACAGACGCTGTGCCATATACTATCAGGCAGGCGACTGCGTAATGCCGAAAGAAGGCATATTCATTGCCATAGTTCAGGGCGGCACGGTCAGGACAGGTGACGCAATTAATGTCGGGAGGGTTAATGAAGAAGTCTTCGACACTGACACTCATCGCTGAGACGGCATGATTGCAGCAGCCATTCTTACCCTGAGTGACAGGGGCTTTCGCGGAGAACGGCAGGACACTGCAGGCCCGCTCATAAGAGATATGCTCAAAACACTCGATGCGAATACAGTTCATTATGAGATTATTCCTGATGAAAAAGAATTGATTAAAGAAAAACTGATCGGCTACAGTACATCCGTAGATCTGATCATAACAACAGGCGGCACCGGCCTCTCGCCAAGGGATCTGGCGCCTGATGCAACGCTCGAGGTTATAGACCGGCAGATACCGGGCATTCCGGAGGCTATGAGGATGGCAGGGCTCGGAAAGACAAAAAGGGCAATGCTGTCGCGAGCCGTTGCAGGCGTAAGGGGAACGACACTAATCATTAACCTGCCGGGAAGTCCCAGGGCGGTGAAGGAAGGACTCGAAGCCATCATGGATGTAATACCGCATGCCATAGAGAAGATAAAAGGCAGCGCCCGGGACTGCGCAGTGGATGAAGGAGCAGCCGCATGAATGAAGTCTCTTTTCCCCTTGCATTTCTTGCCGGGATACTTTCATTTCTCTCTCCATGCGTGCTTCCGCTTGTGCCGTCATATATCACCTTTATTACAGGTGTCTCGTTTGAGGATCTTAAAGAAGGCGTTGACCGGAGGCGCATCCGTTATCTCACAATAACCAATTCTCTCGCCTTCATCGCAGGCTTTTCCCTGATCTTTATAGCGCTCGGCGCATCTTCTTCCCTGATCGGCGGGGTTCTCCTGCAGTATCAGGACTGGATCAGGATCATCGGCGGAGTTCTGGTGATATTTTTCGGCCTTTTTGTCTCCGGCATCATCAAGCTCGATTTCCTGATCAGGGAGAGGAAATTCCATCTGACCGGAAAACCTGCCGGTTATATAGGAACCTTTCTGGTAGGCATGACCTTTGCGGCGGCATGGACTCCCTGCATAGGGCCGATCCTGGGCACGATCCTGCTGTATGCAAGTTCCAAAGGGTCTGCAGCGTACGGCTTTAATCTGCTTGCCGTCTATTCTTTGGGCCTTGCTGTGCCATTTTTCCTCTCGTCACTGATGTTCAACTCGTTTCTGAGTTATTCGGTCAGGATACGCAAGTACATGAAGGGCATCATGCTGGTGAGCGGCCTTGTGCTTATCGCCTTTGGAATTCTTCTGCTGACCAATAATGTCCGTCAGCTTACAGGGCTCTTCCCGGATCTCGGCATTAATTTTTAGCTGCAGCCATCCTGCGCGACCCTTCTGCAGGATGGCCTGAGTCTGCACGAACTTTCAGGAATTGACAACCGGTTCCTTTTCAGAAGGGGGGCTATTATTGATATGTATAATGAGACTGAATTCGTGCCGGACATGGGAGGAAACAGATGAAGCTCTGCAGCCACTGCAGGAAGGAAGTAACAGTTGATAAGTTCTTCTCAAGAAAAACCGTCTGCTCAGCATGCAGCAGAGATCTTCATGTCTGTCTGAACTGCCGGTTCTATGCAGAGTCTGCCCACAACAAATGCTCTGAACCAAAAGCAGAGTTTCAGCGGTCACGTGACAAGGCCAATTTCTGTGATTATTTTGTCTTCAGGGAGAGCCCGGATTCTTCTGCCGATAGCAGGGAAGATGCACTCAAAAAACTGAACGACCTGTTCAGAAAATGATCAAAAAAGGGACAGATACGTCTGTCCCTTTCAGGCCGAAATTTATCAACATATCAGTTCTATTTCTTTATAGCATCCTTCAGCGCCTTGCCTGCGATGAACTTGGGTGTCTTTGCGGCCGCGATTTTGATCTCCTGGCCGGTTCTGGGGTTGCGGCCCATCCTTGCCTTCCTCTTGGTTACGCTGAAAGTGCCAAAGCCGACAAGAGTCACCTTCTGCCCTTTCCTTAATGCGCCCTTAATAGCATCAAGCGATGCATCCAGGGCCCTTGAAGCATCTGCCTTGCTGAGACCTGCGCCTGAGGCAATCTTTTCGATCATTTCTGCCTTTGTCATTATTATTCCCCCTTTCTTTAGTGCTTGTTATCCTGACAGGACGGCTGCGATAACACTATCAAAGAACGTTTTTTTTTGTCAAGCCCTTACAGGCATTGAAGTCTTAAAGATAAAGGCTTTGGCTACACTTATATCTTATGACCAAGCCGCCTCATCACGTCTGTTTTATTATGCCGGCTATTGCAATTTAGCTCTCGACTATTTGCCTGTTTTCGGGTACTCTATAACGTAAGGAGGGCCATTATGGACCATATTCATAAATATGAATCAGCCTTTCACCATGGCATATCAACAGAACTGATCGAATTTGGGATCAAGGCAGCCGAGATACGCAGGTGCCAGGAGTGCGGCAGGGAAATGCCCTTTCTTCTTACCCGAAAAGGTGACTGGATCTCCCTCTTTTCGGAAATAGAAACAGACCAGAAAGATATCCTTCTTGCCTGACTGCCTTTGCCCTGTCTCTGCAGGGATTTACTATTGCCTGACTTTGGCAGATAGTTGCCTGTTGTGTTAATGTAAGTCACTGACAAGACAGACGGTTATGCCCTGTCTTCCCGAAGCATGAAAAGACTATTCTAATGAAACGCCCTGATAAAGACAGAGTATTCCGGCCTGTATTCCCTGAGGATGAGGCGCGGCTTCCCTGGCTTTCCCTGCTGCTTGAGGCTTATGCTGTCATAGACAGAGGCGTCTCGATTGCGATCAGCAGACAGAAAAGAAAACATAATAAACGGCCTGCATGCCGGGAAAGATGCGCTGCCTGCTGCAGGACAAATACCGACATCCCGGTATACCCGCTTGAGCTTGCAGGCATCACCTGGTATGTAGCAGAAAAGCTGCAGCAGCCTGTCCGGGATACTCTCGAGCAGCAGCTTTCATCCCGGTCATCCGAACCTCCCTGCCCCTTTCTGATAGACGGCATCTGCTCGATCTATCCTGTCCGGCCTGTTGCCTGCAGGCAGTATATTGTGCTCGGCAGACCATGCGCCCAAAATGAAGATCCCTACCATACAAGGCCGGAAGATCTACTCACCCCGATCCAGGATTTTACAGACGAGGCTTTCTTCATTATGCTGCCCTTCTACGGCATAGCAGGTGACGCTGACAGGCAGAGGGCCATAAGAAACCGTTTTATTCATACAAAGCTGCAGAACATCTTCTCCTGCAACTGGAAGAGCCTCGCAGAAAAGATCCGGAACGTTGAGGCAGATCCAGAGGCAGCAGCCTGACCATAGAGGAGACCGGATCAATGACCTATATAGAAATCCGTATCAGACCGGCTGAAGAATCTCGCGATGCGCTCATCAATAAGATGTCTGAAATGGGCTCCATAGGTTTTGTTGAACTGGATGGAGAGGTTTCAGGCTATTTTGAACCGGACAGGACGGCCGAAGCGCTATGCGACGAGCTCGACAGGTTCAGGCCTGTGCTTAAAGCCTCCGGACTTGACGCCTCATTCTCCCTGTCGCATAATGTCCTGCCCGAAAGGGACTGGAACGAGACATGGAAGAAGGGGTTCAGACCTATTGATGTAGGCGAAAACCTCTGCATCATACCCTCGTGGATTCAGCCTGAGACTGATCGCATCCCTGTCATCATAGACCCCGGCATGGTATTCGGCACCGGTCATCACGAGACAACCCGGACATGCCTCAGCCTGATGGAGCGTACTGCCCGCATAAGCAGCAGAAAAGCATTTCTGGACATCGGCACAGGCACAGGGATACTCGCAATAGGGGCCTCACGGCTGGGGTTTGAACATGTTACAGCAGTAGACATTGATCCGCTTGCTGTTGATGCAGCAGAAAGAAATGCAGAGTTAAACAGCTGCGCCAATATTACAGTTCTTCAGGGTACGATAGATGATGCAGGCGCCGGATTCGATCTGATTGCGGCAAACCTGCTGGCAGAAATACTGATAGATATAGCCCCTGCCTTGTCAGAAAGGCTCAACCCCGGAGGCCGGGCCATCCTCTCCGGCATGCTTGTCGGACAGGAGCAGGCAGTCATAGATGCCATGACCTCAGCAGGCCTCAGCCTTCAGGAGCAGATCATTGACGACAAATGGGTATCGCTCATGATCTCCAGATAATAAGGAAAGGCTATCCCTATGTTTTCTGCGGAGGAATCCCGGAATCAGCCGCTTCGCCCTTTGCCTTCTGCATCTGAAGAAGCAGCACAGATGCAATAACCAGCCCTGCGCCTGCAAACTGAAACAGTGTCAGCGCCTCACCAAACAGGGCAAATGCCATGAACCCTGCCATTACCGGCTCGAGCGTTGCAGTAATACTGGCATGTGCGGAACCAAGACGTTTCACTCCCTCATTATAAAGGCCAAAAGGCACAACCGTTCCAAACAGGCTTATATAGATAAGCCACCCCCAGACAGAGGCACTGTAATCACCTGCAAAGGCTGTCAAGGGTGCAACTATAACATTCCATACAACTGCTGCCATCACAAGCGCATATGACAGCACAGTCCATGCCGAGTATTTTCGCATGCCGTATTCGCTCCTGATGGAATAGGCTGCCAGGGCGGCAGCAGAGGCCAGACCTGACAGGATACCTGCCTTATTCATATCAAGGATATTAAGGTTATAAGCCCCTACCATAAGATAGCAGCCTATGACAGCTCCGACGATTGCAGCAGCCGTGACTCTTGTCAGTCGTTGCCGAAAAAAAAAGAATGAATAAAGTGCGATAAGCAGAGGCGCCTGATACTGAAGCAGGACAGCAGCAGCAATATGTATCCTGCTGATCGAATATAGATAGGCAAACAGCATCACCGCCAGAACAGAACCAAGGGTGATGAAATAGAGCAGGTCGCTTCGTGCAATCTTAAGCAGGTCACGTCTTCTCAGAAGCAGAAAGAAAAATAGCAGGGCTGCTGCCAGGGTTGTCCTGAGCTGGACCAGCTGAAACGGGGTGACAGCAGTCTGAAGAAGCAGCTTGGCTGCATTGCCCGAGCCTGCCCAGAGCAGGGCAGCGCAGCATATGAAGATATAGCCGAGCCTTACAGAATGTCTGTCATGCATACAGACACAGGGAGGGCTACCGCGTCAGGCTGCGGTATTTGATCCTGTGCGGCTGATCAGCAGCAGACCCTAAGCGTGCCCTGCGGTCAGCCTCATACTCAGTGTAATTGCCGTCGAACCAGACGACCCGGCTGTCTCCTTCAAAGGCAAGGATATGGGTCGCTATACGGTCAAGAAACCACCGGTCATGGCTGATCACCACAGCGCAACCTGCAAAGGTCTCGAGCGCCTCCTCCAGAGCCCGCATGGTATTGACATCAAGGTCATTCGTAGGCTCGTCAAGGAGCAGCACATTGGCGCCTTCCTTGAGCATACGGGCAAGATGCACACGGTTGCGCTCCCCGCCTGAGAGCAGGCTCACCTTCTTCTGCTGGTCCTGGCCCGAAAAATTGAACTTGCCGACATAGGCGCGGGAGTTCACCTCCCTGTTGCCTATCTGCACAGTATCCTGGCCGTCAGATATCGCCTCCCAGATGGACTTGTTCGGGTCGAGCGCGTCCCGCGACTGGTCAACATACGCAAGCTTCACCGTATCGCCGATCCTGATCTCGCCTGAATCCGGCTTTTCCTTGCCCGTTATCATCCGAAACAGGGTCGTCTTTCCTGCGCCATTGGGGCCGATAACGCCTATTATACCGCCGGGCGGAAGAGAAAAGGTCATATCCTCAACAAGGTTCTTCTCTCCATACGCCTTGGCCACCCTGTCGGCCTCTATCACAACATTGCCGAGCCTGGGGCCCGGCGGAATAAATATCTCCATCTCTTTAGACTGCTTCTCCATATCCTGCTGAAGCAGCATTTCATATGAAGTGATGCGCGCCTTGGACTTGGCATGCCTGCCTTTGGGCGACATCCTGATCCATTCAAGCTCGCGCTGGAGGGTCTTCTGCCGTTCGGTCTCGGACTTCTCCTCCTGCTTAAGCCTGTTCTGTTTCTGGTCAAGCCATGAGGAATAATTGCCTTTCCAGGGTATTCCCTGTCCACGGTCGAGCTCTAAAATCCAGCCCGCAACATTATCAAGGAAATACCGGTCATGGGTCACGGCAATAATGGTTCCGGCATAGTTCTGCAGGTGATGTTCAAGCCATGCAACAGACTCGGCGTCAAGGTGGTTGGTCGGCTCGTCAAGCAGAAGTATATCCGGCTTCTGAAGAAGCAGTCTGCAGAGGGCAACGCGCCTCCTCTCTCCTCCTGAGAGAATCTTTACCAACGTATCCGGGGCAGGACAGCGCAGGGCATCCATCGCCATATCAAGGCGGCTGTCAAGGTCCCAGGCATCAAGAATATCAAGTTTTTCCTGTACCTTTCCCTGCCGTTCGATCAGCCTGTTCATCTCATCATCAGACATCGGCTCGGCGAACTTCTCGTTGATCAAGTTGTATTCATTCAGCAGGTCAACCGTCTCCTGAACTCCCTGCTCAACAATCTGCCGCACAGTCTTTGTATCATCAAGCATGGGCTCCTGCTCAAGAAAACCGACAGTATGACCGGGAGACAGAACCGTCTCGCCCAGAAAGTCCTTGTCTGCACCTGCCAGTATGCGGAGAAGCGAGCTTTTACCCGAGCCGTTCAGCCCGAGTACGCCGATCTTTGCGCCATAGAAATAGGAAAGGTAGATGTCTTTGAGCACCTGCTTTTTGTTATGGAACTTGCTGACCCCCACCATGGAGTAAATTACTTTATTCTGTTCGTTTGCCATAGCGGAGATTATACCATATCTTCCCTCTTTACTTTTCCCAATGGTTGCATTACTATTTTTCAATAGCGGTACAGGGAATTCGTATATTCCGGGATAGGGAAGAAGGGGATATGGGCAGA
>CAYUNK010000026.1:0-30378 GCA_964446125.1 uncultured Nitrospiraceae bacterium | reverse complement strand
TGGGAGAAATCCTGGGATACGGCTCTTCTGCAGACGCATACCGGATAACAGATACTCATCCAAAGGCAGAAGGCGCATTCCTTGCAATGGCCGGTGCGCTTGAGGATGCCGGACTGTCGTCAGATGATATTGACTACGTAAATGCCCACGGCACATCCACTCTGCAGAATGACCTTGTCGAGACGCTCGCGATCAAAAGGATCTTTGGGGACAGGGCTGCTTCAGTGCCGGTCAGCTCCAATAAATCAATGTTGGGGCATACCATTGCTGCGGCAGGTGCGATTGAATGCATCCTGACTCTCATGGGCATGCACCGGTCGCTTATACTGCCGACCATAAATTATGAGAACCGGGACCCCAAGTGCAACCTCGATTATGTGCCGGGCGAGGCGAGGCATTTGCCATACCGCAGGGCGCTTTCGAACTCATTCGGATTTGGAGGGCAAAATGCCTGTCTCTGCATCGGGGCCTACGAAGAATGAAGATGTCTGAGCAGGTTGTGATCACCGGATCAGGCCTGGTAACTTCCCTGGGCAAAACGCCGGAGGAAAACTGGGACGCTATCTCCTCCGGAAGGAGCGGTCTCAGACCGATCTCAGGATTCGATGCAGGTGGGTTTACCTGCAGAGTCGCGGCAGAAGTGGGAAAGATTGATCCCGATTCCCTCGGCATCCATCCGCGGGATTCCCGTATCATGGACACCCATGCATACCTCTTGCTGATGGCGTCCCGGCATGCCTATAACGACGCAGGTCTTGACCGGGCAGGGTTCGCTCCTGAGGAAATCGGTTATTTTGCCGGCATGGGCATGGTTGATTACCGTACAGAAGATATGCTTCCAGCTGTAATGAAATCTATCGGCCCGGATGGTCAGATCGTCTACCCTTCATTTTATGCAGAAGGATACCGCGAGATATATCCTCTCTGGCCGCTTTCGATGCTGAATAATATAACCTTCTGCCAGGTCGGCATAGACCTTAACATCCGTGGAGAAAATGCGGTATTCTGCCCGCATGCTGATTCTGGAACTCAGGCTCTGACCGAGGCTATGCGGACGGTCTTCGAGCAGAGGGCAAAGGCGGTCATCTCGGGCGGGGTGAGTGAGAAGATCTCTCCGCTCAGCCTCGCGCGTCTGCATCTGTCAGCAGTAGCGGGGACCGGTTCAGGTGCTGACGATGCAGCACTTGTTCCCTTTGGAAGGGACAATAAAGGAACCCTGCTTGGTGAAGGCGCAGGCATGATAACCCTCGAACTTCGGGATTCAGCAGACAGGCGCGGTGCACCCTACTCTGCCATGATCAGCGGATATGGCCACGCATGTGAACCTATGCAGGATCAACCTGCTCCTTCCTCGCGCGCAATCGGCAATGCGATGCGACGGGCACTCGATACGGCATCCCTGCAGCCGGCTGATATTGATCTGATCATCGCACACGGAGACGGCACGCATTTTGGCGATCAAAACGAGGCAGAGGCGATCATTGACGCCTTCCGGATCAACAAGGATGTGATTCCCGTATATTCCTCAAAGGCGGCATTCGGCAATCTCCTGGCCGGCGCTCCGGCTTCTGACATCATTGTCGGGATGCAGATAATGAGAAAGGGTATAATACCGCCGGTGCTGCGTGCCGATTCTGAGCCTGCAACCCAGATATCTGCAGAACTCGGTTTGGTCATCGGCAGACCCCTGATAAAGGATGTCCGGAGAATCATGGTGAACTGCCGGAGTTATGAAGGCCAGGCTGCTTCGATCATCATCGAAGCGGTGCCATAGGACGATCTCATGCGCTTCTTATACTATGACCGGGTAATCAATATCGAAAAAGGCAAGTCAATCATCGGGACAAAGGCGTTTCCCCTCTCTGAAGAGTTCTTCAGAAGGCATTTTACGAAGAAAGCAGTTCTGCCGGGGGTGATCTGCCTTGAGGCTATGGCACAGCTTTTGGGCTGGCTGATCATCTATTCTCATGATTTCAGGCTCTCAGCTATCATGTCCCTGGTGCAGGAAGTGCGCCTGCCTGCTGATCTGCGGCCTGGCTTCACTGCAGAGATTCACGCAGAACTCCTCTCGACCTCGAGGCGCGACTCCCTTGGAAAGGCAAAGATCATGGCAGAGGGCAGAGAAATCGCATCTGTCGAGCGGCTTATCTTCAGCCATGTTCCGAACGTTGATTCTTCGGAACTCAGGGCCAGGTTTGCCTATTACAGCGGCATGCCTTCCGAGGGCCTTGGAGATAAATCATGAGAAAGGTTGTTGTGACAGGGCTTGGAGTTGCAACATCTCTCGGACTGACTGTCGCGGCCAACTGGGAGAGTCTGCTTGCAGGGGTCTCCGGAATCAGACGCTTTGACTTTCCTGAAGCAGAAGGCTCCTCTATTGAGGCAGCCGGTGTGCTGCAGGATAGTGACTGGAAGCGAATCCTTGCAGAGTTCCCTGAAGATGCAGCAGAGCAGGCAGAACGCAGGACGCTCTTCAGCCTCTGGGCTGCACGATCTGCTCTGAAAGATGCAGGTCTTGCTGATATGAAAGACAGGCACGGCCGTTACGGTATATCCTTTGCCTCTGGCCTGGGCATAAACCGCCTTGAGGATATTCACCGATGGATCGGCAAAGACGGCAGATTCGATCTTATTCGTTTTGGGCAGCAATACAGAGAGGTGCATGCAGCCTCGCTCATGAGGAACAATGCAAGCAGGGCTGCATCCCTGCTTGCAGAGCGCTTCGGGTTTCACGGCATGAACTGCACCATTACCACTGCATGTGCATCAGGCACGCAGGCGATCGGCACAGGATTCAGGGCATTACAGAGAGGCGATGCAGACATTATGATAGCCGGAGGCTCAGACTCGATGCTGAATCCTGTGGGGCTGATTTTCTTCGTTCTGCTCGGTGCGGCCTCAGTCTCGGCTGATGATCCGCTTTTATCCTGCAGACCGTTTGACCGGAAGCGGTCAGGGCTTGTGATGGGTGAAGGCGCAGGCTTTGCGGTATTGGAAGAGGAAGAACATGCGATCAGGCGGGGCGCCAGGATCTATGCAGAAGTTGCGGGCTACGCCTCTTCCATGGATGCATATCAGGTGACAGCGCCTCATCCTAAAGGCTCAGGAGCTGCACAGTCCATGCGGCTTGCGCTGAAGGACGCAGCAATGGAACCTCAGGCAATTGATTACATAAATGCTCACGGCACCAGCACAAAACTGAATGACGCTGCAGAGACTATGGCGATAAAACATGTATTTGGGACGCATGCAGGCGAGCTTGCGATCAGTTCGAGCAAATCCATGATAGGGCATCTGCTGGCAGCCTCCGGTGGCCCTGAATTTGTGTATACCGTGTTGAGCGTTCGGCATGATCAGATACATCCGACAATAAACCTTATCCATCCCGATCCGAAATGCGATCTCGACTATGTTCCGATCAACATGAGAGAGAAGTCTGTGCATGCGGCGCTTTCGAATTCTTTCGGCTTTGGCGGGCAGAATGCATCAATCATCGTAAAAAAATACCCGCAGGACAGAGCGGCAGACAAGAGGATATGATCTTATGAGTATAGCACTGGATCTCTCAGGCAAGACAGCGCTCATTACAGGAGCCTCGCGTGGCATAGGCAGGGAGTGCGCCAAGACACTTGCAGCAGCAGGGGCAAGGGTGATCGTCAATTATCACAAGTCAGAGGAAAAGGCCAATGCCGTGGTCGCCGAAATCCGTGAGGCCGGTGGCGACGCAGAGGCGTTTAAGGCGGATATTGCGGACCTGGATGCTGTGCAGGCCCTTTTTGCCCATGTCAGGGAAGCATACGGGCGGCTCGATATCCTCGTCAATAACGCGGGCATCATAAAGGATATGCTGCTTTTAAGCATGGAGCTGCAGGACTGGAACAAAGTGCTTGATCTTAATCTGAAGGGAGCTTTTCTCTGCACAAAGTTCGCAGCCGAAATAATGATGCCGCAGCACGCAGGCAAGATCATCAATATTTCCTCCATAGGCGCGATCAAGTGCGGACGGGGCCAGTCCAACTACGCCGCTGCCAAAGGCGGGCTCCTCTCCTTTACAAGGGCCTGTGCAGTCGAGCTTTCGGGAAAAGGCATACAGGTTAATGCTGTGCTGCCCGGCATGATCGAAACCGATATGAGCCGCAGGGTGCGGAAGCTCGCGGGAGACGCGATCCTCAAATCAATACCGGCAGGAAGATATGGCGCTCCTGCTGATATAGCAGCCATGGTGGCATTCCTTGCTTCAGGTCTTTCCGATTATATCTGCGGCCAGGCTATATCTATAGACGGAGGCATGAGCGTCTCATGATGCAGATCCATCAGGGAGTGGATATGGTGGAGATCGCGCGCTTTCGGGATATAGCATGCAGAAACGCCGATTTTATTGCGGATACCTTTACCGAAGGCGAGCGGCATTACTGTTACGGCCAAAAGAATGCCGAGCTTCATTTTGCCGGCCGCTTTGCAGCAAAAGAGGCATGTCTGAAAGCTCTGGGGCTCGGCCTCTCCTCTGCCGGCATGGGCCACTGCCTCAAGGAGATCGAGATAACACGACACCCATCAGGGATGCCGGGGATTTCACTCAGCGGCTGGGCTGCCTCGATCAGCAGAAGAAAGGGGATATACCAGCAAACGGTATCCATTTCCCATACGGAACATACGGCAATAGCCTCGGTCGTTATGGTGGCGGAAAACAAAGGGATGAGGAGCGCTATTCGTGAGGAGAACTGAGACAGCATGCGTTATCTTTTAATTGATCATATTATAGAGTTGCAGAAGGATGAGTGCATCCGGGGCATCAAGAATGTTTCGATGACTGAGGACTTCCTTGAGTTTCACTTTCCCAGAAATCCTATCATGCCGGGTGTTATGCTTCTTGAGGCGATCACGCAGCTCACCGGATGGCTCGTGGCGGCATCGTCCGATTTCGAAAACTGGTTCCTTATCAGCCGGGTGCTCAAATGCAGTTTTTACCGCTTTGCCCTGCCCGGTGACCAGGTCGAGTTCGAGGTGACCAGACTCGCCGGCCAGACTGAGGATACTCACAGATACTCTGCAGTCGGTACGGTAAAAGGGGTGAAGAAGATCGTTGTCGAGTTCGAGGGTGAACTGATATTGCTTTCTGATATTGAAGACCCTCACGAACAGCGGCGATTCTTTTCAGTTCTCATGAGAGAGGGCAGATTGCCATGATCGAAGAGAGGGACGTTGTCATAACAGGAACAGGCCTCCTGACGCCCTTGGGCAGCGGCTGTAACAGCAACTGGCAGAAGGTGCGCGCTGAGGAGACCGGCATATCAGCCGGTTCCCTTGAAGGAAGTCATGATGCAATGCATTACCGGGGCCGGATCAAAGAGGCTGCCATGCCCGGAGATCTGCCCCCAAAACTGATCGGCCAGGTAAAATTCCTCAACAGAAGCGCTGTATATGGGTTTCTTGCTGCATACGAAGCTGTATCAGATGCCGGTTTTCCGCTTGGAGAAGTGCCCCCAGGACGCAGGGCGCTCTATATTGCATCAGGCGATTATACAAAGGTGGGGTATGAATTTATGCATCCCGCAGCAACAGACGCTCTCAGGGACGGCCATTTTGATCATGCGCGGCTCAACAGCGCAGCCATAGACAAGGTAAATCCTTTTTTCCTTCTCGAATCACTTCAGAATAATCTCTTCAGCTTTCTTTCTGCTGCCTTTGAATTCATGGGGCCCAATACCAGCCTGGCGAGCCTTTCCCCCTGGGGTGGACAGTCCATTGAGCTTGCTGCCAGAAGCATACGCCAAAACAGGGCCGATGTTGCCCTTGCGGTCGGCTATGGCAGCTGGGTCAATGAGGTGCCGCTATTCGAACTCTATCGTATCGGCATTCTCTCCCGATGCCGTTCAGGAGTGCATTCATTCCGTCCTTTTGACCGGCGCAGAGACGGGTTCATCCCCGGGGAAGGAGGCGCCGCGCTCTTTTTGGAGTCTTATGGCCATGCAAAGCGGCGTGGAGCGAGAATACTCGGCAGAATCAGGGGGGTTGCCAATTACAATGAATTTGTCTCCGGTAAGGGCTTTGCAGTGGCGGATGCGGTGAGCAGCCGCTCAATGGAGCTTGCGCTTGAAGATGCTGAATACAGTCCCGAAATGCTCGGCTTCATCATAGCCCACGGAAGCGCGACGCAGAAGGGTGACCGCTCCGAACTTGCCTCATTTTCAAGGCTGCTTGATGGCGGAAGAATCTCTGTTCCGCTCTGCGGCATGAAGCCCTACACAGGCCACCTCGGCGCAGCAAGCGATATTGGCGAGATCATCCTTGGCATCAAGGCAGCCTCTGAAGGCATTGTCCCTGCAACGCTGAATTTCAGCGGGACAGAGCCTGAATTCTCTGCTCTTAAGATATCTGAAATGCAGCAGCAATGCAGAACAGGCGCATTTATGTCTGTGAGCTACGGCGTGGGCGGCCAATCTTCATCTATTGTGATTGAGACGGCAGCCGAAAACCTTGTCCCAGGATTGGGGGAGCATTAGTGAGTTGCCGGCAGCGCATTGGCATTCAGACCGACTGATGCACCAGATCATGGCAGCCTTGAGCCGTAAAATCAGACAAATGGCAGTCGAAAGACCTCTCTGCCATCGAATTGAAGGCTGCCGAACTCCTGATCCCGATTACGGGACAGAATCGGCAAACACGTGTCTATGAAAAAAACTGCCCTGCCGGATCTGCACATATGAGCCGGGCGTGGAACCGATCCCGTACCGGCCGGCTCTTTTCTATGCTTTCTACTTCAAGACAGCATAAAAAAAAGACCAAAAGTGAATTGCTTCAGATTGTCGAGTATAGCGCAGCTGCGTCGCTGTTCTTTATTGCCAGGTTCATACCTTATCCATTTATACGAGTACTGAGCAGTCTTCTTGGCAGCATATTCTTTCTCATTGTCTCGCGGCGGCGGAAAATAGCAGTAACCAATGTTGCCCGAGCCTTCCCAAATAAGATGCCGAAAGAAGTGGAGACTGTTGCGCGTGAGAGTTTCTCGTCCATCATCATGACCTTTCTGGAATTTGCCAAATTCCGTCTCGTCTTTACCGGGCCTGATGCCCTCCAGAGGATCAGGGAGAGTTCAGACGGTCTTGAGCAGCTCTTCCAAAAAGCGAAAAGAGTACATGATGAATCCGGCGGCTGCATCTTCGTTACGCCTCATATCGGAAACTGGGAGTTTCTCCCTCATGTGAGCGCACTGGTCGGCATCCCCCTTACGGTCGTGGCCAGACCTCTCGACAACAAGCGACTGGAACGGCTTTTGTACCAGTCGAGAACCGAAACGGGCCAGATTATGATTCCAAAACGCAATGCATTTTTTGTTCTTCAGAAAACCCTTCAGGCCGGGCGTTCCATCGGCATGCTTCCGGATCAGAGTACAATGAAGGGAATTGCAGTGGATTTCTTCGGACAAAAGGCAACAGCCACCCCTGTTCCGGCGCTACTTGCCATTACCCATAGGAGGCCTATTGTGGTAGTAGCCTGCTGCATAACAGGAGGTGGAAGGTATGATGGGTTTGTCTCCGATCCTATATGGCCGGGTGATCACGACAGCGAAAAGACCGAGATTTTCCGCCTTACAACTGAGATGACAAAAGAGATGGAATCCATCATCCGGAAATATCCTGAGCAGTATCTCTGGATGCATAACCGCTGGAAGACGTATATGAATACAAAGGAGTTCCTTTCGTAGCAGTCAACACAGCATTATAATAATCAAATCTTGGTTTTCAGGACTTTTTTCCCGCAAGATCTGATACACAGCCCTTAGGATCTATCTCCAAAAAAAATACCTGTGAGACCCCTGGGGTCGTCATCGCCTCCATGTGTCTATGCCTCTGAAAAGGCCGGCCTCGGATAGAGCCCAGCAGCCTTGACGATAGGCTCCATGGCGGTCTCCCATTCGATCGCCTGGATATGGACGCCTTTGATGCCGGGGATCTCGAGTGCCTGCTGAACAAGCTCAACCGTTATCTTGATGCCTTCCTGCTCCTGCAGCTCCTTCATCTTCTTCTTGTCCTCTCCTGCAGCCTCCTTTGCCTTGAGCATGCGGTCTATGAGCGGCTTAGGCACAGTTACGCCTGCAACTGAGGAGTCCATATATTTGAGCATCATTGCGCTCTTCGGCACGATAATACCTGCAAGGATCGCCGTTCTTTCATGCAGGCCAAGATTACGGGCCTTCTCCATCTGTGACCTGAAGATCTCCATATCATAAATACCCTGGGTCTGGATAAAGTCAGCTCCGGCATCAACCTTCTTCTTGAGATTGTACGGCCTGAAATCCATCGGGTCTCCCATAGGCGTCCAGGAAGCTCCTATAAAAAACTTCGGCGCAACCTCAAGTTTGTCTCCACCCTGCTGCAGACCCTCATCACGCATCTTTTTCATGATAGCAACAAGCTGGCTGGTGTCTACGTCGTACACATTCTTTGCCCCTGGATGTCCCTTCAGTCTTCCTGCTGCACTGAACTTCTGATGATCCCCCGCAATACAGAGGCAATTTTTGAGTCCCAGGGCTGCTGCGCCCAGGAGATCAGCCTGCATCGCTATTCTGTTACGATCCCGGCAGGTCATCTGCATCACAGGCTCGAGGCCCTCGCGAAGCGCAATAAAGGCTGCTGCTATGCTTGAGATGCGGACTACTGCTGTCTGACAATCCGTTATATTTGCTGCATCACAAAACCCTTTCAGAATGCCTGCCTTCTTGATGACTTCATGGGGATCAGCCGACATCGGAGGGCCAAGTTCTGCCGTAACTGCAGGTACGCCGCTTGCTATTACCCGTTCAAGGTTGCTGCCAGACTTCATCTATTTACCCTCCGTTGCTTGTTGTTCTTGCTCTGCTTCATATGCCCTGATATGCTCAAGCGACACCCGGCGCGGCCCTCCGTGAGTTCCGGTTGACCAGTCTCGCGGCGGCTGAAGTTCAAAGAGCTTTTCGAGCGTGCCGAGCTTTTTCATCCGCTCCACGATCAGATACCATGCACAGTCTGTCTCGCTGCTCACCTCACATTTGCCCTTGTCGGTGCCTCCGCAGGGGCCATTCATCAGAGACTTGGAGCATCGTACTATCGGGCATATGCCTCCGGTAAGATGAAGGATGCAGTTGCCGCATCCGCCGCAGAGCTCCACAAAAAAACCTGCCTCAGGAACCCCGCCATAGAAGGTCGTATTGATACCCGGATAGACAGGGATGCTTCCGCCCAAACGGTCAGCCAGAAAATTAACGCCAACCCCGCATGCTGTGGAGAGCACAAGGTCATACGTCCTGACCTTCTCGTCAAGCGGCTCAAAAAACTCCGGTTCGCAATGGCGCTCGATCGCAGCATTGTCTATCTGCATATCAAGACCCTCCTGAGACGCCTTCATCCTGAGCATCGAAGCGAGCATTTCTGCCTCCTTGCCGCCGCCTGCATGACAGATCGCGACACAGGTGTTGCAGCCATACACAAGAATCCTCTTAAAACCCCTGACCATCTCCCAGATTTCATCAAACGGCTTCTGCTGGCCTACAATCATTGTCTAATCACTCCTTTTCTTGATCCTTATGTTTGGCAAACCAGATCGGAGACGGGCCCATGTTCCTGATCTTCTCGGTAAACGTGGTGCAGATCTCGGCCCATCGCGGCCCCTGTGCTGCCGATAGGTTGTACATCTCGATCCTTGCCGGGTCTATGCCTACCTTTGCAATGAGCTTCTTTACGTACTCTATCCTCCGGGCTGCAAACTTATTACCTTCCAGGTAATGGCACTGGCCAACCAGTCAACCGGCCACAAAAACTCCGTCTATGCCCCGCTCAAAGGCCCGCAGTACATGGATATGGTCGAGCTTGCCTGTGCAGGGAAGCCGGATGATCTTCACATTCGGCGGATACGAAAGCCTCATAACGCCTGCGAGATCAGCAGCGGCAAATGCGCAGTAGTGGCATGCAAAGGCAAGGAGATTAGGCTCCCATGCTTCAGGTATATCGTGAGGCTTCTCTATGGACGAAGCTGCTGCCTGCTTCGTCACTTCTGCAACATCAGCCATCTATTGTCTCCTCTCTCTTCATTTAATTCACCACTCCGGCCTCTGACTCAACCGCTGCATCAATCATCGCAATGATCTGGTCGTCACGGAAGTTATTCACCTGAAATGCCTTTGCAGGGCATATGCCGGCACAGATGCCGCATCCCATGCATTTGACCTCATTATGCGATATCTTTCCATCCTCGCCGATATACGGCGACCCAAACGGGCAGACCCTCAGGCAGCTCAGGCATGACATGCAGAGCTCACGCTTGTGCTTTGCGATGATTCCGGATACGGCAAGCCGCTCGTGTGAGAGGATTACGCCTGCGCGGCCTGAAGCAGCAAGCGCCTGTGCGACGGTCTCATCAATATTCTTTGGCGCATGGCCAAGCCCGGCGACAAAAAGACCCTCGCTGGGAAAATCAACAGGGCGGAGCTTGACATGTGCCTCAAGGAAATAGCCGTCAGGATTCCTCGTCACCTTGTACATGGCGCCGATCTGTTCGGTTGTCGGATGCGGCCTCAAACCGGTCGAAAGCACGAGCCAGTCAGCATCAATGGCGATCTCTTTGCCGAGCATATAATCCCAGGTCTTCAGAGTTATCCTGTCTCCTGACTGCTCCACCCGAGGTTTATTGTGAACCTCATACCTAACAAAGATGACGCCAAGATCCCGCGCTTTCTTATAGTAGTCCTCGCGAAGCCCATATGTCCTGACGTCACGGTACACAATCACGACCTCTGCAGCGGGATTCCGCTCCTTTATCGCAACTGCATTTCTGATCGCATCCTGGCAGCAGATACGCGAGCAGTACTGATTCGGCTCTTCGCGCGATCCAACGCACTGGATCATTATGCAGCGCTCCCCTGCCTTAACGGTCTCATTATCAGCAATCCTCTTTTCGAGCTGCCGCTGCGTTATGACCTTATTACTCTGTCCATACAGGTATTCCGAAGGCTCGTATTCAACGCCTCCTGTTGCGAGAATGACCGCGCCATGCCCAACCGTGCCTCCGTCAGTCAGGGTCGTCATGAAATTGCCGACAAACCCGTCGGTCTTCCTGACCTCAACACCCGTATGCACTGTAATCTGGGGATGCTCCCTGACAGCCTCGATCCGGTCTTTCAGAAACTCCTGGACATCAAGACCCTCAAGCGTCCGATAAACATTCCTTGCCAGACCGCCCAACTCCTTATCCTTTTCGATGATATGCACCGGAAAGCCCTGATCAGCAAGGGAGAGCGCCGCAGTCATTCCGGCGATCCCGCCTCCGATAATCAGACAGGCAGGCGTCACGCCGACCGTCTCGCTATGAAGCGGCTCCTGCAGCCTCGACTTTGCGACAGACATCTTCACAATGCCTATGGCCTTCTTCGTTGCGACCTCATTCTGTCCCTTGTGGCACCAGGAGCACTGCTCGCGTATGTCTGCAAGGTCAAAGAGATACTTGTTCAGGCCTGCCTCGCGGATCGTCTCCTGAAAGAGCTTCTCATGAGTACGGGGCGTGCAGGACGCAATCACAACCCTGTTTAGATTCTGGTCTTTAATCGTCTGCTTGATCATGTCCTGATTGTCCTGGGCACAGGCATATATCGTATTGGTCACATACGTGACTCCCGGCTGATCCTTTACCGCACTTACCACCTCATCAATATTTACCGTTGACGAGATGTTCGTGCCGCAGTGGCAGACAAAGACGCCGATCCTCGGCGCCTCACCAGAGACATCCTTCTCCGGCGGCAGTTCCTTCTCGATTGTCTCCGTTCCCCTTGCCTCGGCAAGCAGGGCCATAACAGTTCCGGCAACCGCGCTTCCCTGCATAACAGTATCCGGAATATCTTTTGGGCCCTGATAGGTGCCTGTCACAAATACCCCGTCCCGGGATGTCCTGACCGGCGTGAAAGGTGATGTTTTTGCAAACAGATACTCATTGGTCTCTATACCAAAGGTCTTTGCGAACTGCTCTGCATCACAGTGGGGCTCGATTCCTACAGAGAGAACAACCATATTAAAGCTCTCTGTAACGAGTTTGCCGTCCTCTGCAGCGTACTTGAGCAGCAGATCTCCGGTGCCGGGATCTTCCCGCACAGCCGAGACCATGGCCCTTTGGTACCTGACCCCGTATTCATTCTTTGCCCGTTCAACATACTTGTCAAAGTCCTTGCCGAATGCCCGCAGATCCATATAGAAGATAGTCGGCTCAATATTTTTGTCATGCTCCTTTGCGACGATCGTCTGCTTTGTGGCATACATGCAGCAGACTGATGAACACCAGGGGTTCGCATTCCGGTTGTCCCGGGAGCCGACACACTGAATCCAGGCCACCTTTTTCGGGTGTCTCTGGTCAGAGGGTCTCTGCACGACACCTTTATACGGGCCGGAGGCCGAGAGAATGCGTTCGAACTGGATCGAGGAGACCACATTTGGCCACCGGCCAAGACCGAGTTCCTGCCTCACCTGTGCATTATACCGGTCAAGACCGGGCCCCAGGATGATGGCGCCAACATTCAGTTCTATCTCACTGCCTTTATCCTCATAATTGATCGCATCTGCCTTGCATGCCTTTTCGCAGAGACGGCAGCGTTTTCTGTCCGGATCATTAAGGCAGAGGCACTGGCCTGCATCTATTGCCCGTGTATTCGGCACTGCCTGCGGAAAGAGTGAGTACACCGCTTTTCTCTGTCCGAGTTTCTGGTCAAACTCGCTTAATACCTTCTTGGGGCACTTGATCTCACAGTCTCCGCAGCCGGTGCATTTGTCGGCATCAACATACCGGGGCGCAAGCTTCACCCTGACCCTGAAATCACCGGCCTCTCCCTCGACAGACGTGACAGAGGCAAGGGTATGAACGTCCACATTGAGATGGCGGCCAGCCTCTACCATCTTGGGCGATATCATGCACATTGCGCAGTCGCCTGTAGGAAACGTCTTGTCGAGCATGACCATGGCCCCGCCGATGGAGGGGTCGCGCTGCACCATATGCACCTTAAACCCGCTGTCTGCAAGGTCAAGGGCTGCCTGCATACCGCCGATGCCGCCGCCCACAATAAGGACTGAACCGCGTTTTGTTGAATTAGAAAGCAGGCTCATATCAGTTTCAACTCCTTTAACAACGGCATGGCATCGGTCAGATGCCGGTCAACCTGCATCTCGACAGGGTCAAACCCCATCGAAAGGCCAATGAGTTCGGTGATGAAATAGACCGGCAGCCTCTCCGTTATGCCGTATTTTCTGCCGACCTCGTCCTGGTATGCATCGAGATTAAACTGGCAGAGCGGGCAGGTCGAGATAATGCAGTTTGCGCCGCGCGCTATCGCATCCCTGAATATCCGTGACATGAGAAGCTGGGACTCTTCCGCATCATTAACGGACGCCGAGGCGCCGCAACAGTCTGTCTTATAGCTCCAGTCAACCGTTTCAGCGCCGAGAGCCCTGCAGACAATCTCCATACCCTGAGGATTTTCGACGTCATCAGTCAGTTCAACGTCACAGGGAAAACGGGTAAGCAGGCAGCCGTAGTAGCATGCGGCCTTAAGCCCTGTCAGCTTCTTTGCCGCCTTTTCTGCCAACTCACCGGAGGACACCTTTGCCCGCAGCACCTCAACGATATTTGATACCTTGATCGCGCCTTCGATCTTTTTGCCCAATTCAGCATTGATCGAATCTTTAAGCTGAGGGTCGCAGGAGAGCCTTTTCTGTGAAACGAGGGTTCGGCTGTAACAGGAGGAGCAGGGTATCATGATCTCGGAAAGGCCGGTCGCATCAGCAATACCAAGGTTCCTTGCAGGGAGCGCTATCGCAAGAAAATCATCTGTCTTTGCAGCAGCAGTCGCTCCGCAGCAGTTCCAGTCCTCAATCTCTTTCAATTCGACCCCGAGATTCCTGAATACCATCCTGCACTGAATATCATAGAGTTCTGAAGATGCATGCAGGGAACAGCCGGGATAATATGCCAACTCCATCGTCATACCCCCTTCCCCTGCCCGGATTTCTTGTACAGGGCCTTCACCTCAGCCACATTCTTCACCTTGTCTACCTTAAAATGCATCCTCTTCTTCTTCATCATCCTCATACCGAGTTTTACCTGGCCGGTCATTTCATTAATAACAGACTTCAGATCGCCCTTCTTCAGTTCCTTAAAAGCAGTCTTTGCCTCATACATGCCCATAGCCTCGATCTCATTGAAACGGCCTACCCGACCGGTTGCCTTCATAAACGAGCCATGAAAATCTGCAATGCGGGGCTTAAGTGGCTCGCAGTGGGCCTCTTTGGCCATCTGCTTCAGGGTTTCGGTAATGCGCGCTGTCTGAATGTTGTTTGGGCAGCGGGTGCCGCAGGTATAACATGCTACGCATTGCCAGACCAGGAGATTATTGAGGGCCTCTTCCTTTTCTCCAAGGAGAATCATCCTGATAAGGCGGTCAGGCGTAACTCCTGTCTCTTCTCCCACCGGACAGCCGGCAGCGCATCTGCGGCACTGGTAACATGCAAGCAGGTTCTGGCCTGATCTTTCCATAATATCCCTGACAAGGGATATGGCATGCGAAGTCTCATACTTCAGCGTCTTTGTTGACATGACTGCTCCTTGAATTATAAGCCGGCTGAAAGTTTAGCGGATTTGACCGTATTTTTCATAAGCATCGTGATCGTCATGGGACCCACTCCGCCCGGCACTGGGGTGATCGCCCCGGCAATCTCCTTTGCTGCATCAAAGTCAACGTCGCCTTTCAGAACAGGGACCATCTTGCCGGTCTTTTCACTCTTCTTCTCTCCAACGCGGTTCACACCGACATCAATCACGCAGGCCCCAGGCTTTATCCATTCAGGCTTCACAAGGCCCGGCACACCGGCAGCAACGATAAGTATATCCGCACGTTTGCAGTGAGCATCCAGATTCTTCGTGCCTGTATGAACGATCGTGACGGTCGAGTTTGCGCCCCTGCCCTTCTGGAGCATAATATTGGCTATCGGCTTGCCGACGATATTTGAGCGGCCGACAACAACCACCTCGGCCCCTGAAGTCTCAAAGCCTGAGCGCACGATCAGTTCCTGTATGCCGGCGGGGGTGCAGGGCAGGAACTTCACCTCGCTGCCGCCGATCATGAGGCGGCCCACATTGACCGGGTGGAATGCATCAACATCCTTGTCAGGGTTAATGGCATTGAGCACCTTCTTTTCGTCAACATGCTTCGGCAGCGGAAGCTGCACCAGTATGCCATGGATCTTCGGATCATTATTATATCTCTCGATCAGCCTCAGAAGATCAGCTTCAGAAATATCCTCAGGCTGATCGTCCTGGATCGAATGAAACCCTATTTCGTGCGCTGCCTTCTGCTTTGCAGTTACATAACTGACAGAGGCAGGGTTATGGCCCACAAGTATCGTAACCAGTCCGGGAACAACACCGGCCTTCTCCTTCATCCCGGAGACTTCCTTCTTCAGTTCTTCTCGTATCTGTGCAGCCACTTCAGTGCCGCTGATGATCTTTGCCGACATACTTCCTCCTTGATTAATCGTTCTTCTTTATAAGCTCCAGCAGTTCCTGCCTGGTTGATTCCTTTGATCTGAAGATACCCCTGACTGCAGAGGTGACTGTCCGAGCCCCTGATTTCTTCAGCCCTCGCATCGAAAGACAGAGATGTTCAGCATCAACAATCACCATGGCGCCCTTTGGCTTGAGTCGTTCCATCAGAAGGTCTGCCACCTGAGCAGTAAGCCGTTCCTGCACTGTAGGCCTCTTGGCAAATACTTCAAGGGCCTTTGCAAGCTCTCCGATTCCTGCAATCCTGCCGGCGCCAGGGATATAGGCGACATGTGCCTTTCCGATAAACGGCAGCAGATGGTGCTCACAGACTGAATAGAAGGGAATATCTTTCAACAGAACAAGCTCCTCATGTGTCTCACCCTCAATCGGCAGGAGGATCTCTTCCGTCGGTGTTGAGAGGCCGGAAAATATCTCTTTATACATCGCTGCCACCCTTGCGGGAGTGCCCTTCATTCCGGGCCTTTCAGGGTCTTCGCCTATGCCTTCAATAACAAGTCTGATACCCTTTTCGATCTTCTTCAGATTCAAGATACGTACTCCCTCTATGCGCCGATATTCAGGAAAACGCTAAATTGTAGCACGCCCTCAAAAAGCTTGTCAAAGCAGATTGACCTTGAGATTTGCCGGCCTGTTTGCTTGTTCTGAGTCAGTCCTCAATGGTAATGTATCTGCATGAAGGCCGGATTTTTTCAGTTCAATACGCACTTCGGAAACAAGAAGGCAAATTTCGATAAGGTCTGGAGCGAAGTGAGCGCTGTATCTATGGATCTCCTTGTTCTGCCGGAGTTTTTTGCAACCGGTTACCAGTTTGTCTCAAACAAGGAAGTAACGGACCTTGCCGAGCCTGTCCCTGATGGAGAAACGACTGAATTCCTTGTCTCCCTCTCACGGGAGAAAGGCATCTACATTGTTGCCGGCCTGCCTGAAAGAGACGGAAGCACGTTTTACAATTCAGCAGCGCTGACAGGGCCTGATGGGTTCATCGGCTGCTACCGTAAGACCCACCTCTTTTTTGAAGAGAACCTCTATTTCACTCCTGGGGATACCGGGTTTAGGGTCTGGGACACCCCGATAGGCAAAATAGGCGTCATGATCTGCTTTGACTGGTTCTTTCCGGAATCTGCGCGGACCCTCGCCCTTATGGGTGCAGAGGTGATAGCGCATCCGTCAAATCTCGTCCTGCCCTATTGCCCCCAGTCAATGCCGGTGAGGTGTCTCGAAAACAGGGTATATGCCGTGACAGCCAACCGCATCGGCACTGAGAATAGAAAAGAGGGCGAACCGCTCACCTTCATCGGCCAGAGCCAGATAACATCTCCAAAGGCCGAGATACTGGTAAGGGCAGCAGCTGATCAGGAGATTCTCATGGAGGCGGATATTGATCTTTCTCTGGCCAGAGACAAGAAACTGAACCAGTATAATGATCTGTTTAAGGACAGGAAAACGGAATTCTACAACTCTTAATTAGGGTTATGGAAAAATCCCCTTACATAGTTAACTTACTGTCTTGCCCCCATCATTAACATTCGCCCTTGCTGCTGATAGCAGCTTTATATAATTCGTTTATATCCTGCTGCCCAATCCTGCCAAAACCTCCCTGACCGCCTCTGAAAGCGCGGCACTCAGACCCCTTGCCAGACCGGCCTGATCCTTTGGGTCAATCTGCACCTTTTTCTGGACTTCTATACGATACAGCTCCCTGTTTTCAGCAGAATAGAGCTGTGCATCAAAAGCCAGCTCAGCGAAAGAATTCTCAACCCGCTCTAACCTGTTGAGACTGATATTAAGCAGATAAGAGCCCTCAGCGAGATAATTGGAAGTCCTCACATTCTGGTATAAGTCGGAAAGAGAATCCCTGAAGACCTCCCTTATCATATCAACCGGGGCAGAATCCCATTTCGCATACCGCGATATATCCAGCTCGTAGGGAGAAATCCGGTGAGCTATATAAGGCTGTGCAAGATACCGGGGAGACTGAACCCTGAGCGTGATGACCGCCTGTTTTCTAACCTGAGCCCTGTTTGATTCTGCCGGCATATGCAGGCTGTATATCCTTGTCTGGGGCATTGCACATGCAGTGATCAGGGCAAACCCAAGCAGAATAGTCCCTATTCTTATAATATTACTCACCCTTTCCCTCCTTATAAATAACACTCCAGGGTTTGCTCTTTACCTCATGTATCAAATCCTGCATTTCATCTATTGCCCTGGTCATCGTATTTAATAGCGCATCAAGGTTTTGGGACTGAAGATCAACTGCACGATCAACGGTTTTCGATGTCCTCTCGATGCCTGCTATCATGCCTTCGGCGCTTTCAATCGCCTCACGCGTCTTTTTCAGTACCCGTCCAAACTCTGCCTTGTTGCTGCTGACAAGACTTTCAAACTCATTGAGCAGCGCCGATAGTTTGTCCGCAGTCTTCTTAACGTCAGAGGTCATTTTGTCAATATTGGCCGTTACCGACACAATCGCCGTATTGGAGTTGCTCAGAAGTGATTCAACCTGTTTTAGATTCCGGGGGCTGAAGACCTTGTTCACATCCTTGATAAGTGTATCGAGAGATGTTGACAGAACTTCAGCCTTTGACATTAGGACCGCAAAATCAACCACTTCCTCTGACGGAATAACCTCGCCCACCCTGATCAGTTCATTAACCGTATCCTTAACAGAAAGAAGCAGATAGATATCGCCCACAAATCCCACCTGCGTTATAGACGCCTTTGTCCCTTTATAGATCGGCTTGCCCTGTTTGATGCCGATCTCCACAAGCACTGACTCTCCGGCCTGCTGCGGCTCCCTGACGCTTACCACGCGCCCGACCCTTACGCCCCCGAGCTTTACCTGCGCGCCAGGCTCAAGACCTGCTGCATTCTTCACCTTTATGTAGTAAGGATCAAATTTGTCAAGAAACTGCGAGCCGCCGACAAGAATTATCAGTGCAGTAAGCAGAAGCATGGATACGACAATAATCAGTCCAGCCTTAATCTCTTCTCTCACATCTCCCCCTCATATATTCTTATGAGATATCAATCCCCGGCAATCATCCTGAAATAATCCTCCGGAGAGTATTCTTCCTCTTCCCACCTTCTCTCAAGAAACTGCCTGATACGGGGATGGTCTGAATTCCTGAGATCCTCAAGAGGGCCAAAAAAGAGAATCTGCCCTTTGTCGAGCATGATAACATAATCAGCAATCGCAAAAACACTCGGAAGTTCATGTGTAACCACTACAATCGTCATCCTGAAGGCCCTCTGCAGTTTAATGATCAGTTCATCAAGACCGGCAGCAGTGACCGGATCAAGCCCTGCAGAGGGTTCATCAAAGAAGAGCAGTTCAGGGTCAAGCGCCAGGGCCCTTGCAAGGCCGGCCCTCTTTTTCATGCCGCCCGAAAGCTGGGACGGATAGAAACGGTCAAACCCCGAAAGACCGACCAGGTCAAGCTTCATGCGCACCATAATCTGGATTGTAGCATCGTTAATCCTGGTATGCTCCCTGATAGGCAGGGCAACATTTTCAGCTATAGTGAGTGAATTGAGCAGGGCAGACCCCTGAAACAGCACTCCCATCTTCCTGCGCACCACATCCATCTCCTGCTCGGTCAGGCGCGTAATCTCCCTGCCGATGATCTTGATGCTGCCGTCAGTGGGTTTGAGCAGTCCTATGAGATGCTTCAGGAGCGTGCTCTTGCCACAGCCGCTGCCTCCGAGTATAACAGTGGTCTTCCCTTTAGGTATGGCAAAGGTGAGGCCCTTCAGCACCTCCCGGTCACCGTATCTCGTCTTGAGCCCTGTCACCTCTATGGCATAATCCACAAGTCTTCCCTATCTCTTTTCATGTGAAATAATAAAACAGCGTGGTGAAGAAGAGGTCAAAGATGATCACCAAAAAAATGGATATAACGACTGCAGAGGTTGTGCGCCTGCCGACTTCTTCAGCCCCACCCTCCACCTTAAACCCCTGGTAAGCGCCCACAATGGTGATGATAATGCCAAAGGCCCATGCCTTTATCAGTCCGGTGAAGATATCTTTAACCAGCAGCGCATTAAGGGTCTGCTGATAATAGTTGTACGCGTTGATCTCCAGGACAGAGACAGAGAGAAGGAAACCGCCCAGAATGCCGATCACATCCGACAGCACAGTAAGCGCAGGAACCATCACCATAAGCGCCAGGAGCTTTGGGCTCACCAGAAACCTCACCGGGTTTATGCCCATGGTCACAAGGGCATCCACCTCTTCTGCCGCCTTCATAGAGCCTATCTCTGCTGCAAAGGCAGAGCCGCTTCTGCCGGAGACGATGATTGCGGTCAGGATAGGGCTCAGTTCTCTTGTAAGAGAGACGCCGACAAGATTGGCGACATAGATCAGCGCCCCTACCCGCTTGAGCTGGTACGCGGCCTGGAGAGCAAGGATTATGCCGACAAAAAAAGATATGACAGCAACTATCGGGATGGAATTGTATCCTGACTTGACCATCTCGGAGATTGTCGCCCTGAGTCGTACAGGCTTGCCCCTGAACGGGGAGATAAAAGTCCAGTAGAAGGAGCTGTTTATAATGCGCGAGGCGTCGGTAATATCTTTCAGAAACGCAAAGGCCATTCAGAAATCCGTGGTATCAGCGGCTGATCGCATCATCAAGATTGGCGTAGATCTCAAAAACCTTGTCGAGCTTCGAAAAACTGAAGATCTCCAGAATTGACTGGGGGAGTTCGGAAAACTGCATCCGCCCCTGATAGGCCTTCACATGCTTGAGGCCTTCGACAAAGGTTGCTATGCCTGAACTGTCAATATAGGATACGTCTTTGAAGTTGATGATAAGACGCAGGGGCTTGTTTCTTATGATGCCGAGCAGTTTTTCTCTCAGCATCGGAGATGAATGCATATCTATCTCGCCGCTCAGCAAGATAACCGTATTTCCTCTGTATTCGCCAATCTCACAATGCATCTTTTCCCCCTGCCTTCTTGATCAGGATCAGCCTGTTGCCCTTAACCTTGCCGGCATCAAACTCAACCCGATCAAAGACCCTTTTGATGAAATGCAGGCCAAGTCCTCCGGGTCTGACATCTTCAAGATCCCTGCCCTTTATGTTTTCAGGATCAGCCTTTTCCCCGCTGTCTTCAATAACAACAGAGAACTGCTTTTTCGAGCATTCGTATTTTACACCAATTCTCTTTGATCTGTCTCCATGATAAGCATACTTGATAACATTGGAGCAAGCCTCATCCACTGCAAGCTTGATACGGCCGGTCGTCTGATCATCAATACCGCTGATCATGCAGAACCTGCCGGTAACCTCGCGGAGCAGACTGAGATAACGGGGATCGGACATGATCTGTATGCTGACCGTTGTCTTCATGCCAAACGCCTCAGTTCAACAATGGTTAGATCATCCGCCCTCTCTGCATCGCCCGTAAATCTGCTCACAAATTCTGCAATACGGTCGGTAAGGCATTCATCCTGTCTGTTGAGGGCTGCAAATGCTGCTATCTCCTCAAAGCCAAGTCTTTCACCTTTGATGTCTTTTGCGTCAAATACGCCGTCAGTGACCATGATCAGCCTGTCGCCCGGGGCAAGCCTCAGTTCATTGACCGGGTAATCCGTCTCCATAATGCCTAAAGGAGGTCCGCCATCAAGATCCATAACCTTTACCTCATCTTCAGTTACCCAAAGAAAAGGCGGATGGCCCGCAACAGCAATCTTAACGCTGCCGGTCTGCATATCACCAACTGCGTATATGGCGGTCAGAAACATTCCTCTGGGTGTATTTGACATCTGCTGGTTGAGCCTGCCCATCACCACTGCAGGATCATCATTGCCGTGCATCTGGTATCTGAAATCACTGATCGCCTTTGCCATAAAGAGCGCTGCTGAGACGCCCTTCCCCGAGATATCGCCAATCAGCACCCCAACCTTGCCCGGTGCCGGCTCTTCAAAGGCATATAGATCGCCTCCCACATGTTTGGCAGGAAGAGTAAATCCTGAAACCTTCAGGACTCCTTTTTCATATATTGGCAGATCCGGCAGGAAACTTCTCTGTATGGTTGCAGCGAGTTCGAGTTCCTGCCTGAGCCTCTCTTTTTCGAGCGACTCCCGGTAATAGACCGCATTTTCCATTGCAACTGCTATCTGCCTGCAGAGGGCCTGGAATATCTCAAGGTCATAGGCAGAAAACTCATCTCTGCCCAGGGGGTTCAGTATCTCGGCAACTCCGATCAGTCCGGATCTGCCGACAAGAGGCACTGCGATCATGCTTTTTGTTGTGAACCCTGTTAAACAGTCTGCCTGGTTAGAGTGCCTCTTGTCGTCTGAGGCCTTTCCGACGATAACAGGCTCGAGGCTCAGGGCAACGCAGCCGGCAATGCCTTCGCCAAGAGCGAGCGTAATATTCTTTTTGAGGATCTGACCGGTCAACTCGTTGACGCCGAGGGCAACCTGAAACTCAAGCCTTTCGGTCTTTTTGTTATATACAAGGATGGAGCATGCATCAGCATGCATCACATGCTTGGCCTTTTCCATCACAAGGCCGATCAGTTCATTGAAGTCAAGCGTTGAGGAGATGATTGAAGAAACATCCATCAGCATCCTCAGGTCTTCTACCTTCTTCTCTATGCCCTGAAGATGCGCCTCTGCTTCAGTCAATGGCCGCTGTTGTTTCATGGTGCATATTGAATAACAGATTTCGCGAAGGTTTTCAAGGAAAATGACAGGGATTCAGGAAGTTCGGGCATCTTCTCCAGTCTGCGAAAGAAATAAAAACCTCGCATTTCAGGCATACAGAGACCGCCGCTTAAGAAGACGGAACAACTTTCATTGGCCACTATGAACCGATCAGGCAAGCTGGGCTGAACCAACGGTTCAGCAGGAGGAAATCCCTCAACCGCCCCCTCCAAACCCGCCTGAAGGCATTGGAGATGACGGACAACCTGCCGATGCTGAGGAGCAGCAGAAGGAAGACATCAGCTTCTTCACCCTGTCCGAACCGCATTTGGGACACTTTGTCTCATTTATTTCGCGTTTCATGCTCTGCAGAACAGAAAAACGCTCTCTGCAGCAGCTGCATTCATATTCGTATATCGGCATGGCTCCTCCTGATCATGAAATTCATTGTGATATATATGCTAATTATTATGAGCCCTCCAAGTCAATTCCTGCAGTATCTTTCAATAAAACGTTCCATATCAAGCCCTGCCTGATATAATGAAGATATGAAAGAGGCGATGATCTACGAAAAGCTGGACAATAATAATGTTAGGTGTCATCTCTGCAGCCATAACTGCCTCATCCACGACGACAGGAGGGGTCTCTGCGCAGTCAGGAAAAACCGCTCCGGCACACTCTACAGTCTGGTATACGGCAAGGTCATCTCGATGAATATTGACCCAATAGAGAAAAAGCCGCTTTTTCATTTTCTGCCCGGTTCAAGATCCCTCTCAATAGCAACAGTCGGCTGTAATTTCAGATGCAAACACTGCCAAAACTACGAGATCTCGCAATTGCCGCATGAGGAGAAGTTCAGCATACCCGGCAGGGAGATGACGCCGGAGGATATTGTGAATGCGGCACTGGAGCATGGCTGCGAAAGCATCTCGTATACGTACACAGAGCCGACAATATTTTTTGAGTTTTCGTATGACTGCGCTCAGTTGGCCCGCTCAAAGAATATTCGTAACGTCTTTGTATCTAACGGATACACCGGGCCTGAGGCAACAAGGCTGATCGCTCCTTATCTTGATGCAAATAACATTGACCTCAAGGGCAGCGACACGTTTTACCGCACAATCTGCGGGGCGCGGCTCAGGCCTGTCCAGGAAACCATCCGGCTGATGCATGAACTCGGCGTTTGGGTTGAGGTGACGACTCTTGTCATTCCGGAGCTCAATGACTCGGACGAAGACCTCACCGACATCGCAGAATTCATAGCATCTGTCAATCCGGCAATACCCTGGCATGTGAGCCAGTTTTACCCAACATACAAGCTGATGGATAAACCGAGGACTCCGCCTGCTGCTCTCCGCAGGGCAAGGGCGATCGGCTCTAAAGCAGGCCTGAAGTATGTATATGAGGGGAATGTTCCTGGTGAAGGGGGGGAAAACACTTACTGCCCGTCATGCAGCAGACTCCTGATCAGACGGTTCGGATACACGATCCGGGAAAACCATCTCAGAGGCAACAGCTGTTCTGCATGCGCCGCGCCTATTGAAGGCATCTGGCAAGTTGAAGGGACATGATTACCGCATCCTCAATCGGCAGGCTGTAATATGCTTTTCGTGCCGAGATGATCCTGAAGCCGGCCTTCTCATACATCCTGAGCGCTGCCTCATTTGATATCCTCACCTCAAGATATATCACGCAGCAGCCTTCTTTATTCAGCAGATCTGTAATGCCATGAACAAGAAGGGATGCAATGCCCTGTTTCCTGAAATCGGGATGAACCGTGACATTCAGAATATGCCCCTCATCAAGCAGATAATTGCTGCATATATAACCAACGATCTTGTCTTCGATTATTGCGACTTTCGGCAGAGACCGAGGCTTGTATATCTCGTTCCTAAAGAGGATCTCTGACCATGGTGTGGTGAAGGATGCCCTTTCTATCGCCACAACTGCCGGGACATCCCCGGGCCTGAGATCCCTGATCAGGACCTCTGTCACTGCTTTTGGGACCACTTAACCTCTGCCTCGGACTTCCTGACATAAAAAGGCTCTGCAGCAGACGCCTCAGTAAATTCACCCTGAAGCGCCTTTTCAAGGCCCAGCACAGCAAGCTCAGCAGGGGAAGGCACCATCTTTTCGGGCGGCGCAAACAGGGCCCTTTCCCCGAGCATTTCAACCAGTCTTTCACGATATACCTGAGCGCCCTCACCCGCAAGCACAACAGGGCTCTGAAGGTTCTTGAACAGATCCTCCGGCAGGATCGAAACCTCATCCAGGATCTTCTCGACTGCACCATTGCATCGGAAGATCGCAGCATATACCTCTGCCCTGCGGGCATCAAACATGACACAGACAGGATATCGGCAATACGGGAAGCTGCGGGCAAATGCCTCGAGCGTCGGCACCATCACAAGGGGTCGGTTTGTTGCATAACAGAGTCCCTTTGCTGTGCTCAGTCCTATCCGCAGCCCGGTAAATGATCCGGGGCCTGATGAGACGGCAAAGACATCAATGTCGCCAAGCGTCATATCAGAATGCTTCAACTGCTGATCAATGGTCGCCATAAGCCGCTCAGAGTGCGTAGACTTTACATTCAGCCTTGTCTCGGCAATAAGCCCCTTTTCATCGGCAAGCGCAACACCGCCTAACATGGTCGAGGTCTCTATGGCCAGTATCCTCATAGGTTGTATTATATAGGAACAACGCTGTCGAAATATCGCAGGCAGAGGCCTCTCCGGAGCCGCCTACTGCTTCCTCTCAAATATCTTGCCTGCCAGAAGCACAAAGACAACTGCGAGGCTGCAAATGACAAGCAGGTCTGATGAGAGCGGAAAGTCGGCGCTCATCCGTCCTGTCTCCCCGGGAAAGACGATGTTCTTTAGGGCGTCCACTCCATAGGTTAGCGGGTTCAGCCTTGAAAGGAACCCGAGGATATCCGGGAGGAGCTTTACCGGATACATGGCGCCGGACAGAAAAAACATAGGCATAACAATAAAGTTCATAATCACGCTGAAGCTCTCATAGCTGTCATAAAAAGAGGCTATGAGTATCCCAAACGCAGCAAGCGCAAAGGAAAGGATCGCAGAGACAAGGATAACGCCGATCACCTGCAACAGATCGAGTCTGAGGCCGACTATCGGGAAGAGACAGAGTACAATAACAGCCTGAAATGTGGAGAGCACCATGCCGCTTGTTGCCTTGCCGAGCACAACAGACAGACGCGACACAGGCGCAACAAGGATCTCTTTCATAAAGCCGAACTCCTTGTCCCATATGATAGAGATGGAAGAGAAGATGGCGCTGAAGAGAATCGTCATGCCGAGTATGCCCGGGAATATGAACTGTATATAGGAGACATTCCCGTCTGCAGGAACAAGCCGCGACATGCCGCCGCCGATCAAAAACAGCCAGAGCAGGGGGCGGGCAAGAGTAGAGATGAGCCTGGTCTTTTCCCTTATGAATTTCTTGAATTCACGGACTACGATCACATAAATAACATTAGTCTCGATCATGCCGTCTCCTGTATGAGCGCACCATGGTCTTAATATCATCATTCTCCGAGGCATTTCCTTCACGGATCTCCTTGCCGGTAAGCTTCAGAAAGACATCGTTCAGCGTAGGCCGCTGCATCCGGACAGAAAGCACGCTGTCGCCCACCTCGCGGATCAATGCAGGTATGCAGGCCTCCCCCTTCATGGCAGAGATGAATATCTCTCCGTCCTTCTCCGACACATCCGTATCAAAGAGCCTCCGGATATCCTCTATCGCTTTTCTGTTGTCATTGGTCTTCAGATAGATCACATCGCCGCCAACGATCTTCTTCAGTTCAGAAGGACTGCCGGAGGCGATGATCCTGCCCCTGTCAATAATCGCTATCCTGTTGCAGACCTCAGCCTCTTCCATATAATGGGTTGTCATAAAGATGGTCACCTTATGCCTTTCCGGCAATGTGACGATAAAGTCCCAGAGATTGGCCCTGCTCTGCGGGTCAAGCCCGAGGGTCGGCTCGTCGAGAAAAAGCACCTTTGGCCTGTGAATAAGGCCGCGTGCAACCTCAAGCCTTCTCTTCATACCGCCTGAAAACTTCTTGACCAGATCATCTGCCCTGTCTGTAAGATCAACAAACCTGAGGGCATCTTCTATCCTCTGCCTTCTCTCGGCCTTCGCAACATTATAGAGATAGGCATGAAAGATCAGGTTTTCCCGTGCAGTGAGGTCTTTGTCCAGTGAGCTGTCCTGAAAGACAATGCCTATCGAGCTTCTGACCTGAGAGGACTCGACATTGCAGTCAAAACCATTTATGAAGGTTCTGCCCGAGGTAGGGGCAAGCAGGGTGCAGAGAATGCTTATCGTTGTGGTCTTCCCTGCGCCGTTGGGACCGAGGAAGCCAAATATGCTGCCCTCCTCCACCTCAAAGGAGACATCATCAACGGCAGTCAGGTTCCCAAATCTCTTTACCAGGTTCTCGACCCGTATCATAGCCATATGAAAAGCTTACCAGAAATAGTTGTCTGATGATCTATTGTCGAAAAAAGGGGCTCGCTTGAGCCCCTTTTTTCGACGTATATTAGTAGTGATGCTATTTTTTCTTTGCCTTGTTCTTAAGCGCAGCATGTGCAGCCGCAAATCGCGCTATCGGCACTCTGAAGGGAGAGCAGCTCACATAGTCAAGACCGATCGCATGGCAGAACTCAACAGACTTTGCTTCGCCTCCATGCTCTCCGCAGATGCCGAGCTTAAGGTTTTTCTTAACCTTTCGCCCTTTATCAACCGCGATCTTCATAAACTCGCCCACACCTGTCTGGTCTATCGAGATAAAAGGATCGTCCTTGAGTATGCCGTTTTCGACGTAAAACGGAAGGAATCTTCCGGCATCATCGCGCGACAGTCCATAGACGGTCTGGGTAAGGTCATTCGTGCCGAACGAATAGAAGTCAGCAACCTGGGCGATCTCGTCAGAGGTGACGCATGCCCTCGGCAGTTCGATCATGGTGCCTACTGTGTAGGAGACCTTCACATTCTTCTCCTTCTTTACTCTTTCGGCTGTCTCAATAACAACCTTCTTCATCGCGATCAGTTCGTTCACATGACCTACAAGCGGGATCATGATCTCGGGAAGCACCTTTACCTTCTTCTTTGCAAGCTCACAGGCAGCCTCGATGATCGCCTGAGCCTGCATTTCGTATATCTCAGGATACGTAACCCCAAGCCGGCATCCGCGATGGCCCAGCATCGGGTTGAATTCATGAAGCGACTTGTTCTTTGCATTAAGCTTATCAAAAGAAACTCCCATATCTTTGGCCAGATCGTGAAGCTCCTTGTCTGTGTGCGGAAGGAATTCATGAAGCGGGGGATCAAGGAGCCTGATCGTGACCGGCAGGCCGGCCATTGCCTTGAATATGCCCAAAAAGTCACTCTTCTGAAACGGCAGGAGCTTTGCAAGAGCCTTCTTCCTGCCTTCAACTGTATCCGAGAGGATCATCTCGCGCACGGCCTTGATCCTTTCAGCGCCGAAAAACATATGCTCTGTCCTGCATAGGCCGATGCCCTCTGCCCCAAAACTGAGCGCAGTTTTCGAATCCTCAGGCGTGTCGGCATTTGTCCTTACCTTGAGAGTCCTGTATTGATCAGCCCATTTCATCAGCTGCTTGTACCATTTATTATGTTCAGGGTCAGCAGGCAGGAGATTCAGCCTGCCCTCATATACGCGGCCCCTTGTCCCATTCAGAGTGATCCAGTCACCCTCCTTCAGAACCTTTCCATTTACCTGGATCTCTTTCTTTGCAACATTGATGTCGAGGTCTGAACAGCCGACAATGCAGCACTTGCCCCAGCCTCGCGCAACAAGCGCTGCGTGGCTGGTCATGCCGCCCTTTGCCGTAAGAATTGCCTCTGCTGCATGCATGCCGTGAACATCCTCGGGCGAAGTCTCTGTCCTGACAAGGATAACCGTTTCGCCCTTCTTGGCCCACGCAGCCGCATCATCTGCCGTAAGGACGATCCTGCCAACAGCGCCGCCAGGGCCTGCGGGCAGTCCCTTTGCGAGATCTTCGGCCTTCTTCTCTTCCGACGGATCTACGCTTGGATGAAGCAGTTCATCAAGCTGCTCAGCCTTGACACGCAGAAGCGCCGTCTCTTTTGTTATCAGCTTCTCGTTTGCCATCTCAACAGCCATGCGGATTGCGGCCTGGCCATTACGTTTGCCGACACGGGTCTGGAGCATCCAGAGCCTGCCGTCCTCTATCGTAAACTCGATATCCTGCATATCACGATAGTGCTTCTCGAGCTTCCTCTCTATCGCATGCAGCTCCCTGTAGAGCTTCGGCATATTTTCTTCAAGGGATGGAAGGTGCTTCGTATCGTCAGTTTTTCCTGCCTTGTTCACCGGATTTGGGGTCCTGAGGCCTGCAACAACATCCTCACCCTGGGCATTCGGAAGCCACTCGCCAAAAAACATATTCTCTCCGGTTGCCGGGTTGCGGGTAAAGGCAACGCCTGTTGCAGAAGAATCTCCGGTGTTGCCAAAGACCATGGACTGAACATTCACCGCTGTTCCCCACTCCTCAGGGATCTTCTCGATCCTCCTGTATGATATCGCGCGCTTGCCCATCCATGACTGGAACACGGCGCCAATGCCGCCCCAGAGCTGATCCTTGTGATTGTCGGGAAAGTCCTTCTTCAGTGTCTGCTTGATGATCACCTTAAACTCATCGCAGAGATTCTTAAGATCATCAACCGTAAGTTCTGTATCGCTCTTATAGCCTTTTGAACGCTTCACCGCCTCAAGGGCAGTCTCCAGTTTGTGGCGGATGCCGTGGCCGTCCTGAGGCTCAATGCCTGCGGCCTTCTCCATCACAACGTCAGAGTACATCATCATCAGCCTGCGGTATGCGTCATAAACAAAACGCGGATTGCTGGTCTTCCTGATAAGACCCGGGATAGTCTTTGTGGTCAGCCCGACGTTAAGCACCGTCTCCATCATGCCCGGCATCGAACTTCTCGCACCGGAGCGGACAGAAAGAAGAAGCGGATTAACCGGATCGCCGAACTTCTTGCCCATGATCTTCTCGACCTTTGCAATTGCTGCATTGGCCTGAGCTTCGAGTTCCTTCGGATATTTCCTTTTGTTTTTGTAATACAGGGTGCAGACCTCGGTTGTGATCGTAAAACCGGCCGGCACAGGGATGCCGAGATTTACCATCTCGGCGAGGTTTGCCCCCTTGCCGCCCAGGAGATTTTTCATCTCAGCCTTTCCATCTGCCTTTCCTGCACCGAAAAAATATACGTATTTTTGTACTGAGTTGCGCGCCATGAATACCCTCCGGAGTATGATTTAACAGATTATGTAGACTACATCAGGGCTGAGTGAAATTTCAAGATTCAGAGGCAGCAGGGCTGACAAAACAATTACCTGTGCCCTTCGCCCAGGCAGCAAGGCCGCTCGAAAATATTATACTCTTGAGCCTATCAAAAAAACATGGTATAAGGAAATCAGGAGGCTGTCATGAAAAAGATACTTCTTTCCTGTTTACTGCCTGTTCTGCTCTTTTCCTGTGCTCATGTCATATCGCCTGAAAACCGTGAAAATGCCCTCAGCGCTGTTGCATTTAACGAGATACGCGCCGATGCTGAGCAGCATGCGGATAAGACATTCATTCTTGGCGGCATTGTAGCTGATACGCTCAATACGGAAGAAGGCTCTGAATTGGAGGTTGTACAGATGCCTCTTGATGAGCGGGGATATGTGCTCATGCGGGAGAAGTCAGGCGGCAGGTTCATTGTCCTGACAGAGGAGCACCTTGACCCGCTTATATTCAGAAAAGGCAGGGAGGTGACCATCGCCGGAGTGCTTACAGGCACAAGGACTCAGAAGCTTTCGAAAAAAGACTATACTTATCCCCTATTCAGGGCAAAAGAGATATACCTGGCTCCTCGAACGGTTTACTACCGTGACACTGACTATGGATACGACCCGTATTATTATCCTTACCCG
The DNA here is from genome assembly GCA_964446125.1 of uncultured Nitrospiraceae bacterium. Taxonomy (GTDB): domain Bacteria; phylum Nitrospirota; class Thermodesulfovibrionia; order Thermodesulfovibrionales; family UBA6898; genus UBA6898. The sequence continues at coordinate 159 of CAYUNK010000026.1, read as the reverse complement.
CCTTACCTGTACGACTGGCCCTATGATCCATACCCATATTATTGGTATAACCCGTTTATCTTCAGGCCGTCCATGTACTTTCATTATCGTAACCATTAGGGTCAGGTCTGCATTCTTGACAAGTCAAGCGTTTTGCGGACAAGTTCAATTCTCTTCTTG
>CAYUNK010000025.1:0-30603 GCA_964446125.1 uncultured Nitrospiraceae bacterium | reverse complement strand
AGATGCTGAATAATGCAAAATAATCCGATAATTTAATCGTATGGCAATTGATATATCAGTTGTCATGGGCGTGTATAACGGCGCTTTGCATCTGCACGAAAGCATAGAAAGCATACTTATGCAGGAAGGCGTGGATCTTGAGTTCATAATCGTCAATGACGGCTCAACAGATCAGTCAGGCAGGATACTCAATGACTGTGCGAACCAGGATAGCAGGGTTAAGATCATCTGTCAGGAGAATAAGGGGCTAACCCAGGCTTTGATCAGGGGCTGCGCTGAGGCAAAGGGAAAATATATTGCACGGCAGGATGTTGGGGATATCTCGTTGTCTGATCGTCTCAGACTTCAGAAGGCGGCGCTTGACACAGATGAGGATATATCCTTTGTTTCATGCTGGACAGAATATTACGGGCCAGAATGGGAGTTTCTTTATTTGGCTCAGGGTACAGGCGCTGCGACAATCCCAGTAAGAATTATTTCTGAGAAAGCGAAATTTGGAGTCGTTGACGGCCCGGTCCATCACGGCTCTGTGATGTTCCGCAGGAACTCGTATATTTCTGCCGGAGAGTACAGGCCGCAGTTCTATTTCGGGCAGGACTGGGATTTGTGGTACCGGCTCTCAGAGCACGGGAAATTCCAGATGATAGCTCATCAACTTTATCGGGCAAAGGTAATGCCGGGGAGCATTAGTGGTTCATACAAGAAGAAACAGGATGATATTGCAAAGTTTTCTCTTGCTGCATTGCAGAGACGCCTGCAGGGAAAGTCAGAGGAAGAAATCCTTAAACAGGCAAGTTCAATATGCCCTGACAATGGCAACAAGGGAAGTGCATGGGCAGATGCAGCATGGTTGTATTTCATAGGGGAATGTTTGAGAAGGAATGGCAACGATCGCGCATTCTCATACCTGAAGCGCTCGGTCATGACAAACCCTTTTTATGCCAGATCATGGGTGAGATTGATGCAGATATTGATCACTGCACGGCAGATGTAATGCCGATAAGTATAATCATCCCGTCATACAGACGTGAGCATGTTCTTGTAAATACATTAAGCTGCATCATGTCGCTTATGCCTGCTCCTGCTCAAATCATTGTTGTAGATCAGACTAAGGAACATGAACCTGGGACTATCGAAAGACTGGCTCAATGGGAACGCAATGGAAAAATAAGGTGGATACCAATAGACAGGCCTTCGATCCCTCATGCGATGAACATTGGCCTGTTGGATGCGACTCAGGATATAGTGCTATTCCTTGATGATGACATCATCCCTGATCCGGGGCTTATTCAGGCTCATCTTGATGCTCATAATGCCAAAGATGCTGCAGTCGTCGCAGGCAGGGTTATACAGCCGTGGGACGTGGGCATGCCAGATCCCGCCGATGGAAAGTTCCGATTTAGCTCCTCTACAGAACAATTTATCACGGATTTCATGGGTGGCAATTTTTCGGTCAAACGCTCCATTGCCCTGAAGATCGGCGGCTTTGATGAGAACTTTGTTCGGGTGGCCTACAGATTTGAATCTGAATTCGCTGATCGCATTCTTGCCTCCGGAGAAAAGATCTTTTTTGAGCCTGCTGCATGTATTCGGCATCTGAAGACGCAGGCAGGAGGAACACGATCGTTTGGGGAGCATTTAAAGACGATCAAGCCGAGTCATCCGGTTGGAGACTACTATTATCTGTTGCGATCGAAAAGGGCGGGCAGACGATCATGGAAGATACTGTCACGTCCGTTTCGCGCAATATGGACTCAGCACCATCTACGCCATCCATGGTGGATTCCGGCCACTCTTGTTTCAGAGCTGACCGGAATGATTTGGGCCTTTTTCCTGGTGTTGCGCGGGCCCCGCTATATTAAATTGGAGCATAAATAGGAATATCCAATGAGCATCTTCTGGATATTTCTGATAGTCCTGTCTGCTGCAGGAATCGCAATAATGGACTGGAAAAAAGGTCTTTTTCTGATAATCCCGATAGCGCTCATCCAGGACCCCCTGCGGAAATTGACGCCGGATCAGCCGGTCTTTTTTGTCATTCTGGTCGGCATTGTTTTTGGGGCCTCTGTTGCAGGCGGGGTTCTGCGGCGCATACCGATAAAATTAAACCCCATACCTCGCTGGACAAAGGAGATGAGAGCGCCGACTCTCTTGTTCTTATTCGTCCTGCTTATGCAGGCTCTGATCGCCCTTGTACTGTATGGAAACCCTATGCTGCCTGCCATAGGCATGCTCTTTTATCTGTCTCCAGGGCTTGCACTGATAATGGGATACCATTTTGCAGCAAGAAAGGGCTTGACAGGATTGGAGAGGTGGTTAAAGATCTACCTGATTCTCTCCTTATTTTTTCTTGCCAGTGTGTACCTTCAGTATGCAGGCCTCGATTGGCCGGTGCTCGGAGAAGTCGGGGCAGGCGTTATCATTTATGACCAGGGAACAACTCTCACCGCCCACTCAGGGCTCTTCAGGTCATCAGAAATTGCTGCATGGCATGCGGCAACAGCAGCCAGCTTCCTCTTTTTAATCGCGACAGAAAGGCGCATTACGTTCGGCAGATTGGTCTTTTTCGGATTGCTTGCCGCTTTTCTTGTAAGTATAGGCATACTTACCGGCCGCAGGAAGATGCTTGTCCAGATATCCATTTTTCTCTTTGCTTATTTCGGCATATTCCTCCTTCTTGCGAAACATAGAGGCAGGCTCGCTGCTGCAGTCCTCCTTATGGGCCTGCTTGCGTTCTTAAGTGCTGTAGGGCTGCTTGGCCCTGATATAGGAGACAGCGAATACCGGAAGGAGCGTTACCTGCTATATGTGGATCGGGGCAGGTCTGTTGTTGATGATATTCCTGAGAGGTTCACTAACCTGGGGCTGGCCCCTGTTCAGTGGGCATTAAACAGATATGGTCTTCTTGGGGCAGGCCTCGGCACAGGAAGCCAGGGAGCGCAGTATTTTGGCGGTGGCGGAGAAGTGTTTGGCGGCGCAGCCGAGGGCGGCCTGGGCAAATTGACAATGGAACTGGGCATCCCCGGCCTTATGATAGCCGGCTGGCTTATATTCAGACTTTTCCGACTCTTATGGCAGGGCATGCGCGCTGTTGCGAACAGTTCCGACCGGCATTCCCGAATGTCCTACGGCTGTATGGCTTTTTTGGTCTCAAATATCGCTGCATTTGTCGTTGCAACGCAGGCCTTTGGTGATCTGTTCATTCAGATATTCCTTGGGATGACAGTCGGCTTTCTGCTTGCAATGCCTGAGATTGCAGAAAGAGAGAAGGTTAATGCTGCCTTTATATACGGCGAAGCAGGAAAAGCTTCACGGCCTATAGTTTCCGGCGCTATGCAAAAGCCGGGAATCAGGTAGAAAAGCAGGGTGCAGAAAACAGAAGAGATTCGGGTCGCAATTATTGCAACCCATCCAATCCAGTATCACATCCCCTGGTTCAGAAAGTTGTCTGAATCAAAGAGGATCAACCTTACTGTCTATTTTGGCCTTATGCCTGACGAAAAAGAGCAGGGCATTGGTTTTGGCCTGCCGTTTCAATGGGATATTCCGATGCTTCAAGGATACGACTGGAAACTGCTTTCTAACAGGAGAAGATATCCTTCCCTGGCAGGTTTCTTCAAAAGCAGCGCCCCAGACATATATAGAGTTCTCAACAAAGAAAGACCGGATATTGTTGTGACAACAGGCTGGAATGCACTTCCCCTGCTCCAGGCGCTCTGGGCATGCATGCGACTCGGCATCCCACGCATTGTACGAGGCGAATCACACGCACTCTATGAACGGGCAAGGCGGAAGAAGCTGATGCACCGCCTTTTTCTGTCGCTTTTCGATGCCTTTCTGACCATTGGCAAGGCCAATCGTGACTTTTATCTTTCGTGCAAAGTGTCTCAATCAAAGTTATTTGCCTGCCCATATTTTATTGACAATGAGCGATTCAAAGGCCAATGCGCTTCAGAGTCAGCAAACCGGCTCGATCTGCGCAGGGCTTGGAATATCCCCGAAAAGAGCGTCTGTTTTGTCTTTGCCGGGAAGCTCGAAGAAAAGAAGAGGATCATGGATCTGTTGGCCGCGCTTTATCGCGCAGTGAAAAGAGACACCTCGCTGCATCTGCTTGTTGTTGGATCGGGGGCCCTGGAAAGAGAGGCAAAAGAGTTTACTTCAGAGAAAATGCTGCCGGTAACTTTTACAGGCTTTCTGAACCAGACTGAAATCACAAAGGCATATGCAGCCTCTGACTTCCTGGTTCTGCCTTCCGATTATGGCGAAACATGGGGGTTGGTAGTAAACGAGGCCATGGCCTGCGGTCTTCCTGCCATAGTTAGCGACAGGGTAGGCTGCGGACCTGATCTGATAGAGGATGGCACTACAGGACATATTTTCCCATTCGGCAATATAGATGCATTGGCTGATAGACTTGTTGCAGTTGCATCAGATTCTGAAAAACGCCTGCAGATGAGCAGAAACGCAGAAGAGAGGATTAAGAATTATTCTGTTGAGAAGGCTGTTGAGGGCACACTCAAAGCGATTGAGTATGTGTTAAAAGATAGGTTATAGGTGATGGGTTTTCCATATTACCCACGACCTATAACCTTTTTACATCTTTTTCACTGTCTTGGAATCTGAACCTAAATCTTAAAACCTGAAACTTAAAACCCTCTCTTCCTGCCATGAAAATATTACACATTGTCCCAACCTATCTGCCTGCAACTCGCTACGGCGGCCCCATATATTCAGTGCATGGCCTCTGCAAGGCTCTTGCCGCTATTGGGCATGAAGTCCATGTCTTTACGACGAACGTTGACGGAGATAAGGACTCGGATGTCCCTCTTCGGAAACCGGTTGATCTTGATGGAGTAAAGATCTGGTATTTTCCCTCAAAACATCTCCGCCGTCTGTATTACTGTCCTTCTCTACTTAAAGCCTTAAACCTAAAACTTAAAACTTTTGATATCCTCCACCTTCATTCAATCTTCCTCTGGCCCACCTGGGCTGCCGCGAGAGCAGCCAGACGCCTGAAGAAGCCATATATCATCTCGCCAAGGGGGATGCTGGTCAAAAAACTGGCAAGGAAGAAAAACAGGCTTATAAAAATGTTATGGCTCCATCTCATTGAAAGAAAAAACATAGAGAATGCCTCGGCCGTTCATTTTACGAGCAGCATTGAAGAAGAAGAAGCCTATAAGTTCGACTTTAAAATGCAAACAACCTTTGTTATTCCAAATGGCATTGACATTAAGTCTGGAGAAGTATCTGAAGGTGGGGTTTCAGAAGAAATAAAGCAGCTTGTAGACAGAAAGCCTTTTCTGCTTTTTATAGGCAGAATAAACTGGAAAAAAGGGCTTGACCGCCTTATTCCGGCATTGTCTTATATACCGAAGGCTAACCTCATCATTGCCGGGAATGATGAAGAGAACTATACCCCGGCCCTTGAGTCGCTTGCATTAAAACACAGCGTGCGCGATAGAATTATCTTTACAGGTCCGGTTTACGGCAGCGATAAAATGTTCTTGATAAAAAATGCTTCAATTTCTGTTCTGCCGTCCTATTCAGAGAACTTCGGCAATACTGTGCTTGAAGCGATGTCAGAGGGTTGTCCTGTTGCTGTAACTCCAGAGGTCGGTGCATCTGAAATTGTAGCGATGACAGGGGCTGGTCTTGTGTTAAACGGAGATCCGGATACATTCGGCAAAGGTATCAACAATGTTCTCTCAAACAAGCCTCTTTTGGAAGAAATGGGCAAAAAAGGAGTAAGTTCTGTTTCAGTGCATTACTCCTGGCCGGCAATTGCAAATCAGTTGGGCTTTGCATACAGTAATTTGTTGAAGTCTTGCTAATGATAAAGAGAATAACGTGACAGAAGACACTTCCTACAAAGAATATAAATATATATCTCTTGGCCCCGGCGATCCGATATTCGGCCCGAAACTCGCTGAGTTTATAATTGAGCAGATTTCGGAATTGAAGGGCATACAGAGAATCTGTGACCTCGGATGCGGCAATGGATATCTTGCCAATAGATTGGCTGGATTGGGTTTTTCAGTGCTTGGGATCGATGCATCGGAAAGCGGCATCGAAATGGCAAAAAGATATGAAAGAACAGAGCTGAAATTTCTCTGCAGCACTTTCAATAGCAGTCTTTATAAAATAGTTGCCAATCAAGACTACGAGCTTGTTGCATCTGTGGATGTTATAGAACATTTGTATAGTCCCACGGAGCTGCTTCATACAGCTCATCAGTTATTAAAGCCAGGCGGTTTTCTGATCCTTTCTACACCGTATCATGGCTACCTAAAAAATCTGGCTCTGAGCTTACTTGATAAGTGGGACAGCCACCATGGAGTCGAATGGGATGGTGGACATATCAAATTCTTTAGCGTTAATACGCTGAAGCAGCTCGTTGAAAAAAATGGGTTTGTCGTTAATAAGTTTCTTTTTCTCGGAAGAATGCCATGGCTATGGAAAAGCATGATATGTCTGGCACAAAAACCTGTCTGAACAATGCTTGAAGACATTACACCATTAATCCTGACCTTTAATGAAGCGCCTAATATTGAGCGGACAATTTCTAAGCTGAGTTGGGCAAGAGATATCGTTATTGTTGACAGTTTCAGCTCTGACGAAACGCTGGAGATCGCGATGAAATCCCCTCGGGTGCGTCTGTTTCAGCGCAAGTTTGACACGCATGCCAACCAGTGGAACTTCGGACTGACGGAAACCGGCATCTCGACCGAGTGGGTTCTTGCGTTTGATGCGGACTACGTGCTTTCCGATGAACTCGCTGAAGAATTGAAACACCTCGATTCCGGCAAAAATATTAATGGATATAGGGCATATTTCAGATACTGCGTAAATGGGAAACCCCTGAGAGGGTCGGTTTATCCTCCGGTCACAGTGCTATATCGCCATGACAAGGCTGCTTATAAGCAGGATGGGCATACGCAGCGCATATATGTTGATGGAGCAATTGCTGACCTCAGGTCACCTGTCTTTCACGATGACCGTAAGCCTTTGGGCCATTGGCTCCAGTCGCAGAAGAAATACATGAGGCTTGAATCGGAAAAGCTTCTTTCATCAGGATTTGCTCAGCTCAGCTGGCCGGACCGTCTGCGTCGCCTTTATGTCATTGCCCCTATTGCAATATTCGTCTATTGTCTTTTCGTTAAAGGTACTTTGTTGGATGGCAAAGCAGGAATTTATTACGCATTCCAGCGAATGCTCGCAGAAATAGTTCTTTCAATCAATCTTCTCCAAAAAACGTTTTTCTCAAAATAGCATGACAAAGTACTATCACTCCCTGATCCCGCATCCTTCCACCCCTGAAGTGGAAGAATGCGGCAATGGGAACACATGAGAACCTCTTTCCTTGTTGTAGGAGGGGCCGGGTACATCGGCTCGCATATGGTCAAGATGCTCGCAGCCTCCGGATATGACGTTACCGTATTCGATAATCTCTCCCGGGGCAACCGTGACGCTCTGCTTACGGATAAGTTCATACAGGGCGATCTGCTTAACCGGAAAGATCTGGAAAGGCTTTTCGATGAAAGGCATTTTGATCTTGTGATGCATTTTTCGGCCCTCTGCTATGTCGGCGAGTCAGTAGAAAGACCTCTTCTTTATTACCGCAACAATGTCGAAGGCACGCTTAACCTTCTTGATATCATGAAGGAACACGGGGTCAGCCGCTTTGTATTTTCATCAACCTGCGCAACCTACGGCATGCCCTCCGAGATCCCGATAACAGAAGGCCACCAGCAGCGGCCGATCAATCCCTACGGCTGGACAAAGCTCTTTGTCGAACGCATGCTCAGTGATGCGTCAGATGCTTACGGGCTGAGGAGTATTGCTCTAAGGTACTTTAATGCAGCCGGCTGCGACCCTGAGGGGCAGCTCGGGGAGAGACATGAGCCTGAGACGCATCTGATACCTCTGGCGCTGAAAGAGGCTCTGCGCGTTCAGGCAGGAGGGGACCCGAAAGAGACTGATCTTCAGGTGTATGGCGATGATTTTGATACGCCGGATGGAACCTGTATCCGTGATTACATACATGTGCATGACCTCTGCAGGGCGCATATGGCTGCAGCAGGCAGGTTGATGAACAGTAATGCCGGGGCCATGGAGGCCTTTAATCTCGGCAATGGAAAGGGCTTTTCTGTCAAGGAAGTTATAGAGACATGCCGGACAGTGACCGGAATCCCCATTGAATATCGTATTGTGAGCCGCAGGCCGGGAGACCCGCCTCAGCTTGTGGGCAGCAATAAGAAGGCAGAGGCTGTTCTTGGCTGGAGCCCCAAAATAGAGAAGCTGGAGACCATCATAGAAACAGCTTGGAGCTGGTTGAGAAATAGGTGATAGGTGATAGGTGATGAGAGGATGATTATCCTTGGTCTCAATGCCTATCACGGCGACAGTTCAGCCTGTATTGTCGTTGACGGCAAGCTGATTGCCGCGGTTGAGGAAGAACGCTTCACCCGGGTCAAGCACTGGGCAGGACTGCCGATCGACTCTGTCAGGTATTGCCTCTCAGAGGCGGGGATCTCTCTTTCAGGTGTTGATCATATCGCAATCAACCGCAATCCAAAGGCAAATCTCCTCAGGAAGGCGCTCTTCGCCTTTGCAAAGCACCCTTCTCTTCATCTCGTCAAAAACCGCCTGTCAAACGCTGCCAAAGTTGTTGACCTCAAAAAAGCTCTCTGTCATGCACTTGAAACTGATAACTTAAAACTTAAAACCACCTTTCATAATGTCGAACATCATATCGCACATCTTGCAGCCTCCTTCTATGTCTCGCCTTTTGAGAAGGCTGCTGCGGTTTCTGTTGACGGCTTTGGCGATTTTGTGGGCGCAATGTGGGGGCAAGGAAGAGGTAATAGGTTAGAGGTAATGGGGAGGAATTTCTTTCCTCATTCCCTCGGCCTTTTCTATCTCGCCATCACCCAGCACCTCGGCTTTATGAACTACGGTGATGAATACAAGGTGATGGGCCTTGCTGCATACGGAGAGCCGGAATATCTGAAGGAAATGCGAAGGATCGTAAGGACAACCCAAAGCGGCAGCTTTATGCTCGATCTGGACTGTTTTATCCATCATTCTGAAGGTGTGGAGATGTCGTGGGATAATGGCGAGCCCATGATGGGCCCTGTATTTTCAAAGAACCTCGAAAAACTCCTCGGGCCTGCACGCAGAAAAACGGACGGGGTAGACCAGCGCCATAAGAATATTGCCGCCTCTCTGCAGATGCGCTACGAAGAGGTCTTGTTCCATATCCTGAACCATGTTCAGAGGCAGACAGGGCTTCATGCACTCGCACTTGGAGGCGGCTGCGCAATGAACAGCCTCGCCAACGGAAAGATCCTGAGTAACACAGCCTTCAGGGATATCTACATACAACCTGCTTCGGGCGATGCAGGCGGAGCCATAGGGGCGGCATATCATGTCTGGAATCAGGTCCTGGGCAGGCCGCGCTCGTTTGTGCTCGAAAGATCCTATCTCGGGCCGGAGTACACAGACCAGATGATCAGTGCCGCGTTAAATGCATATGCCGAAGAACTGAACAAAGAGGCATGCATAACAGAAAAGATTAATGATCCTGAAATCCTCTGCCGGAGAACTGCAGAGGCGATTTCAGAAGGAAAGGTTGCAGGGTGGTTTCAGGGAAGGATGGAGTGGGGACCAAGGGCGCTCGGCAACCGCTCTATTGTCTGCGACCCAAGGAGAAGGGACATGAAAGAGATCCTGAACCTGAAGATCAAGAGGCGGGAGTCATTCAGGCCGTTTGCTCCGTCTATTCACCTTGAGGCCACAAAAGAGTATTTTGATCTCGACTACCCGGATCCGTTCATGCTCAAGGTCTATAAGATCAGGGCTGAAAAGAGAGATGTGATCCCTGCAGTCACACACGTTGACGGCACAGGCAGGCTCCAGACAGTAAGGAAAGAGGACAATGCCCGGTACTGGCAGCTGATCGAGGAATTCCGAAAAATAACAGGCGTGCCTATAGTACTGAATACATCGTTTAATGAAAACGAGCCTATTGTCTGCAGGCCTGAGCAAGCCCTCGCCTGCTTCCTCAGGACAAAGATGGATCTGCTTGTCTTGAATGACCACCTCATAATGAGGCAGTAACCCTTCTTGAAATTTTCCCTGATCACTGCAGTGCTTAATAACAGAGACTTTGTTGAGGCCTCTATCCAGTCGGTCCTTTCCCAGACGCATGCTGACATAGAACATATCATTATAGACGGAGGCTCTACAGACGGGACTTTAGATGTAATCTCGCGCCTGTCGCCCCGAAGCACGCGGCTGATCAGTGAGCCTGACAACGGCATCTATGATGCGCTTAACAAGGGAATCAGTATGGCAACCGGCGAGGTGATAGGCTTTCTCCACTCTGACGATATGTATGCGCATGATTCAGTCATAGAAAAAGTCGGAAATGTAATGGCCAAGATGAACAGTGAAAGCTGCTATGGCGACCTGCTCTATGTTGACAGACACAACACAGACATTACGATCAGATGCTGGAGGGCAGGTGAATTCTCTCCTGCCCTGCTCGGAAAGGGATGGATGCCGCCCCATCCTGCCTTCTTTGTGAGGCGGGAGGTATATGAGAAGTTTGGAGTATTCGATACAAGTTTCAGGATCGCAGCGGATTATGAACTGATGCTCAGGTTTCTTGGCAGGCATAAGATCACAACCTGCTACATCCCCGAGGTGCTTGTCAGGATGAGGACAGGCGGGACAAGCAATAATAGCCTATCCAGTATAATGACGAAGTCCGGTGAGGACCTTCGGGCCATGAAGATGCATTCCATAGGCAGCATAACGACTCTCATCAGGAAGAATCTGTCCAAACTCCCGCAGTTTTTCAGGGATGCCTGACCGCAAATTCGGCTCTATCTTCTATTCCACAAGGGAAGTATTGATTGCACTAACGCCCCCGCCCTTCGACTGTTCGACAAGCTCACAGCTCAGGACTCCCCATCTTACGCTAAGAGGGGGTTGGAGGGAGTTATGGAGAAAAACAAATCTGTCAGGATCGCGAAGACCCTCCTTTGACATGCTACCCCTATGAATCATCTGCCTGCTGAGGAGACCATTGTTCTGCTGCTTTCCCAGCCTTACCCCGGGAAAGAGGCCCTGTCCGCTGCTGCCGGCCTTTTTGAAGAAACAGGAGGAAAGATAAATATGAAGAAGATCGATCAGTTGTCAGCCTTCTGTCAGACAAGACCGCTTTTATACAGAAATATCACAGAAGCTGCCGGGAACTGGCCTGACCTTCCTGAACAGCATAAATTAACATATATAGCTCATCTTTCAGCTGCCGAGATGCAGATCAGGGAAACCCTTGAAGTGATTGCCGCATTAAAGAACGATGGGGTCAGGGCCATATCCCTGAAAGGGCCAATAGCTGCAGAACGTCTCCTCGGCGATCCAGGGCTCTACCAGTCATCAGACATTGATCTTCTGGTTCAGCCTGAAGATATGGAAAGGGCAATTGCGACGCTTGCAAATCAGGGGTACTCGATCAACACAACGGTCGGGCTCAGAAATGAGATGATCGGTTCATATCATGCAACTGTCTCGAAGCAGAGGTTTCATATAGAGTTACACCGAAACCTTGTGATGCGCTATTTTGATGCTGATCCGGGATTCTGGTGGACTGATGCAGAAGAGGTTGATTACCGTGGGCATACAATTCTTCAACTGTCCAATGAGAAGCTTCTTCTGTATTTGATCTTCCGGCTCTTCTCCAGGGGCTTCCTGCCTCTTAAGTATTTCATCCTTGCCCTCGGCATTGTCTCTAATAATGGTATCAACCTTGACCGGAACAGATTCATGCGGGCTGCCGGACAACTCAAGATGGAGAGGCTCGCCATCTTCACCCTGAATATTATGCAGGACCTGTTCCTCCTGGATGTCCCAAAGCCTGCAGCGCAACGCAAAAACTTTTTTTGTTATGGCAGGCTCAGGCAGAAGGCGCTTGAAGGGCTTTTCGAGCCGCATCTGAACACTCATCTCAGGATGCTGATATTTCTCTGTCTGCTTGAATCCCCTGCAGATATCTTCAGGGTGCTCCTCAGAAGATTATTCCCGTCAGCAGCCGAGATCCGGATCAGGTATAACATCAGATCAGGCTTCTTTAATCTCCTGCCCTATTATCTTCTGAACCCATTCCTTATGATATTCAACAAGGCCAGTCGCCGATAGCACAGCCTTTCAATCTATTTCGGCTCTGGGATGGATCATGATCTATTGGGCTTAAAGGTTTATGTGACATAGAAGTCGGGGCATCGCCTATGCCTTTAAGGCCTCCCAACCCCTGCAGGGGTGACGATTCCATTCAGCTTGCGTATAATATAGACCTGCAGGTTTATGGTGATGTCATCGCCGGAACCTCGGAGGATAATAAGATGAAACAGAAAACAGCTCTCATCACTGGGATTACAGGTCAGGACGGGGCATACCTTGCTGAACTCCTTCTGAAAAAAGGGTATATGGTTCACGGAATCAAGCGCCGTTCGTCGCTGTTTAACACCCAGAGGATAGACCGCCTCTATCAGGACCCGCACGAAAAGAAGACCAGGTTCAGACTCCACTATGGTGATCTTACTGATTCGACCAATCTAATCCGCATTATTCAGGAGACCCAGCCGGATGAGATATTCAATCTTGCTGCGCAATCACATGTGCAGGTATCCTTTGAGACGCCTGAATATACGGCAAATGCTGATGCCCTGGGCACCCTTAGGCTTCTTGAAGCCCTCAGAATTTTGAAGATGACGAAAAAAGTTAAGTTTTATCAGGCCTCCACAAGCGAACTTTACGGCAAGGTGCAGGAGACGCCCCAGAAAGAGACAACGCCCTTTTATCCCCGAAGCCCTTACGGGGTTGCCAAGCTCTACTCATACTGGATTACTGTTAACTACCGCGAGGCATACGGCATGCACGCAAGCAACGGCATACTCTTTAATCATGAATCTCCTGTCCGGGGCGAGACATTTGTTACACGCAAGATAACACGGGCAGTGGCCCGCATCTGCCTCGGCCTTCAGAAGAAGATCTATTTAGGCAACATTGATGCAAAAAGGGATTGGGGTCATGCCGGCGACTATGTGGAAGCCATGTGGCTTGTGCTTCAGCAGAAAACACCCGACGACTATGTCATTGCATCAGGCATACAATATTCTGTAAGAGACTTTGTTGAGCAGGCCTTCGGTGAGGTCGGCATCAGCATCGGCTGGAAAGGAAAAGGGGTCAGGGAGAAGGGGATTGTCGCATCAATAAAGGGGCAGGCATCCGGAAAGCGAACAGCTGCTGATCACTCTTTTCCTGTCACGCATCAGGGACTGCAGGCAGGAGATGTTGTTGTGCAGATCGATCCCCGTTATTTCAGGCCGACTGAAGTTGAAACCCTTCTTGGTGATGCTTCAAAGGCCCGAAAAAGACTGGGCTGGAAACCGAAGATATCATTTCAGCAGCTCGTTGCCGAAATGGTCAGCGAAGACCTGAAAGAGGCAGAAAAGGATTATTTCTGCAGAGACAGGGGTTTTAAGGTGATGCGGTATCATGAGTAGCCGCAGGGCATGAACAGGGAATCGAAGATCTTTGTGGCCGGCGGCACCGGCATGGTCGGTACTGCACTTATAAAACGTCTCCTGTCAGCGGGTTTTACAAATATTATCTCCAGTTATTTCAACAGGCAGCCACAGGCTCCTCTTTCCTCAGCTTTAACCTTTGTGAATCTCGATCTCACCCGACAGACTGAGGCTGAATCCTTCTTTGCAAAAGAAGAGCCTGAGTATGTCTTTCTTGCAGCTGCAAAAGTCGGCGGCATTCTCGCAAACAGCACATACAAGGCGGATTTTATCTATGAAAATATCATGATCGCATCGAATGTGATCCATGCAGCCTACCGGTTCGGCGTCAGGAAACTTATCAATCTCGGCTCGTCCTGCATCTATCCGAGGCTGGCGCCTCAACCCATGAAGGAAGAGCACCTGCTGACCGGCCCCCTTGAGCCGACCAACGAGCCTTATGCCATTGCCAAGATCTCTGCCATTAAGCTCTGCAGGTATTATAACGAACAGTACGGCACTGACTTTATCTCTTTAATGCCGACAAATCTGTACGGGCCTCATGACAACTTTGATCTCATGAACTCGCATGTTCTGCCGGCAATGATCCGAAAGTTCCATGAGGCAAAACATACAGGCAAACAAGGGGGCGCTGTCGTCCGACTGTGGGGCAGCGGCAAGGCACAGCGCGAGTTCCTGCATGTCAGCGACTTTGCCGAGGCCTGTCTGTTTCTGATGGAGCGGTACACTGCAGAACAGATCGGAGAATTCGTTAATGTCGGCGCCGGCTCTGACCTTTCCATTAAGGACCTCTCGGAGATGATAAGAGAGGTCATCGGTTTTGAAGGTACTGTAGAGTGGGACCAGACCAGACCAGACGGCACTCCAAGGAAACTGCTCGACATCTCAAGGATTAAGGCCCTCGGCTGGCAGCCAACAACTTCCCTTGAGGACGGCATCAGGGCTACCTATGAATGGTACCTGAAAAATATGCCTGATGAAGTCCAGAGGTGATTCAATGATGGTTCCTGTTATCCTTTCCGGAGGCTCCGGCACAAGGCTCTGGCCTCTTTCCCGCGAACTCTATCCAAAGCAGTTAATGCCTCTTGCCGGCAGCAGCACTATGCTTCAGGAGACGGTTGCAAGGCTCTCCGGCATCAGGGATATGACTGCGCCGCTTATTGTTGCCAATGAGAACCACCGCTTCATGATATCTGAGCAGATGAAAAATATCGGGGTAACACCTTCAGCCATCATGCTTGAGCCTGTAGCAAGAAACACTGCTCCGGCTGCAGCTGCAGCTGCGCTTTATGCTTCATTGAGAGGGAAAGATCCTGTACTGCTCGTCCTTCCGGCTGATCATGCAATCAGGGATACGGCAGCGTTTCAGGCTGCAGTGGCAGAGGGCGTGCAGTATGCTGCGAAGGGTAAGCTGATCACCTTTGGCGTCGTCCCGGCATCTCCTGAGACCGGTTACGGATATATCAAGAAAGGCAAAGAGATAAAGGTTAAGGCCGGGATTGGGGCTGAGGCACAGGGGCTGAGGCACAGGGGCAACAGGGGAAGACAGGCTCATAATGCATCCCGCATCACGGCATTTGAAGTTGCAGGCTTTGAGGAAAAACCGGACCCTGCAAAGGCAGCCTCGTTTCTTCATTCAGGAGATTATCTCTGGAACAGCGGCATGTTCATGTTCAGGGCCTCTGCATATATAAAGGAACTGAAACGCCATGCGCCTGATATTCTCACGGCATGCGAAAAGGCTCTGAAGAGTTCAGAAGCAGATCTTGACTTCCTGAGACTGGATGAAAAGGCCTTTGCCATGTGTCCCGGCAATTCAATTGACTATGCTGTCATGGAAAAGACAGACTCTGCAATCGTACTACCTCTTGATGCCGGATGGAGCGACGTCGGCTCATGGTCGTCACTATGGGAAGTGCTTCCAAAGGACAGGCAGGGAAATGTGTTTGCCGGTGATGTGCTTGCGTATGAAATGAAGAACTCCTTCATACATGCAGGTGAAAGGCTTGTTGCTGCCATCGGCATGAAGGACTGCATCATTGCAGAGACTGCTGATGCAGTCCTTATCGTTCATAAGAACAAGGCCCAGAAGGTGAAATATATTGTAGATGAGCTGAAAAGACAGAAGCGGGCTGAGGCTGTGATGCATCTGAGGGTAAACAGGCCATGGGGAACATACGAGTGTATTGACTGCTCTGACCGCTTTCAGGTAAAACGTATCACCGTATTGCCTGGGGCAAAGCTCTCGCTCCAGAGACATATGCACAGGGCAGAACATTGGATCGTAGTAAAAGGCACGGCCCGTATCACCCGGGGGCGGGATATAATGACCATCGGAGAAAATGAGTCAACCTATATTCCCCCCGGCATAAAACACCGTCTTGAAAATCCCGGGAAGATTCCTCTTGAGCTGATTGAGGTGCAGTCAGGCAGCTACCTGGGCGAAGATGATATTGAACGTTTCGACGACCAGTACGGCAGAAAAGGCATAAGCAAATAATTCCCTTCAACAAAAAAAGAATATGAGCCTGATCAGCTGCTTTAAGGCCTATGACATACGGGGCAGGGTGCCGGACGAGCTTAACGAAGATATTGCTTATCGAATCGGCAGGGCATATGCCAAGTTCCTTAAGCCTGTGAATGTAGTTATAGGACGTGACATCAGGCGTTCGAGCGATTCCCTCTGCTCTGCCCTCACGAGAGGTCTGAATGACTCAGGGGCTGATGTCCATGATATTGGGCTATGCGGCACAGAGGAGGTATACTTCAGCACGTTCCAGTATAAAATGGACGGCGGCATTATGGTGACTGCCAGTCATAACCCGGCTGATTACAACGGCATGAAGCTCGTGCAAAAAGGGGCGCGGCCTGTCAGCGGCGATACCGGTCTTCATGAGATCAGGGAATCGGCTGAAAAAAACAGGTTCGGCATATCGTCTTCCAAAGGCGGCAGCTTCAGACTGGCTCATCGTGATGATTATATAAAACATCTGCTTGGTTATACGGATATAAGTGTATTAGGATCATTGCAGGTAGTTGTCAATTCCGGCAATGGCTGCGCAGGCCCTGTGATAGATCTTCTTGAAAAGCATCTGCCCTTTCGCTTCATCAAAATGCAGCATGAACCTGACGGCAGATTCCCGCATGGCATCCCCAATCCTCTGCTTCCTGAAAATCGTGCGGCAACTGCAGAGGCAGTAAGGACCTATGGCGCAGATCTTGGCATTGCGTGGGATGGAGACTTTGACCGATGCTTCTTCTTTGACGAGAAAGGCAGGTTCATTGAGGGCTATTATGTTGTTGGGCTCCTCGCCGGGGCATTGCTTGGAGAGCGCCCGGGAGGAAGGATAATACATGATCCCCGTCTCACCTGGAACACGATAGACATGGTCACAAGGGCAGGAGGCATTCCGGTCCAGTCAAAAACCGGCCATGCCTTCATCAAGGAGAAGATGAGGCTCGAAGATGCGGTGTACGGCGGCGAGATGTCTGCCCACCACTATTTCAGGGAGTTTGCATACTGCGACAGCGGCATGATACCCTGGCTTCTTGTCGCCCAGATCCTGTGCCGAACCGGTAAAGCGCTTTCAGATCTGGTAGAGGAGAGGATGGCCCTCTTTCCTGCAAGCGGAGAAATCAACAGAACCCTGCCTGACCCTGCAGGCGCCATACAGATGATAGAAGAGCGTTTTCGCAGGGATGCTCTTGCAATAGATCACACTGACGGCCTCAGCATGGAGTTTTCCTCCTGGCGTTTCAATCTTAGAAGTTCAAACACCGAACCGCTTGTCCGGTTGAATGTCGAGGCCAGGGGCGATTATACGCTGATGCGTAAGAAGACAGATGAAATTCTCTTTCTGCTTGACAATGGCTGATGCTTATAACGTTGTCCATTTTTTATAGAATCCGTATTACTGACTGTTCGATCCATACAGATGGAGCAACAGAAGGCAGATTCAAACAACCATGACCGGGCTATTTATATTCCTGATACCATGCGCTGTAGCAATGCTCCTTCTGCCGAGGTTCGCCGGTATTGCCTCTGAATTGGGCCTTGTTGATCATCCGGGCCGCCGTAAGGTGCATGCTGTTGCCAAACCCCTGGTCGGCGGCCTTGGCATGTCGCTGGGTGTTGCCTTTGGATGCCTTCTGTTTCTGCCTCTTACGAACATGAGGGGGTATTATGCAGGGGCCATTCTGCTTGTCGTGACCGGTTTTTTCGATGATTTCAGGGAAGTAAACCACAGGATGAAATTTGTCGCCCAGATTTTGTCGGCTCTCCTGGTAATCTACTTCAGCAAGATTTCTCTTAGTACCTTTGGCAATCTTATTGGCGCTGGAAACCTAAGTTTCCCTTCATGGATCGTACCGATGACTGTAATAGGATTTGTGGGGGTGATCAATGCAATAAACATGAGTGACGGCGTAGACGGGCTTGCCGGAGGCATATCACTCATAGCCTTTATCTCCTTCGCCATTCTTGCATATCTGGACAATCATCCTGATCTCATGATGCTATGCATAGCGCTGTCCGGTGCGCTGTCTGCTTTCATGAGATTTAACTGGCATCCGGCGCGTCTCTTCATGGGAGATGCAGGAAGCCTCTTCCTCGGATTCTCTGCTGCGTTTGTCTCTGTTGCCCTTACCCAGGAGCCCGGCAGTGCAGTTCGTCCTGTTGCTCCCCTGCTGGTCCTTGCGGTTCCTATCGTTGATACTCTGACGGTCATGACCAAGAGAATCATGGCCGGAAAGAGCCCTTTCTATCCTGACAGAACTCACCTGCATCATGTACTTCTCAGGTTCGGATTCAGCAAACAGCAGACTGTTGCGGTCATACTCTGTATGTCAGCAGGTTTCTCGGCTGCTGCGCTTGCAGGCACCCTGCTCAGCGTCGCGGAATATTATCTGTTTTCCCTGTTCATTTCATATTTTATTATTTACTTCATCTCATCTTTCCATACAAGAAATATACTGCTTCAGAGAAAGAGAAAAACGCGGCTTCATGCAGGTACAAGACAAAAGTAATGGTGAAATGCAGAGCTGCGCGAAAGAGTGAAGACGGCTTCAGTGATTCTATTTCACACCTACAATAAAGCGGAACTTCTTGTAATTTAGAATAACGCCCTCAGGGATGATCTCTTCTATCTTGATGCCTGGGTCTAGCTCCTGCCCTTCCCGCATCATCTGATCGTTGATACGGACAACACGCTCTGAAGGAGTCTTCGAATACATATAGGCAGTGATCTTAAAAAATCTCTGGAGACTTTCCCTTACAGAAGGAGGAAGTTCCGAGATACTATAGAGCTTCTTTCCCGGCAGTGGTTCTGCAATAACATCCTCCTTCCCCAGTTGTGGCTCCTTGAACTCCTGCCTTTCACTTTCCTGATTTAGTGCTGCTTCCGTCAGTTTCGCTGTATTTTTGGCTTGTTCATGAGGCAGACTGCTGGGAACCTCGACAGTGGCGATGGACCCCGTAGGCCTGACAGGCGGAGAAACTGTCGTTGGACTCCCTCCGTGAGGCTCTTTACCTATAACTGAGGCCTTGCTTACCTGCATCTTAGGCTCGGAATGTTCCGCATTCTGGGGCAGGTAAGAAGCCTCTAAATGTGTATTGCTGATAATACCCTGTTGGGCAGATGTAGATGTAATCATATCTTTAGTCTTCCCTTTATTCGGCAGCAACCACCAGACAAGCAGCGCTGCAGTCAGAACAAAAAAAGCGATCATCAGATACGGCCAGACAGGCCTTTTTTGTGAATAGTATACTACAGAGTCCTGTTCAGTCAGGCCCGGAATTCTCTCCCGCCTCCGTTCCTTTTCAAGCTTTTTGAGCGCCTCCAGAATATAGGACATGGTTATATCCCCTTGCTGCCTTTTTTCAGTAAGGGCTCCCCGACATCAAAGCGGGACTGAAGATGAATAACCGTCTGGACACCTACAATACCGTCAGGAATAAGGCCTTCTTCGATCTGAAACTTCCTGATTTCCCTTGCCATCTCATCGTCATACACCCGCTTCAGTCCAAACCGGCTGTCTCCTGTTCTTTTTTCCATAAGCTCTGCAAGCCAGGCAATATGAGTACCGGCAGCCCCAGGTCTGATCTCGCCTCTCCAGAAAGGAGGGGGGTTCCAGAACAGGGTATATTCACCATGCCATTTTTTCTCTATCTCTTTGAGATTTACATTCACATAACGATCAGCAATAGAAATCTCTGCGCTCTGCCCCTCGACAGCATTGAGCATTACGTAAAAACTGCCGGCATTATTGTTGTAGAGTTTCAGGACCGACGGCCTGTTAAGGCGTATCAGCCGCTGCAGGTCGCTTAAACCTGTCAGACACTGCAATCCGTGTTTTGAGGCCTGTATGCAGGCGTCATCCTTGCCCATGGACTTATAGATAACTCCCCGCTTTTTGAAAAGAGCCTGAAATGCCATATCTCTGCCCTTTTCAGTGGACTGATCAACTGGCCACTTAAGTGAGTCAGTGGATAGATGCAAGGCCTCAGTCTTTTCCTCAGCCTTCAGCTCTGTTGCAAGCGGGCGGCGAAAAATATTCTGATAGGGCAATACTGCAATCGCCGCACCGGCAACAAGCATAACTATTCCGGCTGAAATCCAGCGGACAATATTCAGGCGCTGCACCCCCCTTTCCTTTCTGCCCAAGGCCTCCTCTGCTGCCTTTTTCAGTGTGGCCCTGTCCACCCTGTCTTTGCCCTGCACATACGCGCCGAGCAGAGACCGGTCACAGATAAGGTTGACAAGCCTCGGCACACCGCTGCTGAGCCTGTAAAGAACCGGCATAAGTGTGGCGGGGAAAAGCTGACGGTGAACACCGGCAATTGCAAGACGATGGCTGACATAGGCGCCCAGATCTTTTTTTGATAGGGGTCCGAGGTGAAACCGCGCGGTGATCCTCTGCTCCAGTTGGCTCATCTCCGGACGGCTCAGCATATCCCTCAACTCAGGCTGACCCAGCAGGATGATCTGAAGCAGCTTGCACTGATTCGTCTCAAGGTTCGTAAGCAGCCGCACCTGTTCAAGCACATCAGGGCTGAGGTTCTGGGCCTCTTCTATAATCAGCACTGTCTTATGGCCTTTAGCAGACGCGGAAAGGAGAAAGGCATTGATGCGGTCTATAAATATCTTGTTGCTTGTGGTCCCCTCGGGATACTCAATGCCTAACTCATCGCAGATCACTGCAAGCAGTTCCTCAACAGAAAGTCTCGGATTGAGCGCAAAGGCAATATGTGTGTCAGAAGGTATCTGTTCAAGAAGGCAGCGGGACACAGTAGTCTTGCCTGTGCCGACATCGCCGGTAAGGAGGATAAATCCGCCATAGCTGCTGATGCCGAAGGAAAGATGGGCCAGGGCCTCCCGGTGCTGTTCGCTCATGAAGAGATAACGCGGGTCAGGAGCGATCGAAAAGGGCGGCTCTTTCAGTCCAAAATATTCCTGATACAAAACAGTCATATCCTCAGGTTCCCTGGTTGCTGCAGGCATTTTTATCAGGTTAAAGCGTACAATAAAATCCAGCAAAAAAACAAATCAGCAAGTCCGCTGTGTCTGTTTTATCCGGCGATACCCGTTATACTATATAATCGGCTTAGTTGCCTCTCAGGCACAAGCAGCTGCTTTAGGCAATGGACAAGATCATTTATAAGACAACAGGCGCAAATCCGCCTTCTCAGGCAGCAGATCTTCTTGCCGCAGGTACTGGGCTTTCTAAAGGCAGGATCAAAGACGCCATGATCAAAGGCGCTGTCTGGATAAAACGAAAAGGCAGTCTGAAGCGTCTCAGAAAAGCGACAACAATCCTCTCCCCCAATGATCATATTGAGATACATTACGACCCTCACCTGCTTGCGATCAAGCCTCCCCCGCCAAGGCTGGTGAGCGATCAGGGATATTACAGCATCTGGTTTAAGCCCTCAGGACTGATTGCGCAGGGAACCATGTTCGGAGATCACTGCTCTCTTCTCAGGCTCGCAGAGCTCTATTTTCGGCCTCAGAGACAGGTCTTTCTCGTGCACCGCCTCGACAGGGAGGCTGAAGGACTCATGATCATTGCGCACAGCAGAGAATCTGCAGCCAGGTTTTCGGCGCTCTTCGAAAAGAGGCTGATAACAAAAGAATATCGGGTTATTGTATTGGGTGATCTGGGGAGGAAGCAGAAGATCGGGTCAATCACACTGCCGCTTGACAGCAAGGAAGCTTCCACAGATTATGAAGTGCTGTCGTATGACGCCCTGCAGAACAGCAGCCTCGTCTCTGTATTTATCAGAACAGGCCGCCTGCACCAGATCCGCCGACACTTTGAGATGATCGGCCACCCAATCATCGGAGATCCTAAATACGGAAGAGGCAACAAAAACAGCGAAGGGATAAAGCTGACCGCGGTTTCGTTGAAATTTAGTTGTCCCTTCAACAGCCGGGAAGTATCGTTTACGGTCTGACTGAACTGAGTTCAGCGGGCAAGCAGGTCGTATTTCGGGGCTCATATCATGTAGAGTATAAGCGTATGCGTTTTGACGAACTCGATATCCATCCCAGGATTCTCGAAGGGATAGCGGATGCAGGTTTCACTTCTTGTACTCCGGTTCAGGCCCTGACCCTGCCGGAGGCCCTTAAGGGTCGGGATATCGCTGCCCAGGCGCAGACCGGCACAGGCAAGACGGCCGCATTTCTGATCGCCGTATTATCGAGAATGCTTGCCGTGCCTCCTATGGGACAGGGCCCATCTCCGCGTGCGCTCATTATTGCGCCTACGCGCGAACTGGTTATTCAGATAGAGGCTGAAGCAAAGCTGCTCGGACGCTCTGCAGGTTTCAGGATCGTCTCTGCATACGGAGGCATTGACTATCTGAAACAGAGAGAGGCGATCTCAAAAGGTGTTGATATCCTGATCGGCACTCCCGGCCGGCTGATAGACTATCTCAAGCAGAAGGTCTACAGCCTAAGGAAGACCCGGTTCCTTGTGATAGACGAGGCTGACCGCATGTTCGACATGGGCTTTATCGCTGATCTGCGGTTCATGCTCAGGAGAATGGCCCCATACAATGAGCGCCAATCCATGCTCTTTTCTGCTACGCTTTCTAACCGCGTCATGGAACTCTGCTATGAGCATATGAACAACCCTGAAAGATTTTCCGTTACTCCTGAGCAGATGACTGTAGACATTATCGAGCAGGAGCTCTATCATGTGAGCAAGGATGAAAAGTTCGGCCTTCTGCTGGGACTCCTCAGACGTGAGGCAGGAGGCCATTACCTGATCTTCATCAATATGAAATCTACTGCTGATCGGTTGAAAACCCTTCTGAATGCCAACGGGTTTGCCTCATCTGCCATCACCGGAGACCTCCCCCAGGAGAAGCGGCTAAAAGTGCTGAACCGATTCAGGAAAGGGGAACTTTCGATCCTGATCGCAACCGATGTGGCGAGCCGGGGCCTGCATATTGACGGCATCACCCATGTCATCAACTACGACCTGCCCCAGGACCCTGAAGATTATGTCCACCGCATAGGCCGGACTGCACGGGCAGGCGCAGGAGGAAAGGCGATCAGCCTTGCCTGCGAAGACTATGTGCTTTCGCTCCACGACATAGAAGAATATATCAGAAAGAAGATACCAACTGTGCCGGTAACCGATGATTTGATCATTGCTGATCATAAGCGTGTATCACTTCACCACCCTTATGCCGTGAAGGGAGCGATTACTCGTGGGAAGAGGCCTCTGGGCAAGGGTAGCAGGAAATATCCACCCGGCCCGGAAAGCAAACGCAGCAGCGCGGGCCCGGATAACAGCAGCAGATCTGCTCCCAAAAAGCGCAGAAAGAAGAAACCGGCAACCCACCACAAGACCGGGCCTACCGGCCAGCAGCAATAGCGCCGGACAGAGATCCTCAATTTAATATCTTATAGTTGACAATGGCAGTTCATTTCATATAATATCTAAACATTGCAACTATTATTCGAGGAGGCGACCATGTCAGACAAGAAATTTGTATTCACCATTTCACACGTGACATCTAATCCAATTGAAGTGTTGGCCATCATGAAGATCGCATCAAATATCAAGGCCTTTTCCGACGAGGCAGAGATCGCCATCTTCCTGATCGGTGAAGGTGTTGAACTCGCAAAAAAGGGCGTAGTTGACAGCCTGACTATTGAATTCGAGGGCAAACCTGTCAATTTCCGTGAGATGCTCGAAATGCTCATAGACTTTGATGTGAAATTTTACGTCTGCCATGCATTTATGCCCGGCCAGGGTCTAACAGAGGAGAACCTGATTCAGGGAGTAGAGGTCAAATCCAGTTCATATCTTGGTGAACTGCTTCTTCATGGATATGTGCCGTTGTCGCTCAACATTTAGACATTCATCCCGATAAACAGAAAGAGGCTTGAAAAAAATTGTCTTAAGAAATACCGCTGACTGCGAATCAGCATCAGGCATCTCTCTGTCCTGAGTCTACCAGATGCAGCTGTTTTGTCAATCATGCATGGGGAAATGTCAGAGCAGTTCGCTGTCCTCATACAGGGAGGATTTTGCCGTATAGTATGGGACTTTTTCCAAAGAGATGTAATCAAAAACACCTGCTGCCACTGACCCTGCGACTATGCCTGCAGTTGCTCCCAAGAGACTCCCTTTTGCAGGATGCTTTCTGTCAGAGATCATGCCCAGGGCAGTCCCTGCTGCTGCAGCAATTGCAAGCCATATGGCGTATTCTGCTCTCTTCACGCTTATACCCTCTGCTTAATTTTTTTTTATAGAATACCATGAACGGTTTACCGATCGTCAATCAGTTGCTCTAATGCAGCAGGCAATCATTCCATACGGAAGATCAATGAGACTGTTTATGGTCTGCTGATATGTTTGCGGTCAGCATCCCCCAATGGCCGCACGATCCGTCTCCATTCTTCTGGAGTATTGACATTTGCCCATGCAGAGCAGAGTTCATCTGGAATAACAGGCGTGATCACCTTTCTGTGCCCTGCTATTGGCTGCAGGGATGCTATGCCCTCTGCTGCCAGATTCCCTATATGCTCAAATATCATAGGCTCATAAACAGCGCCTGTGGTCTCAACGCCTCTGCTTCCCCTTATTCTTGGAAGCACCGCCCATACACCTGGCCTCCTCTGCCTCAGGAGCCACTTCCATGCCTCTTTATGCATCCCAGGCATATCTACCGATGATATGAGCCATGCGCTCTCCGGCGACCACCTGAAGGCGCTGAGCATGCCGGCAAGAGGCCCTTTTAATCCCGGGATGTCAGGCAGCCGGTCCGCAGAGGATAGACTTTCCGGGAGTACTCCGGAACCAAGCAGCACTGTTTTTGCCGATACATCACAAAGCGATGCGAATATGCTCTCAGCAAGTGTTCTGCCTTTTATCTTTAAAAGCGTCTTTGGCCTGCCCATGCGGCTGCTCCTGCCGCCAATAAGCAGTCCTGCCATAACAGTCAGTTTTGACTGGAATCTCTCCAGTTCCTGCCGGATGCAGGCAAGAACTTTATGGACATGATCAGGATCATCTCTGAATATCACCTTTCTGTATCTGCATTCGGCAGTCTCATCGTCTGTTCTGTAGCCATTCTTCTTAAGCCAGATGCCGGGGAGGTTGATCTCCTTATGTCCCTCGACAATTACCAGATCCAGTGCAGCAGGAAGTTTCCCTGTATGCTCCCAGATTGACATATCACCGGCATGGTACCTCATAAAACCCTGCTCTGCATCATGGGCAGCCACAAAATCCGCCCCTGCGCGAAAAAAAAGATCTGTGTCCTTGCCGGAAGCATCAATAGTCAGTTTATGGTGGCTATGCTTGAGCACGCAGACAGCGAGTCCCTGTTTCTTCAATTCCGGGAGGATCTCCCGGATGAGGGTTGTCTTTCCAGAGCCTGAGTGCCCGGCAATGCCTATCATGCAGGTTGAGTTCATGCTAAAATGTATTCCTTGCGGTTCTTCTTATTGCTGCTTTTTTTGCAGTATATTGCCAATTCATGCTTAACGCTACCACAAAGTTCAGATCAGAGACAAGCAGGTCTTATGCGTCTGTCTGTTCCTTTTTGAAAGGCTCAATGGTAAGATGATAAAGGCAATGGTAATTCGGGACAGACACAAAAGGATTATAGATTATATGCGCATTTCGATCACCGACAGGTGCAACCTCAGGTGCATATACTGTATGCCGGAAAAAGGGGTAAGACTTTTTGAGCATAAGGAGATCCTGACCTATGAGGAGATTGTAAGGATCATTGGCATAGCCGCAGGCCTCGGCGTAAAAAAGATACGGATTACGGGCGGTGAGCCTCTGGTCAGAAGAGATATCCTGCATCTTGTATCTTCCCTGAAGGATATAAGAGGTATTGAGGACATCAGCCTCACCACAAACGGAATATTGCTCAAACAATATGCGCAGGGACTCGCAGACTCAGGACTCGACAGAATCAATGTGAGCCTTGATACCCTGCGACCGGACAGATATAGGGAGATCACCCGCTGCGGTGACATCAGCCTCGTGATGGACGGAATAGCCGCAGCTGAGGCAGCAGGTCTGCTTCCGGTAAAGATCAATGTTGTGCCGATCCGCAACCTCAATGACGACGAGATCACTGATTTTGCGAAGATGACACTCACTACACCCCGTCATGTCAGATTCATCGAATTCATGCCCATGGGCTCCAGAGACCTCTGGAACCGCGACAGCTATATTTCTACAGATGAGCTAAAGGAGCGTGTGGACAGGCTCGGCGCGATCATGCCTGTGCGTGTGCGCAGGAGGGGCCCGGCAAGATATTTCAGATTCAAAAATGCCCCTGGAGTCCTGGGGTTTATAAGCGCCCTGACCCATCATTTCTGCGGCGATTGCAACCGGCTCAGGCTCACTGCAGACGGAAGGCTGCGTCCATGCCTCTTTTCTGAAACAGAGATAGATCTGAAACCTGCCCTCAGAAGACAGTCCTCTGACCGCGAAATAGAGCGTCTCCTTCGTCTTGCCATTGAGGTAAAACCTGAAGGCCACAACATTGATCAGCGAGATGATCTGTCCTGCCTCAAGGAGATGTCGAGGATCGGGGGATGAAGAAGCTGACACATATCAACTCAGAGGGAAAGGCAGTAATGGTGGATATTTCCGGAAAAGCAGCCACTGAGCGGCAGGCGCGTGCAAGGGGTTATGTTTTTATGAAACAGGAGACTCTGAACCTGATTCTTGACAGGAACATCCCAAAGGGAGATGTGGCCGCAACAGCAAGAATCGCAGGGATCATGGCAGCAAAAAAAACAGGCGAGCTCATCCCCCTCTGCCATCCCCTGAATCTTTCATCAGTCGCTGTTGAGTTAACAATAGAAAAAGAGAGGAAGGGAATTTGCATCGAAGCAATCGCAAAGACCTTTGGCCGGACAGGCGTCGAGATGGAGGCCCTGACGGCAGTATCAGCAGCCGCACTTACGATTTACGATATGTGCAAGGCAGTTGACAGGCAGATGATGATATCCGAAATAGTGCTTGTTGAGAAGGTGGGCGGAAAAAGCGGAGCATTCAGACGAACCAAATAGGGCAACGACTAACTCAAGGAGGCAATCCATATGGCAAAGAACAATTACTGGTCACCCTACATTGCTGGAGCCGGGATTGGTTTGACTCTTCTGGCAACGTTCTATGTTGCAGGATGGGGATTGGGCGCATCCAGCGCATTTTCCCTGCTTGCAGGTATCGGCTCTCTGCTCTTTGCTGTTGCCTTCCCTGAACTCGAAGGTTTTTATCACTCTTCCGCTATGGGAGAGGCAACTATTCATGGTCTGCTCGGCATAAGTCACTGGCTCGTCCTGGCAGTGCTGCTGCTTGCCGCAGGATTGATGTTCTATTTCATAGAGCGCTATGAGAAGAGGACAGGATAGTATCAGTCACTGTGCAGGCTGTCCCGGAAAGATGATATGACCTCAAAGGCAACAAAGGAAGTCATTCCTTGCCCTCTCTGCAGACTGCCTGAGGCCGCCTGCTTTCGTAATTGCAGTCTGCGAAGATACCTGCAGTGCAAAAGGTGCGGGCTTGTATTTGTCCATCCGGATGAAAGGCTTAACAGGACTGAAGAAAAGGCGCGTTACGACCTGCACAGAAATGACCCTGCCGATCCAGAATACCGGAGCTTTCTTGCCCGGCTGGCGGCGCCCCTGTCATCGCTGATACAGGCCGGCTCAAGCGGGCTCGATTTCGGCTGCGGCCCGGGTCCGGCCCTTGCGATGATGCTTAAAGAACAGGGCCATTCGGTGACTCTTTATGATCCCTTCTATGCTCCGGATGCCGGCGCATGGCTGCAAGCTTACGATTTTATTACAGCAACAGAGGTGCTGGAACACCTGTATATGCCGGGAGAAGAACTGGACAGGCTTTTTGGAGTCCTGAAACCGGGTGGCTTCCTCGGCATTATGACAAAACAGCTGCCTGCTTCAGATGAACTATCCGACTGGCACTATATGCGCGATCCAACCCATGTCTGCTTCTTCAGTCCTGCAACATTTGAGTATATCG
Source organism: uncultured Nitrospiraceae bacterium (assembly GCA_964446125.1). GTDB lineage: Bacteria > Nitrospirota > Thermodesulfovibrionia > Thermodesulfovibrionales > UBA6898 > UBA6898. The sequence goes on along the minus strand of CAYUNK010000025.1, from coordinate 2,482 downwards.
CCTGTGCCTGGAAAGCTGCCCTCACAATAATAGACAGCGACGTGGTTCTGTTTCAGAAGATGAAATAGATTCTGTCTGATCGGCAGAAACCCCGCCAAAGCCTGACAGAGAGGGCACGGTCAGTGGATGACGTTATAGCTGATCTTTGAGCCGTTCGGCATTGAAATGTGTAGTCAGGTTGTCAATCATCTCGTCGAGGTTTCCTTCGAGGATCTGTTCGAGCTTATGCAGGGTCAGTCCTGTCCTGTGGTCTGTGATGCGGTTCTGCGGATAATTGTAGGTCCTGATCCTCTCAGACCTGTCGCCTGAGCCTACCTGCGATTTTCTCTCCTGGGCGCGCTCTTTGTCCTTCTCCCCGATCTCCAGTTCATAGAGCCTTGATCGCAGCACCTTCATCGCCTTGTCCCTGTTCTTTGTCTGGGAGCGTTCGTCCTGGCACTGAACAACAACCCCGGTAGGGATATGCACGATCCTTACTGCTGAATAGGTGGTATTGACGCTCTGACCGCCAGCTCCGGATGAACAGAACGTGTCTATCCTGAGGTCCTTCTGGTCTATTTTGATATCTACTTCCTCTGCCTCAGGAAGCACGGCAACCGTAGCTGCAGATGTATGAATCCTGCCCGATGCCTCTGTGGTTGGAACTCTCTGCACCCGGTGCACACCGCTTTCGTATTTCAGCCTGCTGTATGCGCCCTTCCCCTCGATAGTGGCAACCACTTCCTTTATGCCGCCTATGCCGGTGGCGTTCATGCTTATTAGCTCAACCCTCCATCTCTTTGACTCAGCATACTTGGTGTACATCCTGAAGAGGTTGGCGCCGAACAGGGCAGCCTCCTCCCCTCCAGTGCCTGCGCGTATCTCGAGTATAACGCTCTTTGCGTCACGGGGATCAACAGGCAGAAGCATCAGCTTCAGTTCATCTTCAACAACAGGCGCCCTCCTTTTCAGCTCTTCAAGCTCGGCCTTTGCCATTTCCCTCATCTCAGGATCATCTCCGGACAGAAGTTCTTCAGTGCTTTTGATATCTGTAACAAGCTTGTTGTACTGACGTATCTTCTGCACAATAGGCTGGATTTCCGAATACTCGCGGGAATATTTTTGATAATCGTTCGGGGTTGAGATGACCTTGGGGTCGCTCAGTAGATTGTTCAGTTCCTCAAACTTGACCTCAAGCGCCTGGAGTTTATCAAGCATCTGAGCCCTCTTCGAGCTTAAGAACCTCTCTCAATGCGCTGAGCGCCACCTCAAGCTGCGCATCATCAGGCTCACGCGTTGTAAGCCGCTGAAGCATCAGGCCGGGCGCAATGAAAAAATGCATCAGGGGATGATGATCCCATTTTGCGGAAAGCTTAAGAAGTTCAAAGGAAGACCCTGCTATAAGAGGTATAAAGACAAGCCGGGAGAGGAACTTGTATGAAAAAGGCCAGCTCTGAGGGATAAATGAAAAGACAAGGATGCTTACCACCATAACGATCAGAAGAAAACTCGTGCCGCAGCGGGGATGCAGCGGGCTATACTGTCTCACATTCTCGAGCGTAAGCTCAAGCCCCTTTTCATAGGCATGAATAACCTTATGTTCTGCGCCGTGATACATGAAGATCCTGGCCATCTCTTTCCAGAGGCCAATGCCGATCACATAACAGAGAAATATGATGACCCGGATGATGCCGTCAACAAGATTAAACAGAAAAGAGCTCGTCTCTACACCCTCTATGACCATGCCGAAGAGCTTTGTGACATACAGTGGCAGCAGTATAAAGAGTCCTATGCCCAGGCCAAATGCCGCAACCATCGTCGCGACCATCGAGAACCTGCTGAGGGGCTCTTCCCCCTCTTCTTCGTACGCCTTGCCTGCAGAGAATTCAATGGCCCTCATACCCAGAGATAAAGCCTGAACCAGTGCAACAACACCCCTTATGAGAGGCAGTTTAAGGAAGCGCGGAGGCTCGCTCAGCCTCTCTCTTAGGAGATGGATTGCACCCTTGGGGTCGCGCACGGCAACAGTCCAGTTTTTGGGCGAACGCATCATAACGCCCTCAATAACTGCCTGTCCTCCTACGCTCTTTATCTTCTGATGTGCGATCATCGGTCTGAAGGAAAAAAAACAGGAAGCCTTAATGGCTTCCTGTTTTTTATAGATTTCGGCCTAACTACTTCTTGGCGTATTTTTTCTTGAATTTCTCAACTCTTCCCTCTGTGTCCATGATCTTCTGTTTGCCGGTGAAGAACGGATGGCACTTGGAGCAGATGTCGAGACGAATGTCCTTGCGGGTTGACCGTGTGGTAAAGGTTTCGCCACAGGCACAAACCACTTTGACTTCCTGATAATTCGGGTGAATATCTGCTTTCACTGTCTGCCTCCTGAAATTTGGTCTTGTATTTTAATAGATACTTTCATTTTTTAGCAACATTACCGACCTCAGGCTCAGGGTGAATTTGTTCATATAACAAAGTCGGCGTAATGAAAGAGCAAAGCAGC
>CAYUNK010000024.1:0-33213 GCA_964446125.1 uncultured Nitrospiraceae bacterium | reverse complement strand
CTTCTCATACTCTTCGCCAGGCAATATGAAAATGCCAGAACAAATTTACCGTGGGTGGCGAACTTGTCGCCATGCATGTGTTCCCGGCAAACCTTTTTATCGGGTATGATGCGATACCGGGCGCCAGGGATATCGCCAGAAGAGAGTCTGCTCTTTACGTCGAGGAAGCGAGAAAGATCTGCCAGGACAGCGGCAAGGGACTGAAGGTCTGCATTGTTGAGGGGTACGGGGTTCCTCAGGAAGAAATCCTGAGATATGCGGAAGAGCACAATATAGATGTACTTCTCTGTCCGCCGATGTTCAAATCAATCATAAACAAATTCAAGAAGGTCATAGATGAACGCGGCAAGCATGCGCATGAAACAGTCATTGCAGAGACATCAACAGATGTCCTCCCAGGGCAGACAGCAGTAGAAATCCGGTCGGCCTGACAGGGCCGCACCATTAGAGAAAGGGGCCTAAAAATATGGAGACTGTCATAAACAGCAGCAGTATAATCCTTGGACAGACAATTCTGCTATTTATGGGCCTCACTCTCTCTTTTGCCGGCACAGGCAGGGCAAGTTATATATGCAGGGTCATTTCAAGAGAGGTTGCATCTTATTTCCTCAGTTTCTCTCCTGTAGCACTGCTCGTATACCTGCTCTATGTTGCGTCTAACAGGATGTAATATCACATAAAGACATCTCTGTATTGCCTGTTTCAGTACATGGTTTCTAAGTGGTGGGTAAAGCCGATGTATCACTTCATTTTTCTCATATCAATTACCCAGAAGTCTCCATGTTCCGGCTTAATGTGAGCCTTCTTTTTATTGAGCCATATTGTTTTTTTGAAAGCCCATTTTCTGATGATACTCTGGTATGCCCCCGCAATCAGATCAGGGGACATGATATGAATCATAAGTAAAAGCTGTAAAATACAAATATATCCAAGATTAACGGACAGGTTGCTCATTGTAGCAGACCTCCTTCGGGTGAGCCGGTCTCATCCTCTACTGTCGCATATTCGAGCTCTGTCACTGCCTCACCTGAAATCTCTTTGGCTGTATCGAATTCCCCTGCCTCTGCAAAGGTTACTGCCACCATCAGATCCTCAATTTTCTTTATCAGCTTTTTCATATGTCTTTTTTATCTCCTTTTTGTATCAAATTATGTTAACTATGACAGTGCAAGCTAAGTGCCAAGTTGGAATTAGCTGATTTTAAAGGAAAAAAAAGGATTGTTCAGGATTGAGATGCAATTAAAAGTTGCAGCTGATTACAGGCGCAGCAGAGGCAGGCAGGAACATGCACAGGAAATGATTTAGTAACATACTGTTTTTTATTGATAAATGGTGAGCCAATTAAGTTAAAGGTGATGCAACATTGTGTTGCAGTAAACTGCCGCTATGTTGCTATATCAAGAGACTTCATTTTTCTCTGTAATTGCTGCCTGTAAATGCCGAGTATGGATGCTGCGCGGGAAATATTTCCACCAGATTCGTGCAAGGCTGCGAGAATAACCTGTTTTTCATGAGAATTAACAGCTGACTTGAGAGTCTGTTTTTCAGTTCCGTCGGTTTCCATATTCATCAAATAGACCGGGAGATCAACAGGTAGAATCTGACTTGTATTTGTAAAAGATACGGCCCGCTCAACAATGTTTTCAAGTTCCCGCACATTCCCAGGAAATGAATACCCCATCAGCATGGTCATGGCGCTGTCTGATATTCCATCAACCATTATATCTTTTCTTTTTGCGGCGTATTTGTTTATAAAATGTCTTGTCAGGTCAGGGATATCACCCTTTCTTTCCCTGAGAGGCGGGATATGAATATTTATTACGTTCAGACGGTAGTACAGATCCTCCCTGAAGTTCCCTCGAAGACGCGCAGCTTTAAGATCCCTGTTCGTAGCTGCGATAACCCTGACATCAAGACGCAAAGGCCTTATGCCCCCAATTCTCATTATTTCGCCCTCCTGAAGCAGTCTTAAGACCTTGCTCTGAAATAATGGAGAGACGTCACCGATCTCATCAAAAAAAACTGTTCCGCTGTCTGCCGATTCCATTAAGCCTTTCTTTGTATAATTCGCCCCTGTAAAGGAGCCTTTTTCAAACCCAAAAAGTTCTGATTCGAGCAGAGTATCCGGGATAGCGCTGCAGTTGAGAACCACAAAGGCATTTTCACTTCTTGGGCTCCACCTGTGAATTGCCCGCGCGACAAGTTCTTTTCCTGTTCCACTTTCTCCGGTGATTAAGACATTGCTGTCGCTTGCGGCAGCCTTTTTTATAAGGCCGAAGATCTCCTGCATAGGTTTACTTGTGCCTATAAGCTCATCAAATCCGTACTTGTGGGAGAGGATGTTCGTTTTGAATCTGCCTATTACCTCCTGTAATGACTCACAGGTCAGAGGTTTTTCAATAAAATCACTTGCCCCGAGTTTCATGGCTTGTACCGCATTTTTTATGTCAGGCCTTGAAAATGCCACAACAGGCATCTGCCTTCGAAGATCAAGCAGCCTCTTTTGCCAGCCTTCATTGTCAAGATCAAGCAGGGCCAGATCATATTTTTTTCGGCTGGACTGTCCGGCTTCAATAAAAGAGTTACTGGTATGTGAATCAGCAGCAGGGGTGAAGCCCCCGGCATTCAGGAGGGATGCGATCTGTCTTGATTCATCAGAAACGATAATAATATTCAGCACATTTTATTTTAGAATAAAACAGGTCCAAATAAGAAATAAGTCAGCTGTTCACCGGATTCATATGCTCTTTGACAAATTCCTCTATATACCAGTCAGTGACGCCGTCGTTGTAAAGCACCATGTCTAACTGCTTGGTATAGGCGGTGAACTTGCCGAGTATCTCTAACTTATGCTCAATGTATTTCCGTCTGTGTTTCGTCAGGGTGGCATGCAGGACATCTTCTTTGATGCTTACGCCGAAATCCATCTTTTTCAATATTTCCTTTATCAGCCTGATTCTCCTTAATCTCCTGTCAGTGGCAGCTCCGCCGCCCTTGAAGAAAAACTTGATGTAATTGTCGTTTATATTTTCACCTGCATACGCCTCGATCATCGAGAAATGGTACCCAAGCCGGATGCTGAAATTCATATAATTGGCCGATAATACGGCAAAGCTTCTGAGCGCCGCCTCCTGCAGCTTTTCATCAGGTATAGATGCGGTATGCGCCATCATGCTCAAAAAGCCCTTTACATCTGCAGGCCTCGGCTCAGGCCATCTCATTGTCTTCATACCCTTCAGAATTGCGGAAAAAGGTATGGAGAGTATGTCCTCGGGGTTCGCTATGCGTATGCCGCTCCTTAGTCCCCTGTCAATGTCCAGAAGTCGTACATCAACAGGTATTCCTGCTCTGAGTGAGATTGTCCTGGGCCCCTCAGTATCGAGATCGCCGCCCATTCGAAACATCTCAGCCATGGACATCTCATGGGCAAAGCGGGTTATGTCATGGAAAGTCCTGCAGTTTTCCGCCTTAAATCCCTCATCTGCATGGTCGGTCAGATTCAGAGGGACTATCCATTTCAATATATTCTCGAGCGTCTTAAAGAGATGAGTGTCTTTAAATGGAGAATGGGGAACTTTATACGCCAGGAGTTCTTCTGCCGCGCCTTCATATATATTGCAGTTTATTGCGTCTACAGTTATCTCCTGGCCGTCCCTGATCACTGATGTTGCAATCTCAGTATCGAGAATTGTCGGAATCTGATATTCCCTCGAAATAGAGGCCATATGTTCTGTTGCGCATCCGATGTCTGTAATAATGGCAGAGGCCTTATTCATTACGGTGACGAACTTTGTAGAAGCCTGCCTCGCAACAAGTACGGCGCCTTCAGGAAAATCATGCAATCTGTCTTCATCCGTGATGACGAAAGCCCTTCCGTGGCCGATGCCTTTGCATGCGATAATGCCTCTATCGAGCAGTATGTTGTATTTCTCTATTCTTCTGGGAGGATTGTATGTTGCCGGCTTAAGGCTGATGGTTCTTAAGGGGCGCGACTGAAGTATATATATGCGGTGATTGCGGTCAATGGCCCACTCGATATCCTGAGGTTTGCCATAGTGCCGCTCCAGAAATATTGCGCTGTTGCAGAGCTCTGATATCTGTTGAGCTGTCAGGCAGGGCTCTCTCCTGATGGGATCTGGCACGGCCGCCTCTTCAATGTCTCCTTTTGGGCTGCATACAAGCATGGTCTGTTTACAGGCTATTTTATTATTCAGCACTGCTCCATCCTGTCTCGATACGATGAACGAATCTGACTCTGACGACCCGTCCACAACAGCCTTTCCGAGCCCCCAAACTGCATTGATTATAATTATATCCCTGTCAGGTTCGTTAGGGTCTCTTGAATAAAGGACTCCGGCTGACATGGCGTCAATCATCTGCAGTACGCCTGCGGCCATGACCATCTCTTCTTCTGAAAATCCCCTGGTTTTGTAATAATAGATGGCCCTTGCAGTGAAAAGGCTTGAAAGGACCTCTTTATATCTCTGCAGTATCGAGCACTCAGACACATTCAAAAAGGTTGAGTATTGACCTGCAAAACTGAAGTCCCCGTCTTCCTGTATAGCGCTGCTGCGGACAGAAACATATAATCCCTTATCGCCGGACTTTGGCGGCTTGTCTATATCTCGCAGGCCGGTTTCAATGCAGGATTCATCAGTCGGCCGGAGCTGAGAGTGATATGCCTTATTAATAGCAGACTTTAGAGCCTGAGCCGCTCCGGCAATGGCATTGCCCAGATCATCAGGCAGTTCAGCATTTATAACCATATCCCGTATCTCTTTGCTTGCCCTGTCTATTTCCCCCATGTCTTCTATATTAAGAGATGAGAGTCTTTCAGTTATCTTTTCAGAAAGCCTGTTGTGCTCCATAAATACTTTGAAGGAATAAGCAGTAATCGCAAATCCCTCAGGCGCCGGCAACTCAAGGCTGCCCTTTAGGTCTCCCAGGTGAGCCATTTTGCCGCCTGCAATATTTGTCATTTCACCCTTCAGCACATCCAGTGGAAGAGTATAGTCACTGATAGCAATATTGCTCCTTCTGGCAAGAAACTGCATGATAGAACCGCTGATATCAGCATGACGATCTTGAAGACTGATATATTTATCTTTTGACAGGATATTAAGGTTATGTATGATGCCTGAAACATTCTCGGAGATCTTCTTCCAGTTCGCATCAATATAATGCCTGTCAAATAGATACTCACCTGAGAGCTTTTCTTCCATATCAGCCATTAATTCAAGCACTTGATTGTTTTGGTTGAGCAAATTCTGAAATGCCTGGAACTGGGCCTTAAATGCCTCTTCCTGCGACTGCGCAAGGGCTGTAGGCTGAAATGCTTTTAATAATCTCTTCAATATATTTCTAAACTCAGTCATATTTTGATTATACCGATTAGAAGGTGATTAATGTGTTTATATATGCAATTAATCTAAGTGATACAATGGACAAAAATATAATGATTATTATTTATAACATTATAATGAAAAACAATTAGACATACTATCAAAATAACATTAGAATGAATTAAATCATATCAAACTAATGTTATAATCAATTATGGAAAAGATGATAATTAGAGATAACCAGCAAAAATTATATGTCCAGCTCTTTGAAATCCTGAAGGGAAGGATTGACTCAGGGGAGTGGGCTATTGGCGCCCAGATCCCTACTGAAGAGGAGTTATGCAGGAGTTATGATGTAAGCAAGGCAACTGTAAGGATTTCGATTGCAGCCCTGGTAAGGCAGGGCTATCTCAAACGCCAGCAGGGCAAAGGCACCTTTGTATGTGAAAGGGTAATTCCTGACGGCATCTCAATGCTCACAAGTTTTAAAGAAAACATGCTTGATGCAGGGGTCGCTTTCTCGACTGCAGTGCTTGCACAGACAATTGTAATGCCTACCGATGATCTGGATATCAAGCTTGATATCCAGGATGACAAGCATGTCATATATATAAAGAGACTGAGGTCGGTTGAGGATGAGCCGGTGTTGCTGCAGGAGACTTACATCCCCCATTATGCATGTCCTGAGCTTTTGGAAGAGGATTTGGAGAACAACTCCATACATGAACTGCTCGAAAAAAAATACGGGATTAATATAACAAAGGTGCAGGGCTATATAAGCATCATTTATCTGAGTAAGGATGAAGGAATGCTTCTTGGGTTGCAGGAAGGATCCTGCGCCCTGCTGCTTGAGCAATACTTTTATTCAGGAGACAGCCAGATTACATACACTCGCTCTGTCAAAAGGCCTGACAAATTCAGGTTTTTTACGGAGTTTGACAGAAAACAATAACAATCAATAAATGGATAGTCATGGTTTTTAACCAGATACTGTTCAGAGATATTCACTAAATAGATCAGGAGGTTTTTATGCCCGAAAACAGGAAGGTCAGGGAAGTGATGATAGATGTGTTTGAATTTCCCCATATCCCTCATTGGTTTACGATCAAGCAGGCAATAGGGATAATCAAAAAATCGTTCATTGATACGGAAAAGTGCGTGTTCCCCCAGGTTGTAATGGTATTTGATGAGAAATACAATCTCATGGGCATGTTTACGCCGAGAGATATCATCAAAGGTCTGGAGTCGAGATTAAAGCCTGTAAGCATCAAGGACGCCGACATAGGATATACAGACGAAAACGCTATGGCAGCCTTTGAGGCAGGCATGTTTGCAGCAGAATCAAAGAAATTGTCTGAAAAACCTGTAAGTGAAATCATGATCCATGCAAAGACATCTGTATCGCCTGAGGATACTGTTGTCAAGGCAGCGTTTTTGATGTCACATCACAATCTGACAGTAATGCCTGTCCTGGACAACAATAAACTCGTTGGGCTGGTCAGGATGATAGAGGCCTTTAATGAGCTTTCAGATGCTGTATTGGAAGGTTAATAAATAAAATATAAAGGAGACAACAGTATGGCAGAAAAAGATATTCATCAAAAAGGCGGTCTGCCGGAACCGCCAAAAGACATACATGTAGCGCCCAAGCTTGAAGAACATGCAGAGGCGCCTGTAAAATCCGGCAGGTCAGCTGTCATAGGCATTATTATATCCCTTGTAGTCGGGCTCGGCATAGCATTTTTGCCGACCCCTGAAGGCCTCTCCATTCAGGCTCACAGGTTCCTGGCATTGCTTGTAACGGTTGTTCTTTTATGGGTTACAGAGGCGCTGCCTATCGGCGCAACTGGCCTTCTTGCCGGCGGCAGTCTCATACTCTTTAAGATCCAGCCGGCTGCAAAGGCCTGGGAGCCGTTTGCGAACCCTGCAGTCATGTTCGTTCTGATGATCATGATGTTCGGCGTCATCCTGAACGAGGCGGGTGTTGCCAAAAGAATACTTCATCTTATTATCAAGGCTGCCGGGACGAATGTGAAGAAGCTGTCTCTTGTATTGACGATTGCCGCCGCCTTTCTATCGTCAGTATTTCATGATGCAACAATTACCATAATATTGCTCTTCAGTTTCCTGCCTGTCTTTGCAGCTATGGGCATCACACCGGCAAAGAGCAATAATCTGAGCAAGTTCTTCATTATACTGATTCCACTTGCAGCCTCGGCAGGCGGCTTCGGCACCCTGCTTGGAGGCGGCAGAAATCCTGTTATGGTAGAGACCCTTAAAAAGGTTACAGGTTATGAGATGGGGTTTGTGGAATTTGCGATTCGAAACCTTCCCCTTGTTGTCCTTTCAGCGCTTGCAACATGGGCTGTATGCTTTCTGATCTTCAGGCCCAAGGAGAAGGAGCTGCCAGCATCTATTACTGCCGAAAAGCTGCCGCCAATGAGCGGACAGGAAAAGGGCGTGATCGGTTTTTTTTCCCTCGCCTTTGCCCTCTGGAGCATAACAGACATAACCAAGGTACATTACAGCGTTGTTGCAGCAGGCGTACTTGCCCTGATCTTTGGGTTCCGTCTTGTCAGCTTTGATGCAGTGATAAAGAAATTTCCGTGGGAGTCCTGGGTTGTGTTCGGCGCCGGCGTCTCAATGGGTATAGCCATGCTCGACACAGGCGCAGGCAAATGGCTCGCCGGACAGGTGATCCCGATGCTCGAAGGTCAGAGCTGGGTTGTGGTATTTGGAGGTGCAGGAGTCATAGGGTCTGTAATGTCTTCTTTTATGAGCAATTCGGCGGCTACAGCCCTTATCCTTCCAATTACAATTCCGATGGCCCAGACCATGGCCATTCCTGAGGCGGCAATCGCGCTCTCAGCGCCCATCTCTACGTCATTTATCATGCTTGTGATCGGGTGTCCGCCGACCATAATTGCGTACAGCACAGGTTATTTCAGCCAGCTTGATTTTATTAAAGTGGCTGTTCCATGGGCGATAGTCTGTCTCATCGTGATAACTCTTGGCGCCTCGATATACTGGCCGCTGACCGGATTTCCAACGCTGCCTTTTTTGGGAATCAGATAATAGCTGCATAAGGAGAGTGGAATGAACGGTATTGTCCACTCTCCTTATGCCCATCAGCCTGACATAGACAGGAAGAGATGATCATGGAACCGACACAGGATGAGGGTGCAGCTTGTGCATGTGACAGCCCCAATAAAGATTTCAGGAGATCAAACAGATGAACAATGTGATTAGATTCATATTGATGTCTTTTTTCAGTCTTATTCTGCCAATATCGGCAGCTTATGCCGGAGGCAGCGGACATGAAAATATGGGAGTGACTCTTCCATTGTACAGCGTAATTCCTTTCGCAGGAATGCTTCTGTCCATTGCCCTCTTTCCGCTTATGCTTCCGAAGTTCTGGCACCACCACTTTGGAAAGGTCTCCGTATTCTGGGCCGCGGCTCTTGTTGTGCCATTATTGATTATATATAGAGGAGCCGCAGTGTATGAAATACTTCATATAGTGCTTGCAGACTATGTGCCGTTTATAATACTGCTTGGCGCCCTTTATACAGTGTCAGGCGGCATACTTTTAAAAGGAACTTTAAGAGGCACTCCTATTGTTAATACCGGCATACTGCTGATCGGCACTATCCTTGCCTCATGGATGGGCACTACCGGCGCTGCCATGCTGCTGATAAGGCCGCTGCTTAGGGCCAATGCGCACAGGAAAAACCGCACATTCATGGTCGTCTTTTTCATCTTTCTGGTGGCCAATATCGGAGGTTCCCTTACACCGCTTGGTGATCCCCCGCTCTTTCTGGGATTCCTGCGCGGCGTGCCATTTTTCTGGACATTTAATCTGCTGCCACATATGTTCGTTGCAGCAGGCATCCTGTTGGGCATGTATTTCTTCCTGGACAGTTATTTCTACAAAAAAGAAGGGATTACATCAGCCCCTGATGACGGCGCCAAAGAGCCGCTGAGGCTCGAAGGATCGTATAATTTTTTATTGCTTGCCGGGATAATAGGGGCAGTCTTGATGAGCGGCATGGCAAAGTGGGGCGACGTTTCGATCCTTGGCATTCATAGAGGACTGCAGGATGTTGTAAGGGATGGGTTATTGATTCTTATAGCCATACTTTCAATGGCAGTAACTCCAAAGACATTAAGGGAAGAAAATGCCTTTACCTGGTTTCCTATACAGGAAGTGGCTATTCTGTTTATTGGCATATTCCTTACCATGATACCCTGCCTTAAGATATTGCAGGCAGGCACAGAAGGGGCACTGGCCTTTCTCATAAGCGCTGTGAGGGAACCGGTGCATTATTTCTGGGTTACGGGTTCGCTGTCAGCCTTTCTTGATAATGCACCCACATATCTGACCTTCCTGAGCACTGCCATGGGCGGCTTTTATCCCGGCATTGCCGAGAGTGAGGCTGTCATGCTTCTTATAAAGGAAAACCCCATCTATCTGTTGGCAATATCGGTTGGCGCTGTCTTCTTCGGTGCAGTCACCTATATAGGCAATGCGCCTAACTTCATGGTTCGCTCCATAGCTGAGGAGGCAGGAACGCCGATGCCAAGTTTCTTCGGGTACATGATAAAATATTCCGTGCCGGTGCTTGGGTCTGTCTTTATACTGATAACCCTGATATTCTTTGTTTAGGATAAGGAGATGCCATGAAAATAGAAAAAATACTCTTTCCGACGAAATTCAGAGAGCTTGCATTTAATGCGCTTGAGCCTTTGTTTGTGCTGAAAGAATCAGGGCTGAGAGAAATAATTTTTCAGTATGTTATACCCAGGGAAGAGGTCGGGTTTGTACCCTATGGAGGTTATCTGAAGGAAGAGGAGGAGAGGCTTAGGGAAGAGGCGAGGATACGTTTCGAAGACTGGCAGAAGGCCTTATCTTCTGAAGGTATTGACAGCAGGATTATCATCGAGGTCGGCTCTCCGGTGCCTGACATTCTTGCTGCAGCTGAAAATGAAAAGGTTGACCTTATTATGGTCGGCAGAAAGAAGAAGATAAGTCCTGAATCGTCTTTCGTAGGGTCTCACACACTGCAGCTGATTACGCGAAGCAAGATACCGACCCTTGTGAGTAAATATATGGTGCATTTTGACTCCAATGGAGAATCAGTATCGAGGATAAACAAGGCGATATTTCACAAGCCGCTATTGTCATCAGACTGGTCTCATACATCCGAGAAGGCTATGGAATTGCTGATGTCGCTTGGTGGCGTTATAGAGAAGGCAGTAGTCTGCCATGTTATAGAGGTGAAGATATCAAAAGGGCTTGATAAGTCGGAGCTTCAGCGCATAGAAAAAGAGAGCAAAGAAAGGCTTGATGCTTATTGTAAAAAGCTGCAGGCTGCCGGAATAGAGGCTGAAGCTCACCTTGGAGCGGGCAAAACTGCGCTCGAAATCATACGGATATCAAGAGAGGCAGAGGCGAGCATGATCATAATGGGAACTACCGGAAAAGACCGAATGCATGAGCTTATTCTGGGAAGCAACTCACACAGGGTAGCCCAGATGTCGGAACTGCCGACTCTGCTTGTGCCATAATAAGCAGCTATAGTGGGCCGGGGGTATATTTCAATCCTTACCCCCGGACTTCCTTTAACCGTTCCTTTAATGCCTTATTTTCTCTCTGCAGTATCAGCCACTTAAAGGCCTTTTCTATGGTATAGAGTATCTGTTCTTTCCGGAAAGGCTTTGTTATGAAGTCAAAGGCGCCTTTTTGCATCGTCTCGGTAGCGCACTCGATAGTGCCGTATGCTGTCAGGATAATTACGGGTATATCCTCATCAGCATGTTTTATGCCTTCAAGGAGTTTGATCCCGTCCAGTCCCGGCATCTTCAGGTCTGCTATGACAAGGTCAAACCCGCCCTGTCTGGCCAGTTCAAGGGCCTCAAGGGGATTGTTTGTCGTAGTAATCTCGTAAGGAGTCTTTTCCCTTATGATCATGCTGAGCAGTTTCAGCATATCCGGCTCGTCATCTACAGCCAATATTTTATGCGGCATATTTCCTCCCTTTGTATTTGCAGCTGATTAGCAGGGCAGTAACTGAAAAAGCCTTTCTGTCTGCTCTACTGATCTTCAGCAATATTTATAACCGGCAAAGTTATGATAAAAGTTGTTCCGGTGACTTCTGATTCATCCCTTGTCCTTGTTTCAAACGTTATTGTACCGCCGTACTTGGTTATAATTCCATAGGAAACAGAAAGACCAAGACCTGTGCCCTCTCCGACGATCTTTGTGGTAAAAAGAGGATCAAATATCCTGGACCTGTGCTCTTTGCTGATACCATGTCCTGTGTCGGCAAATCTGATTTCAACCTTATTCTTGTCTGGCATGCTGGTTGTGATTGTCAATATACCGCCGCCTTTCATGGCATGAATGGCATTATTCATGATATTTAAGAATACCTGCTGTATTTCTCCGGCGTCTCCCTCTGCCTTCGGCAGATCATCCTGTAGCCGGCTGACCAGCACTATATTATTCAATTTCAGGGTATTTTCGATAACAGCCAATACTGTTTCTATATTCATATTGATCTCGATAAACTCTTCTTTCTGTTCCGTATAACGCGCAAAACTCAGGAGGTTTTCGACCACCCTTTTTGCATTCATGGCATGCTTTTCTATAATCCTTAACAGCTCGTATTCACTGGAATCAGGCGTTGCTTTTTCAAGGAGCATATCAGAGAAGCCGAGAATGAGCGCAAGCGGATTGTTTATTTCATGTGCAACACCGGCGGCCAGAGTGCCCATTGAGGCCAGTTTCTCCGTATGATACATCTGTTGCTCTATCGCCCTTTTTTTGTCTGCAGTTATATCTCTTGAGATTCCAAGAACAGCATAGGGTTCACCATATTCATCAAAGAGCAGGCTGAAATTCGTATTTAGCCAATACTCCTCATTCTTTATTCGAATTGTGTAAACTATATTTTTGTTCGCCCTGTCGTAAAAGACCTCATCCAGTGTCTTTAATTGAAGGGCGGCGCTCTCTTCGTTGAAACATATCTCTCCTATATTCTGACCGATAATGTCCTCCTTATTTTTTCCAAAAAAAGAGATCCCTGATCTGTTGATGGCTGTAATAAGACCATCCCGATCCAATGTGAATATGATATCATTGGCATTTTCTATGAGCGACCTGTACTGGTCCCTGGATTTTTTCAACTCCCTTGTCCTGTTTGCAACCTCGATGTTTAAAGAGCTTGACCATCGGATCATTATGCCGAACATCATAAAACCGCCGAGCAGTATAACAAGAATCACAATCCCCTCAAGGAGAAACTGTCTTATCTGGATTGAATGTATTGCATCCTCGACTTCACTTACAGGCGCCACAACAGCAACAGACCAGATATTGCCGTCCAATAAATTTACAGGCGCATAAGCTATAAGTTTCTTGATTGTCCCTTCACGTCCGCCATGCCAGCCTGATATGTACCAGCTTGTTCCCTCGTGCCCCTTCAGCATCTTTTCTTTCTGTATTTCATTAATTTTTGCAAAGGAGATGGCAGGCTTGCGTTCGCTTCTGGCTTCAAATGCATTCTTGTTTATAAAGCTGTCTTCCGGATGATACAGGAATATGCCTTTATTATTTATAATCCAGGCATAGCCTGTTTTGCCTGAGCGGATGTCTTTCATGACCTTTTTTGACAGGTGTTCGGCGTCAACAAGAAAAATCAAAACTCCTGAAAATTTATTTTTCGCAACCGGATAAGACTCATCAATAGAAACCTGCCATACAGGAGTTATAATCTTTACCGTGAGTTTGTGCGATTCAGTCTCAGAAAACATTTGAGAAACATCGCTTATGATAATCTTTCCTGTGTTCTCTTCTTTTGAGGCCCATTTCAGCGCATCCACATCCTGGTAATAAGGATGGGTTTTCCGGTAGCCGTTTTTGTCCATAAGATGTGCGATATCATTGCCTTCTATGTATCTTATTTCGAGCCCTGCCTCATCCTTTATGCTCAAAAAAGTGATTTCCATATGTTTCCTTAGAAATGCAGAACCATATTGAACAGCCGGGAACTGACCGAGCAGGAACAATTCCCTTTTGAGCAGGTTAAGGTTATTTTCTATCTGGGATGAGGCATGTTTCGCAAGGACCAGCTGCTGGGCATTAAAGTCTTCTATTACCACTTCTCTTACCTTTCTTGCTGCTGTCCAGCCCAGGAAAAGGACGATTCCGAGTAAGATGACCGTAACTACTACGATTATTCTTTTGAAATGACTTATATGGGTTTCAGACCACGAAATCAAGGCAGACCCTATACGACTCAAAAGGGTCTGGATGCCTTGTGCTCTGCTCATAATGCGCTATTATATCCCATAAGGAAAAAGTAAAGGTTGAATATTGACGTTAAAGCTGAATGCTGCGCCTGTAATGTCAAATATTCAACCTTTGACTGCAGAACGATTAAATCTTAATTTTTTATTTTAACTACATATACAGAACAGGGGCTGTGCTTTACGACCTTGGAGGTGACGCTGCCCATTTTAAAGCGCGCAGATGCGCTGAGGCCTCTGGTGCCTATTATGATCAGATCTATCTGTTCTTTTTCTGCATAGTCAATAATGGCGTCAGGAACCGACGAAGCCTCTACGATATGCCTGCAGGTTGCGATAACATCCTTGCCGGCAAGTATGCCACAGGCCTGCTGTACGACATAATCCGCCCGCTTTTCCATGCTCTGTTTCACCTTTTCGCGCTCTGAAGCCGATATCTCAAGGTCTACTGCTTCAATGTAGGGCATGACATTGATAAGGCATATGTTTGCGCCTTTTGTTTTCGCGTAATCATGTGCTATATCAAGCGCTGCCATGGAATGCTGCGAGCCGTCAACCGGAACGAGTATTTTCATTGAAATTCTCCTCTTTTAATGTTTTGCCTTGCTCATCGAGAGACCGACCCCGTCAAACAGGAAGTATATTGCAAATCCCCACCACATCGTATAGATAACGTAAAAGACAAGCAGTGCGGTCATGAGAACAGCTTTGTCCTTTACCTGTATTGCCTCTATATTATAGTAGTTATACGCTGTCTCTATAGCCTTTTTTGTAACGTCTGAGATGATCTTGGCCTGCTCCACCTTCATTTCCTTCTTCAGGGGCTTATCCATGGCGGTGAATGCATTATACCACTGCCTGAAGATCTTCTTTTCGTCATCATGGCTGTAGCGGGCTTTGAGTGCCTCTCCATGGTTTTTATACATGGCATCAGAATCATCAAGCGCCGAGGCAAGTATAGCGCCGAGGTCGCCCTCTATCTTCATCTCTGTTCCGGACACCTCGACTGTCGCCCCTGCTGCTGACAGAACCATAGATATGTTTTGGATCCTTGCCTCGGCATCGCCAGGCTTGTCATCAGGCTTTGAAGCGCTGATTGTTACTGAAATAGTCTGCCCTCTGAATTTGTCCGCATTCTTCTGTAGTTCAGGTATAAAGTATGACGATCCTTTTGAAAGAGAGTTGAACATGTCATCAGCATACGTGAGTCCATTTCTTCCATCGCCAAATATTGGAGAGAAGATCAGCAGGAGCACGCCAAAAAAGGATGCAGCCAGAAGTATTCCTATTGCTATGGATTTCCTGTTTGTCTTGGCCATGATTACTCCTCCCCTCTGAGCGTCTTGATATTGACAAAAAACTTGCTTATGACCCAGACACCAAAGATGCCTACAACGATCCAGAAGATAATGTTTCCGGCAAATTCAATGTTTGTTACAAGCGATTTTGGCAGGTTTATGTACTCGAGTTCTACCATTTTCTTTGGCAGAGTGCTCGCCCTGTTGACAAAGCCTGCTATGATAGAGACCGCATAGAAGCCGAGGATATGCGTTCCCTTGACGACCTTGGTTACAAGAGCCCCGACCTGGATGCCGATCAGTGAGCCGATCAGCATGCCCATTGCAAGCGTATAAAATACATACCCGTAGATTGCGTACTGGGCGATAGACGCAAGCCCTGCAGTGAATATGATCTGCAGTATGTCAGTGCCTACGGTTGTCCCTGCTGATACGCCAAAGACATAGACAAACATCGGAAAGGTTATGAAGCCGCCGCCAACGCCCATTATTGCGGCAAGCATACCGACTATGAAGCCGCCAATAATAAGGAATATGGCAGATATCTTTTTGCCGCCAACCACAAGGTGCTCGTCAAAAGAGATGAAAGGAGGTATTTTGACATTTTGTACTTTCATGGCAAGGGCCGGCGTGACATCGGGCCCGCTGTGTGCCCCTCCTCCCCCGCTTTTTTTCGTTGATTTCATGAAGTCTATAAAGGCATAAAACCCGAGGAATCCCAGCAGAACTGCGTAGACAGTGCTGATAAATGCCTCGCTCAGCAGAGGATCCTTATTATAAAGAGCCTTGTTGAGTGCGCCTCCGGCAAACGTTCCAAAGCCGGAGCCTACCAGGAACCATATCGCAAGTTTAACTGAAACATTGCCTAATTTCTTGTGTACTGTGGTTCCCATAATCGCCTTTGCGAATATATGAAACACATCAGTGCCGACAGCAAGTATGCCTTTGACCCCCGCGGCCATGAGGGCAGGAGTGATGATAAACCCTCCGCCTGCGCCTATACAGCCTGTGATAAGACCGGCAGCCAGACCGACCGCAATTGATACCATAAAGATAAGATTGGTATAGTGCGCAGGTGCATAAGCGGTTTTACCGCCTATCATATCTGCCGCATTTAACGAAGAGACTGCCAGTATCGGCAGCGCCATTACCAGCAGCAACAGCAGCTTCTTGCGATTCCTCAGGATGTTCATCGAAACATCATAGTCCCATTTCGCATAGGCAACTGATCCTGCCATGAGAAACTCATAAAACTTTCTCGGATAACTCATTTTTTACCGCCTCCTTTAGTGTTAACGTAGTCTTTCAAATTCTGACTGGAATTTATATCTGTCGCTTCTGCCCTGCAGCTTCGTATATGCAACCGGAGTGCCGTCGGAACTCATCAGCAGTCTGTGCACGACAAGCACTGAGAAACCTTCATCCAGGTCAAGGTGTTTTGCAGCATCCTCTGTGGCCTTGGACACCTCTACTGTCTGGATAACCTTGAATATCTTTTTGAGCGCCTTTTCCTGAAGAAAGAAGTATAGCGAGGAATTAGAAATATCAAGGCTGTCTATCTCGGGCGTGATCCTGTAGGGAATGAATGCTTCATCGAAATACGCAGGGTGACCATTAAGGAGTCTTCTGCTCAGAATATGATAAATATCTCCATCAGTCTTCAGATATGACCTGATATCCGGAGCAGGCTCCCTTACACCCCTGAACAGCAGTTCCTTATCTGTCTTAACCTCCTTTCCAAACATTTCTTCGGTAAATATCGTCCTCATGGCAACACCGACTATCGGAAGTTCACTTATGACAAATGTGCCCTTGCCCTGAAGCTTCATTAGATATCCGTCTGAAGTAAGATTATTGACTGCATGCCGAACAGTGATCTTGCTGACATTGTAGGCTCGACTGAGTTCATCCTCTGAGGGTATCCTGTCGTTGAGTTTCCATGTTCCGGAGCGAATCTCCTCAAGAAGAATCCTTGTAAGCTGGATATAGAGCTTTTCCTGGTTAAATCTGTCAACTATCTTATTCTGCATTATTGCCGGATCTTAGAAGCATGTCAATATATTATTATAATGATATGATGATGTCAAGGGTTATTTCCTGTATAAATAAGGCAGCATAGGGTATTATATAACAGGCAAATAGAATGATTGTAACATCTCTAAACAAAAGGACTTTTTTGAATATTCCAAATAGCGGTGGATCCTATGGTTATCTTTAAGAAGAAATCTTTTTATCTTGCATTGCTGGCCATTATAATTCCGTTAATTCTGCTGTACAGGGCTACATCACGCGGATTGGAAGTAAACGGATATGTTGCAAAGAAGATGGATTTGGTAGTCAGTGTTACCGGCACGTCAACGGGAACGATCAAGGCAGACAGGGAGGTCAGAGTATCTGCCCAGAGGACCGGCAGGATATCGAGGCTCTTTGTCATGGAGGGGACGAAGGTCGCCAAGGGTGACAGCATTGCAGAGTTTGACTCTGATGAGGTTCAGCAGAGGCTTCTTTTTGCCCTGGCCTCTATGCAGAGGATGACTGCACAGCTTGATGCCCTGAACCTTGCCCTTGCATCGTACAAGGCGGATATTGATGCAAATATCAAGAAAGCGGAGGCAGTGCTTGATGAGGCAGAGTCTCGCCTCAAAAGATTTCGGGAATTGAAAGATAAGGGAATTATCGCACAAAGCGACCTTGATGCAGTAATACGGGAGCATGATATTGCGAAGGCATCCTTGATGTCTGCCCTTGCAGCCCGCGGACAGATTAGGTCACGCGAGCAGGAGATCAAGGCTCAGTCAGCCGCCGTAGAACAGTCGCAGAGAGAATACAACCTGGCAAAGATCATGCTGGACTACTCCTATATCAAATCTCCTATATCCGGTGTTGTAACTGCCCTGCCGGTAAAAACGGCAGAAACTGTACCCATCGGCGGTCTTATCGCTTCGGTCGTTGCAACAGATTCCCTGTATATCGAGGCATTCATTGATGAGGCTGATGCCTCAAAGGTTGCAGAGGGGCAGCAGGTAAAAGTCTCGATGGATGCCTATCCAGACAATGCTATGACAGGAGAGGTCTATTCCATATCTCCGGTCGTGCTCGGAAACAGGCAGGAAGCCCGTACTTTTGAAGCAAGGATAAGACTTCTTGACAGGAGCATAAAGACAAAACCTGGTATGTCGGCAGATGTCGAGGTGATTGTGAGCACAAAGGAGCAAGCGCTTGTCATTCCATCCCAGGCGGTAATGGAGCGGACTGACGCAAAATATGTTTATATCAGCAGCAACGGCAGGGCAGTTGCCAGAAAGATACTGACCGGGCAGTTTAACTGGAGCCACACTGAGGTGACTGATGGACTGCAGGAGGGAGATATTGTCGTAACGAATCCCCACATTTCGGGCCTGAAAGACAGGGCGAGAATAACAGTTATTTTTGCCGGGCAATGATCGTCCTTAAGGATATATACAGGTCATATGTGCTGCCCACGATTACGGTCGAGGTCCTGAGGGGAATAAACCTTCAGGCTGAGCAGGGTGACTTCATCGCCATCATGGGACCGTCAGGCTCAGGCAAATCAACGCTCCTTAATATTATAGGATGCCTGGACAGACCAACTTCAGGCAGCTATCTTCTTGACCGGCTTGATGTATCGTCAAAAAAAGATAATGAACTGGCAGAGATCAGAAACAGGTCAATCGGTTTTGTGTTCCAGAGCTTTAATCTCCTGCCCAGGTTTCCGGCCTGGAAGAATGTGGAACTGCCGCTTCTGTACAGGGGCGTTGAACCGAAAGTGAGGAAGCAGAAGGCTGTCGAAATGCTCGGGCGCATGGGACTCTCTGACCGCTCTGACCACAAACCGAGCGAGCTCTCAGGCGGTGAGCAGCAGCGAGTGGCCATAGCGCGAGCTCTGATCAACAGCCCGGCCATTATTCTTGCCGATGAACCTACAGGAAACCTCGACAGCAAGGTCGGCCGCGAGATTATGGAGATCTTTGCCGAGTTGAACCGGGGGGGCGTAACCATTATCCTGGTTACTCATGAGACAGAGATAGCAGGCTTTGCAAAGAGGATCATAACCATGCGTGACGGAGAGTGCTTTAATGGATGCGCGTGAGGTTCTGAGCCTTTCGAAAGATGCGCTGATGAGCAACAAGATGAGGTCTCTGCTTACGATGCTTGGCGTGATTATCGGTGTTGCTTCTGTCATTATGCTGGTTGCAATCGGGGCAGGCGCCAGGGAATATATTCAGCGGGAATTGGGCAATCTGGGGACAAACATCCTTATTGTTGTGCCCGGCAAGACATCAACAAAGGGCGGGTTTCATCCTCCCTCAGCAAGCACGATCCGAAAGCTTGTGTACGATGATGCAGTTATCTTAAAGAAGCGCGCACGTCACATTGCCGATGCAGTGCCCCTGATCCTCGGCTCATCAAAGGTCAAGTATCTGAATCAGAGCAGGGATAATACTGTTGTCGGCTGCACAGAGACCTATTTCGACATGAGAAACCTGTCTGTGGAATCAGGAAGTTTTCTTAGCAAGTCTGACGTTGATTCAAAGAGAAAGGTATGCATTCTTGGCAGAACGGTGAAGAGAGGTCTTTTCGGCGACAGAAATGCCCTTGGCGCTATGGTAAGCATAGGCGACGGCAAATACCGTGTAATCGGCGTCATGGCAAAGAAGGGTGTTACCCTCGGTATTGATTTTGACGATATTGTCTTTGTCCCCACAACAACAGCGCAGGAGCTTTTTGACACAGACACTCTCTTTAACATTACGATAAAGGTAAAGTCTGCAGCCGAGATCGAACCGGCCATAGCAGAGATTCGCCAGATCCTGATCAGGCGTCATGCAAACAAAGAGGATTTCACGATCATGAGTCAGGATGAGATGCTGGGTGTTATGAATAAGGTGTTGGGCGTCATGACCGCAGTGCTTGCCGGCATCGCAGCCATATCGCTTCTTGTGGGCGGCATCGGCATTATGAATATCATGCTGGTGTCTGTGCGTGAAAGGACGCGCGAAATAGGCATCAGGAAGGCCCTTGGCGCAAAGAACAGGGATATCCTTATCCAGTTCCTGGCCGAATCAGTCACTCTGAGCCTCATCGGCGGACTTGGGGGCGTGCTCTTTGGAGGCATTGTTTCGCTGGGCGTTCAGTTGTTTGTTCCCTATCTTCCAATGCAGATATCGTGGTGGTCAGTTCTGCTTGCTTTTTTCTTCTCTGCGTCTGTAGGTGTTTTCTTCGGCGTTTATCCTGCGCGCAAGGCAGCGCTGTATGACCCGATCGTTGCCCTCAGATATGAATGAGCAGACACTGACAGAGATATCTGCATGGATTGACCAGGGCCTGTGGGGAAGACAGCTTGCCGGCCGGTACACGGATTTTGTGGATAAAAAGGTAACGGATATATTCAGTTCCTTGGTGGATAATCCGGATCTGCTTCTGGTTGCTACAGGCGGTTATGGAAGAGGAGAACTTGCGCCATGCTCGGACATTGACATACTGTTTCTGTCGGCAGGCCGACAAAATACCGGTGATGTCGAAAGAGTCCTGTACAGGCTCTGGGACGAAAGGTTGGATATCAGCCATGCAGTCCGGACGCTCAATGAGTGCATTGAGGAGGCATTCAGGGACATCCGTACTCGAACATCTCTTGTTGAGACGCGTTTTCTGGCCGGAAGCAGGCTGCTCTACGCCAGATTTAATGAAGAGGTCTATCCCGTAATCGCATACCGGAGGCAGAAGCAGTTTTTGACGGCAAAGCTCCAGGAGCGGGAAAAACGGCATATCAGCACAGGCGATTCACTCTATCTTCTTGAGCCGAATGTGAAGGAAGGCGATGGGGGACTGAGGGATATTCATTCCGTTTTCTGGCTGTCAAAAGTAGTATTCAGGACAAGTAACCTTCAGGGTCTGTCTGAAATCCTGAGCAGTCATGACCACAAGCGCTTTATGGATGCATATGATTTCATGATCCAGATGCGCTATTGCCTTCACTGCGAGAGCAGACGGCAGAACGATATACTTTCCTTCGAATATCAGCGGGCAGTTGCCGCCCGACTTGGATTTCGTGATTCAAAGAAATTCAGCGGCGTTGAGCGGTTGATGCGTTATTACTATCATAAGGGCAGGATTATCCGTGATATATCCCATGCTGTTATGGTCAGGTGCAGCAGGCAGTTTGCCCCGGTATTAAGGGATTTTACAAAGAGGAAGATCACGGAAGATTTCTCCCTGTCCGGCGGGAAATTGATCGCGAGAAATGACGCTGTCTTTTCAGATCACCCGGAAAAAATCATGGAGGCCTTTTATCATCTGTCAAGAACCGGCAGGAATTTCAGTGAAAGGCTCGGCATGAATATACAGGAAAATCTGAGGCGAATCAATAAGACAACCCGCGGCAAGCCTGCAGTAGTGCAGCACTTTCGCGCAATTATGCAGGGAAGCCGTGTATATGAAGCCCTTAGACAGATGCATGAGAGCGGCGTGCTTGGCAGGTTTATCCCGGAATTCGGCGCCCTGCGCTCGCTCGTAGTGCACGAGCCATATCATATGTACACTGTTGACGAGCATACTCTGCTTGCTATCAGAAATCTGGAACGTCTCAGAACTACCACTGTAAAGAGCCTTGAAGCGCTGAAGGAGATCATCCTCAGCATGGAGCAGCTTGAGGTGCTTTTTCTTTCGCTCCTTTTTCATGACATCGGCAAGGCAGCGGGAAGGCATCATGAGGAGGAGGGATACAAAAGACTCAAGTCTATCATGGAACGCATGAATATGCGGCCTGACAAAAGACTCAGAATTGAGTTCCTTGTCAGAAACCATGTTCTTATGTCGCGCATTGCCATGACCAGGGAAATTGATGATCCCGATGTAATAGCGCGCTTTGCCGATGCGGTAGGAGACAAGGAAAACCTCAGGGCAATCTATCTTATTACATATGCCGACATGTCTGCTGTGAACCCGCAGTACTGGAATGTCTGGAAGTCTTCTTTATTGGGTGAGCTGTATAAGAGGACTTTGCATCATCTCTCAGGGCGCGCAGGATGGACAAAGATCCATGATTCTGCAGCCTGTTTTCCCGGGGAGACGGCAGCGCAGAGGGATTTATCCCTGTTTATTGATGCGATGCCTGATCGGTATCTTCTTTCAACGACAGGGGTGAGAATGAAAGAGGACTTTCTGCTTCATCAGAGAGCTCTGAAGCAGGGCGTTGCCGTGCGCATTGATGTCATGCCAGGCGGTATTGCAGAGATTGTTCTATGCGCGCATGATGTTGCCGGTCTCTTCTCCCGGATAGTCGGTTTTCTGTCCATAAAAAGATTAAATATTGTTCATGGGAGAATATATACTGGCGACAACGGCATTGTTATTGATAAAATTGCAGTCTCAAACTGGAAGGATGTCTGGTGGGAGGGGCTTGAACATGACATAGTCTTTGGCCTTGAAGATGCTGTGATGAAGAGGAGGGACATTCATCTGGCCTGTACAAAGAAGAAAACGCATGGTCTTTTTGATTCCTTTATTGAGATAGACAATGAATCATCAGATCTTCATACACTTGTAGAAATATTTTCAGAGGACAGAACAGGATTGCTTTACGATATATCGAGGATATTTTATCAGAGGGGAGTTGATGTTGTTTCCGCCCGCATCAA
This sequence comes from uncultured Nitrospiraceae bacterium, assembly GCA_964446125.1. Taxonomy (GTDB): domain Bacteria; phylum Nitrospirota; class Thermodesulfovibrionia; order Thermodesulfovibrionales; family UBA6898; genus UBA6898. Next base: position 10,605 of record CAYUNK010000024.1, on the reverse strand, counting down.
TACAGAAGCAGGCCTTGCGCAGGACATTTTCTCTGTTCGTTGGGGAAACGGCAAGCTTGATTACATAACAGCGCCTGATATCCTGAGAGACCTATGGCAAATACTCTGAAACTGAAACGGTATTCACTTCTGACAGGGCTTCTGCTGGTGATGCTTGTCATCGGTGCTGTGCTCAGAGGGCCTCATATTTCCGATACCCTGAAGAAGATCATACTCCCTGAACTGGAGTCTGTGACAGGCAGGAAGGTTGAAGTCCGGAAGATTTATATCAATATCGTTCCGCTGTTCATAGAGGCAAAGGATCTCAGTATAATTGATGACGACGGCAATAAGATGCTCTTTGCCAGGAAGGTCAAGGCCTATCTCGATATTTCCGGAATCTTAAGCAGGTCGCTTGCAATCAGCAGGCTTGTGATAAAGGAGCCGAACATTGAGATGACACAGGAACAGGCCGAGGCTATTGAAAGGCATATCCGGCAATACCTTTCAATGGATGACAAGGACAGTATTAAGGTGTCGGTCGCAGCATTGGAAGTTCAGCAGGGAAGCGCACTGCTCAGTTCAAAAAAACTCAGGACGGACCTCGATATCAAAGGGCTCAGCGGTGAGGCTGTTATCGGTAAGACTATTCGCGTGCGAATTGGGGCGAAAAGTCTTGCTGTTGTCAGTCAAGGGCTGCCTGAAGTTTCAGGCGCTGTATCTGCACATATGCTGTTTACGGGTGATTCGGTCTCTATTGAGAAATTGGCCGTTACTACGCATGGTTCGCAAATCACAGCAGAGGGAGACATTACCCCTGATCAGGCGAAACTGAAGACTGCGGCATCGGTTCTAGTCTCGTCTGTAAAAGAGCTCTTTGGCCTGCGGCAGAGTGGTGACGGGAAGATAAAGGTCAGCGGCATGGTGCAGTTTGCAAAAGAAAATACTATGCTTGATCTCACTCTTTCCGGCAAATTTTATATTGAAACCTTGATGGAACTTTTGCACGTAAATGAAAAAGTGGAAGGTCTTGTGGAGTTCAAAGGCGAGGTGAATGGGCCTCTCAGAGATATCGCCGCCAAAGGCACCGCTGTGATTACAAAGGGAAATCTGTATCATGTTGAGATTGACAGACTCGCCACCAAGGTAAGCTATGAAAAGGGAACACTGCGTTTCAGTGATGGGGACGGTCTGATCTATAACGGCACTGCAAAGGCTTCTGCTTCCCTGAGTCTGCCTGTAGTAGAGCAGTTTACCCTTGATATTGATTTTGCAAATGCAGACAGTAAGCCACTTTTTGGGCTGATTGGCTGGGATCCTGGCTTGCCTGCAGGAAAAGTAAGAGGTTCGCTCCGCCATTCAGGTCACAGTTTCAGCCCTAAGGGAAGTTTTGAATATGCAAGCACAGAGACCGGCAAAGATATCCTCGGCAGGGTGAAGAGTCTGACCGGCAGTTACGATCTTGCAGAGCATGTACTGAAACTGCCGGAGATCAGGATAAATACCGGAAAATCTGAAGCTGCAGCAAGCGGCATTGTTGATCTTAATAAGCATACTCTCAGGCTGCCGATCATCATGAAAACCGATGATCTGCATGAGGTAATCTCCCCGTACTTTGAATCATTGAAAGGAAAGGGTGATTTTACAGGAACAGTGACAGGCACGTTTGATGATCCCATAATCAGTGGAAAAGCCAGAATAATGCATGCCAATCTTTCGGGATATGCGACAGAAACGATTACTGCTGATCTTGTGTATCGCAAGCAACTGCTTGAAGTTAAGGAACTCAAGGCTGTTGATAAAGACGGAAGCGCCCGTGTTTCAGGCACGATTGCCTTTACAGATGCAAAGGTCCTGTTTGATGTCGCTCGGCCCACCTGGGGACTGCAGGCGGCAGTGAAGAATATTGAAAGCAGCAACTTTGTGAAGATATTCTTCCCTGGTTACGAAGGCAGCGGAAGATTTTCTGCCACAGCAAGGCTGGAGGGCTCCGGTAGATTACCGGAGGTAAGCGCGGCAGTTTCGCTTGATGTAGCGACAGTCTTTGATATCCCTGTTAATGATGCATCTTTTGATTTCAGGTATGCAGCATCCAGAATTGATTTCAGACGCATGACTCTGAGACAGGGACAGACCGCTGTCCATGGCGATCTGACGATTTACCCTGACGATACTTTCTCATACAAGGCATCATCTGAGAAGGTCAGACTGAGTGATATAATCCAGCGGCCGCTAAAGGGTGAAGTGATCGCAAGTCTTTCGTCTGAGGGCAGGGGGACCTTCGATAACCCGACCATAACGCTTGATGCCAGGATGATAGAGGGAACGCTGAGGGGGAAGCAGGTGGGCAGGGGTGTGATTACTGCCTCGCTCAAGGATAAAGCGTTTACGGCTAAGGCGAGGCTCATTAATGACCGTATCATCATATCTGCTACGGGCAGAACCGACGGTGTCATGCCATGGGAGGCTTCTGCTGAGTTTCAGTCAGGCAGATATGATTTTCTGATAACGTCTGTGCTCAGGGATATACCTGAGGATCTTATCCTGAATCTTAACGGTTCGGTTTCCCTCAGGGGTACACGGAACCATGTTTCGGGATCAGCCTTCATAAGGCATGTCGTGCTTTCTATGTATGGGTACAGTTTTTCTAATGAGGAAGAGATAAGGCTTGAACTAAAGGACAGAGAACTCAATCTTGGCAGAATAGCCTTGAGAAGCGGCAATACAGTTGTTCAGGCCGGAGGAAGCATCAGCTTTGGCAAGAACTATAATATTACTCTTGAAGGAAGTTCAGCCCTTTCTCCTTTCAAGAGCTTGTCTGCGAAACTCGGGCTGCTCAAGGGAGATGCGGTATTTGTTCTTGGAATAAGCGGGGACTGGGAATCGCCCAAGGTAAATGGGAGTATCAGCCTTGAAAACGGCGCAATCGGTCTTAAGGCCTACCCTGCATACAGGATTACGGATCTTGGCGGATATATGTACATGGACAATGACAAGGTAGTGCTTCAGGGCTTGAGTGGCAGGCTCGGTGGCGGTGACATAGATCTCTCCGGTATTTTATATATGAAGAAGTTTGTGTTTTCACGCTTTTATGTCGAGGCTGAAATCAAGAATATTACGGCTCTTATTTCACCGGAATTTTCGGTCAATTTCGATGGAAACCTTCTCTATAAGGGCACTCGTGAGGCTCAGATGGTCTCAGGCAACATAGATATCAACCGTGCGCGATACAGGGAGCGCGTTGAATGGAAAAGCTGGCTGCTTCAGGCCAGAAAGACAGAGAAATACCTCGCTGATCTGGCAAGTTATGAGAAGGCTGGCCTGAATGTCAGGATTACCGGCAAGGACAATATATCAATAGACAACAATGTTGCAAGGGCTATGGTCAGTTCTGATATGCTGCTGCGAGGCACCTTAGACAGGCCGGTCCTGTTCGGCAGACTCGAGGCCGGCGAAGGAACTGTCTATTTCAGAAACAACGAGTTCAAGATACTTCATGCCAGCGCTGATTTTGCCGATCCGAACCGCATGAATCCATTGATCACTATAGCAGCTGAGACAACGGTCAAGGGCTACAGGATCAAGATGAACCTGGAGGGGCAGCTTGACCATTTCAATGTGGCTCTGTCATCAGATCCGCCGCTCAAGGAGATGGATGTTCTCGCCCTTCTGACTGTTGGGCAGACCGGCGGAGGTATCAAAGGGCTGGAGGCCGGAATAGGTGCGAGCGAGGCAACCTCTTTTGTGACAGGCAGGATGCAGGATGTAATCGAGGAGCGTATGAGATCTATTACCGGCCTTGACCGGTTTCAGATTGACCCATATGTATCAAGGACTACCGGCACTGTTGAACCGAGGTTCACGGTATCAAAGCGCATGTTCGGCGACAAGATCTTTGTTACCTACACAAGTGCGGTTGGAAGCAAGGAGGAACAGATCATCAAGCTTGAGTATTTTATGAGTAATAATATCTCTCTGGTCGGCATACGCGATGAGCGCGGCATAATGGGCGGCGATATCCGCTTCAGATTCGATTTCAAATGAGAATCAGCGGAATGCGGTTGAGGACAATACTGAAATATGGCTTATGGGTGAAGTTATGCTTCTGTCAGAGGAATATAAAGGCTCGTTTTTTCCCTGCCTTTCTGCTTTATTTCTGTTTGACGCTTGCGCAGTCCGGTGTCTCCTTGTCTGATGCTGCGACTGTCGGCAGGATTGATATCACTGGTCTCAATTCTGTAGGCAGGGAAGAGATGCTGGATATGCTCGGTTTCACTGAGGGCGCCAGTATAGATGCCGAGATCATCAAATTGGCCATCAAAAGGGCATTCCGAAAGGGAATATTTGATGACATAGCCGTCAATGTATCTGATACTGTTCCGAGTGTGGTTACTGTGCAGGTCTTTGAAAAGGATATGATCAGGAGGGTTTCTGTACAGGGGACCTATCCTCTATCAGCGCGCAAGGTGCGGGAGCTTTTGATGCTTAAAGAAGGTGATGTAATGAGGTATGATCTCATTGATCAAGCCGCTGCCGGTCTCAGGGAATACTTTGCAGAACTTGGCTATCCTGATGCGAAGATCAGCATAGGGACATTGCAGGATGAAAAGCAGCTTCATACCATTACCGTGATCGTCTCTATAGAGGCGGGTCAGGCCCTGGTGATAGAAGGCATCTCTGTGGCCGGCACGGATGTTGTCAAGTCAGAGGATATCGGGTTGTCGGCTGGAGATATTTATGATCAAATCAAGCTCAGGAAAGAACTCCTCAGGATACGGGGACGGCTCAAGAAAGAGGGATATTTCAAGCCGGTTACGGGTTCCTATTCCTTTAAAGAAGGCATTCTTACCGTTCAGATTGATCCCGGCAGGAGACTATTGACCGAAATTGACGGCAACAGCGCCATATCAACAAAACGGCTCGAAAAGGAGATGCCATTTTTTGACGCAGAGGTCTTTAACGACGAGGCTGTGGATGAAGCCGTCAACAGGATGCTGTCTCTTTATCATGCAGAAGGATATTCCGCTGTGCAGATAGCACCTGTGATTTACGCTGATCAAAGGCAGGTACAGGTGTATTTTTTCGTATACGAAGGCAGACAGGTCAAGATCAGGAAAATCAGCTTTACCGGGGCTGCGCTTGCCCCCAAAATACTCAGGAGTGTGCTCGAACTGAAAGAAGGCGCGCCATACGATCCTGATATGATACAGCGTGACAGAGATACATTAAGGGAATACTATGCTGCGCTTGGATATCTTGAGGCCGCTGTTGGAGAGATAGAGGTCAGAACTGACGAAGTCTCCGGGGATCTCGATCTGATCTTCCCTATTAAAGAAGGCATGATAACAATCCTGGAGACGATTCAAGTCAATGGGGTTGAGGAGTTCACAAGGGATGAAATCTTCGCACTTATTTTGCTGCGTGAAGGGCAGCCCTATAATGAGGTCGAAATCTCAGATGCCAGGTTCAGAATCATAGACCACTATTCGCGCAAAGGATTTGCCTCTATAAATGTGACGGTAGAGCGCACAATCAAGGAACACCGCGCCTGGGTTGTCTTCACCATTGCAGAGGGCAGTAGAATGACCATCGGCAGGATTGTTGTGGCCGGAAATAAGAGGACGAAATATCGTGTAATAAAAAGGGAGATCGAGCCTGATACAGGCTCGCCCTACAGCTTTCATCTCCTGGGACAGGGGCGCCAAAAACTCTACAAGCTTGGCCTGTTTACAGACGTTGATATTGAGTCCTCGGATGCCGATGACAACAGGAAAGACCTTCTTATAAGGGTTCAGGAGGGCAATGCCGGTTTTTTTGAATTCGGCCTTGGCTTTGCCGAATATGAGCGTTTCAGAGGTTTTATGGAGGTTGGCTACAGAAATCTCTTCGGCATGAACAGGCAGGGGCAGCTAAGGGCTGAAGTAAGTTCACTTGAGAGGAGATTCATTCTGCAGTATCACGAGCCGTGGTTCATAGAAAAATCCCTGCCTCTGAGAATTATCTTTATTCAGGAGCAGAAAAAGGAGCTTACGATCCCAAGCCGTATTGTCAGATATGAACTGGAGAGGTACACGCTGAATGCCGGGATCGAAAAAAAGCTGACTGAAAAGATCAAAGGGGAGGCTTATTATGAATTTTCTCTGGTCAGGACATGGAATGTCAAGCCGGATGTCGTCCTCAGCAGGGAAGATGTGGGATCTCTGGCGATCAGTTCTGTGCGAGCGTCACTTGTGTACGATAGCCGGGACAATCCATTTGAGCCAAAGAGCGGCTTGCTGGCCGGTCTGACAGTCAAGGTAGCTTCTCCCATTCTTCTTTCAGAGACTCATTTTGCCAAGGCAACCGCCTCTGCCAGTTTCTTCCATCAACTGCATAAAAGAGTAGTGCTCGGGCTTTTTGCGAGCGGAGGTGTTGCATATGGTTTCGGAGATACAACTGAAATTCCGATCGTAGAGCGTTATTTCCTCGGCGGCAGATCCTCTGTGCGCGGCTATGAGCAGGATATGCTAGGACCTAAGGGCAGTGACGGTAATGCTACAGGAGGCAATGTCTTTTTCATGGGAAGCATGGAATTGCGAACAGATATCGGAAAAAATATCGGTATTGTTTCTTTTTTTGATTTCGGCAATGTCTGGATAAGTACACGTGAATTTGCGTTTTCTGGTATAAAATATACAGCTGGTTTGGGGTTGAGGTATGCAACTCCAGTTGGGCCGTTAAGGGTTGACTACGGATATAAACTCAGGTGGGATGACACCTGTGCTGACAGGACGTCGCAGCCGCTGCAATGCTCGCCTGAAGGCCGGGGTGCAATACATTTCAGTATTGGCCATGCGTTTTAGCGGCAGTTTCCTGTGACAGGAAATCAGTTTAAGAGGCTGAGATGATGAGGACGCATTTCAGGGACTACAAGATGAATATATCGAATTCATGCAGAAGGCTGAACCTACGGTCTGCTGTTGCCTTCTCTTTTTTTCTGTTTGCTTTTTTCTTATTTCACTTCAGGACATCCTGCGACGCAGCCCTCAGCGACCGTGTTATCGCCTTTGTTGACGATCACGCTATTACCCTGAGCGAACTCGTGGAGAATTACAGGACAGTAAATGCTCTCTCCCCTGGGGTAACAGAGGAAGAAGTCCTAAATACCATGATCAACAGGGTGGTGCTTCTTAAGGAGGCAAAGAAATACCGCATTGAGGCGCCTACGACCGAGGAGGAGCTTAAGGAGTATATTGACCTCAAGATAAGGGCCTTGATCAGGGTCAATGACGCTGATATAGAGAGATTCTATAGGGCAAATATTCAGAACTTTCAGGGCAGGGATTATGAAGATGTCAGGGATGAGATTGACCTGTACCTGACTGAAAAGGAACTGAACGAGAGGCTCAAAGAGACCCTGATTGATCTCAGAAAGAAGGCATATATAAGGATCAATCCTGATGCAAAATAGTTTAATTAAAGAGCATACTCCTGCTTAGCGATGTACAGCCGCAAACAGGTAATCAGTTGGTGTCTCTTTGATTTCGCTAATTCAAGCTATTCTGCCGTAATTGCTGCAGTCATCTTCCCGGTTTTCTATGTCTCTGCCATTGTCGGCAATGAAACAGGCCAGGGCGATGTCTGGTGGGGCCGGGCAATAGCATGCAGTATGGCATTCGTTGCGTTATCTTCTCCGCTGCTGGGGGGCATTGCCGATTACAGCGGAAGGAGAAAACGTCTCCTTCTTTTCTACACTGCTGCGTCTGTCATCGCCGTATCTATGTTCCCGTTGCTTCAGAAGGGAATGGTGCTTGAAGGGTTTTTTCTGCTTATTCTCGCCAATATAGGCATGGAAGGCGGCCTGGTCTTTTATAATTCATATCTTCCGGAGATAGCAGGCAGAGAATTTCAGGGCCGCGTATCTGCGTGGGGTTTTGGTGTTGGTTATGCAGGTTCTATACTTGCGCTTCTTTTGGCGATACCCCTTGTAAAGGAAGGCATGTATGCAGAGACATGGCTGATGGTCGCGCTATTTTTTGCCCTGTTCTCCGTTCCTGCCTTTATCGCGCTTCCTCAAGACAATAAGACGGGCATCTCAATTATCGGTTCCGCGGCAAAGGGTTGGTCCTATTCCATATCGGTTATGCGTGAGATATACGCCAGACGCGAACCAAGAAAATTCATGCTCTCCTACCTGGTTTATGCAGATGGGGTAAATACCGTCATCGTTTTTTCCAGCATCTTCGCAGCCACTACCCTGGGGTTTGAAACACAACAACTGATAGGCCTGTATCTCATTGTCCAGTTCACGGCGCTTACAGGAGCATTTGTCATGGCGAGACCGATTGACGCATGGGGACCGAAAAAGGTTGTGATCATTTCACTCGTGCTCTGGTCAGCGGTAGCAGTAGCAGCTTTTTTTGTTAACTCGAAGATAGAGTTTTTTATTATTGCCTCAATTGCAGGACTGGGGCTCGGCACTATACAGGCGGCCAGCAGGGCGTTCTTTACGCAGTTTATTCCCTCCGGCAGGGAAAGCGAGTACTTTGGCGTCTATTGCCTTGTCGGTAAATCCTCTGCAGTGCTCGGCCCCTTGGTGTTCGGCTTCATCTCCTCGACGTTGGGCAGTCAGCGGCCCGCTATTTTAGCAGTTTCATTCTTTTTTATCGCGGGATTATTTCTTTTGACAACGGTCAAAGGCGGAGGGCCAAATATACCGACACAGGCAGATAAGAGATCGAATTGAGGTCCGGTTTATATACCGCCGGTTAATTCCTGCATAAGTGTCTTGACGCTGACTATCTTATCCACTCGTGAAGCATTGGTGCCTACCGTATAGAGTGGTTCTTCCCTGTCAGCGTTATAGTCGGCTGAACTCAGCAGACCATTACAGATGCAGAAGTGATGATCGTTGCTTGCCTTGGCCGGGCAGATGCTGTATTTACCTTCACTGTCTCTTTGCAGAACATATCCCTTGTCGCATTTTGGTTTCCGCAACTTTGAAAGGGCAGAAACATACATGGGGGACTGCTTTATGATCCTGAAGGGAAGACCGCACGGCGAACCAGGATCAAAGGCAACGATGATATCCTCATCCCTGGCCGCAACAACAGAGTTCTTGTAATCAGGAGATGCGCTGCTCTCTTCTGTAGCAAGAAACCGGGTGCCCATCTGGACCCCGTCAGCTCCTGCCCTTAAAAATCTTACAATATCTTCATGGGTATAAATGCCGCCGGCAACGATAATCGGAAAATCACCATATTTTCTTGCTGCATCCTTTACCGGGGGCAGTAAGTTTTCCAGCCTGTTCGATTCAATATCAATCTGGTCCATCTTGAAGCCCAGATGGCCGCCTGCGAGGGGGCCTTCGAGTACAATTGCATCCGGCCGATAACCCAGTTTCTCCCATTTTTTGCAGATAATTTCGAGCGCACGCGATGACGATACAATAGGTATCAATGCAGTATCCTTAGGGTTCTGTATTGCCGGAAGCGATACAGGCAGGCCCGCGCCTGAAATGATCACATCAGCGCCTGCATCAAGCGCCCCTTTTACTGAATCATTATAGTCGCGGGATAGCGCGCACATGATGTTGATGCCCACACATCCACCTTCCGCTTTTGCCTGTGAAACCTCTTCATAAGCAGCCTCGTATGAATTGGCCTTTTTGCCTGTACGCTTTGATACAATACGGTCCAGACAGGCACTTGAGACAATCCCTACGCCGCCTTCTCTGGCAACAGCGCCGGCAAGCGGAAACAGGGAAACACCTACTCCCATACCTCCCTGAATGATAGGTGTTGGTATAGTCTTTCCCTTTATGGTTAATGATGATAGAGTATCAAACATAACGATCTCTTATAATCACGTATTACAGAAAATTTATCAAGTGATATTTTTGTGATTTATTGGGATAGTTGATCATTTCAGAATATGTCCGCTGGTTAACCATCATAGTGAATTATGAAACTGAAGGTGCTAAAATGGGCACAGACAATGGCTTCAGTGTCCCTGTTCTACGCTCTGGCGACAAGGGGTTATAAGAGGCCTGGATATATTTTAGCCTTTAGTGTATAATCAATATATATTGCAACTAAGAAACAATTCCATGCGGAGGTAACTGATGCTGAATACCAATTTCCCTACGTACAATAGATGCTCTTGCGACAACTGCGAAAACCATTATGCAACAATCATCAATTCGGACGAAGAACTGAAGAAGGAAACCTGCCCTAATTGCGGCGAAAAGAAGATGAAACTTGCAGGCCCTTTGAGCGTTGCTGAGATGAGCGCCATCTTCTCTGGCGGCGGTTGAAGCCCCAGAGGCTGCTGAGGCCGGTCCGGTCTTAATTTCAAAAAAAGGTGATGCTTATCAGCAACACCTTTTTTTTTTTTGAAAGAAACATGACAATACTATCGGCTGTTCCTCCATAGGGGCTGCTTGAGCTGGTCAGGGTTAAGGGGTGCCTGGGATATCCATAATATATGACTGCATATATTACAATAAACAAATGAAAGTATTATTGATAAATCCGAACCGCGCTGTTTTCCCGCCTGTTCCTCCCATTGGCCTTGAATATATCCTGGCCAGCCTTATTAGGGGAGGACATGAGGCGAGACTGCTTGATCTTACATTTGAAGATGAAG
>CAYUNK010000023.1:0-33784 GCA_964446125.1 uncultured Nitrospiraceae bacterium | reverse complement strand
AGTATTAAATTCTCTCGGAGGAGGCGGTAAATGATACGGGTTATGTTTCTTTGTACCGGCAATTCCTGCCGGTCACAGATGGCAGAGGGATTTGCACGGGTTCTCGGCAATGGACTGATCAATGCCCACAGCGCCGGACTTGCGCCGACCCATGTGCATGAGCGGGCAGTTGCGGTCATGCGGGAGGTTGGCATTGATATATCAGACCAGGAATCCAAGGAGATCGAACCTGACTTTCTCCTTTCGATGGATGTAATCATAACGCTATGCGGCAATGCAGAAGCATCATGCCCGATGACTCCGCCCGGTATAAAGCGCATCCACTGGCCTGTCCAAGACCCTGCAGAAGCCACAGGCAGCGAAGAAGCGGTAATGGCCGAATTCAGAAAGGCCAGAGATGAATTACGCACAAGGATTTCAGATTACGTTCATTCATCGGCAGGCAGTTGATGTTTTTGCTGCCCGGTTCGGCAACAGCCCCGGGCCTTGACAACGGCAACTCTGATTGACAAAACCAGAGTCCATTATTTATGCTTTTTCTTCATTCTACGGAGGTAAGCATTGTATTTCCAGGATCTCATACTGACTCTGCATCAGTTCTGGGCAAAACAGGGCTGTGCACTTCTTCAGCCCTATGATACGGAGGTCGGCGCAGGCACATTCCACCCGGCAACATTTCTGAAAGTAATCGGGCCTGAACCGTGGAAAACGGCTTATGTCGAACCTTCGCGCAGGCCGACAGACGGCAGGTACGGCGAAAATCCAAACCGGCTGCAGCACTACTACCAGTATCAGGTAATAATCAAGCCCTCACCTGATGACTGCCAGGGCCTCTATCTCGAAAGTCTCGGGGCGATCGGAGTTGATCCGACAAAACATGACATCAGGTTTGTTGAAGATGACTGGGAATCACCTACCCTTGGAGCCTGGGGACTCGGCTGGGAAGTCTGGCTCGACGGAATGGAAGTTACACAATTTACCTATTTCCAGCAGGTAGGCGGCATAGACCTCAGGCCTGTTTCACTCGAAATAACCTATGGTCTCGAAAGAATAGCCATGTACCTTCAGGGCGTTGACAATGTATATCAGCTCAAATGGAATAAAGACCTCTTCTACGGCGACATCCACCATATCACCGAGGTTGAAGGCTCGAAATATAATTTTGACCATTCCAATGCTGAACTCCTGGCAAGACATTTTGAAGACTGCGAGAAGGAGTCGGTCAGGCTGAACAGACTCGGACTTGTTATTCCCTCATATGAGTTCTGTCTGAAATGTTCGCATCTGTTCAACCTTCTTGATGCGCGCGGGGCCATCTCAGTGACCGAGAGGACAAAATACATCGCGCGCGTAAGAAACCTTGCAAAACTGGCTGCAGAGGCATACAGCCGCCAGCGGGAAGAGCTGGGTTTCCCGCTCCTTGGGAACTCCAAATGAACGGGCATAACAGCACAGGAAATGGTTCTGCGGTTCTGCTCGAAATAGGGACAGAGGAAGTGCCTTCCCGTTTTCTGTCTCAGGCAATCGAAGACCTCAGGTCAATAGCGCTCAGGACATTTGAAGAATACCGGCTTGATCATCAGGACGTCTCAGTCTGTGCAACGCCAAGGAGACTTTCCCTGCAGATAAGCGGAGTTGCCGGCTCGCAGAGGGACAATATTAAAGAAGTCTTCGGCCCTTCCAGGAATGCTGCCTTTGACCCTGAGGGCAACCCGACAAAAGCTGCGACAGGTTTTGCCTCATCTGTTGGCCTTGCAGTCTCTGAACTGGCGCTTAAGCAGAAAGGCAAAGGAGAGTACGTCGTCGCCGTTGTCAGGGAAAAAGGTCTGGATACAAAGACCGTGCTTCCTGATGTTATGAAAAAGATCATTATGTCTCTGCACTTCCCAAAGTCCATGCGCTGGGGCAACGGCTCATTCTATTTTGTGAGACCCATATCATGGATTCTTGCAATATACGGCCCGGAAAAGATAGCCTTTGATATAGACGGACTGGAAAGCGGCAATCAGACAAAAGGCCACAGGTTTCTTGCCCCGGCTTCCTTCCAGATAAAGGATATCTCAGCTTACCGGCATTTTCTTGAAGCAAATTTTGTAGCCCTTGATCAGCAGGAAAGACGGGACATGATCAAAAGATCCATGGTTCAGCTCATTGACAACTCCGGCCTGCAGGTTGTCGCAGATGAAGGGCTGCTTGAGACAGTAAACTATCTTGTCGAATACCCTGTTCCCGTGCTCTGCAGTTTTGACAGGGAATATCTCAAACTTCCCAAAGAACTGCTGATAACTGTGATGAAGGACCACCAGAAGTATTTTGCTCTGCAGGATGCATCCGGTCATCTGGCAAACAGCTTTATCGTCATCAGCAACACCAATAAAGAAAATTCCGCAACTGTAAGGCTCGGCGCCCAGAGGGTTATAAAGGCCCGCTTTGACGACGCAAAGTTCTATTATATCGAGGACTCATCCAGGCCCCTTGCAGCCCGCATGGAAGATCTCAGGGACGTCACATTTCATGCGCGTCTCGGCACCCTGCTCGAAAAGACAGACCGGATTGCATCCAATGCAGGGTTTCTCGCAGAAAAAATCTCTCCTGATCTGAAAGACAAGGCAGTCAGGGCTGCGCGCCTCTCGAAAACTGATCTCATCACCGGAGTTGTCAGAGAGTTTCCTGAACTGCAGGGCATAATGGGTAAATATTACGCCTGCAACGACAGTGAAGACAGAGATGTTTGTGATGCCCTTGAAGAGCAGTATATCCCAAAGAGTTTTGGCGACAGAATACCACGGACAGAAGCAGGAGCAATCCTGAGCCTTGCAGACAGAATTGACAACATAGCTTCGTTTTTTTCTATAGGTCTCATCCCCACAGGCTCTGAGGACCCCTTTGCCCTGCGGCGCCAGGCAATGGGCATTGTCTCTATCCTCCTTGAAAAAGGATATGCCGTCAGCCTGCAGGATGTGTTTGAACATGCAGTAAAAAACATGCAAAAAATCGAAGCTCCTGAGCCTCTTATGGATACGATTATGCAGTTTATGAACCAGAGAACAGAGTTCATCCTCTCCTCGGCAGGTCATAATCAGGAGATTATTAAATCAGTGCTGCAGCTTTCTTTCACCCGGCCATTGCAGAGCATTAACGCACGGATAAATGCTCTCGCTGCAGTTCTGAAAGAGGAATCCTTTTCTGATTTTCTTCTTGCCATCAAAAGAGTGGGCAACATCATGCCAAAGACGCCTCTTGCTCCTTTCAGATCTGACCTCTTCCTTGTTGAGGAGGAGAAGAATCTGGCCAGAAATCATGCATCTGTAAAGACAGCCCTCCATCCTCTCATTGAAACAGGTAATTTCAGCGCCGCTGTCAGGGAGATACTCACAATGACCCCGGCAATAAACAGTTTCTTTGACAGGGTTCTTGTCATGGACAAACAGGAGGAGATCAGGACAAACAGGCTCTCCCTGCTCAGACAGATATGGGAGACTGTAGCGCCAATAGCTGATTTTTCAAAGTTTCAATCATGATCTCTCCAAAATATTGACATTTCTGTCCGGTATTTATTATGTTATTTAACTCATATTTTCTGTTCAAGAAAGGTAAGAAGCGTAATGAAGACCCAGTTTGCAAAAAAAGGTGATGCCGATCGCAAGTGGTATGTAGTGGATGCCAGGGATGCAGTGCTCGGCAGGCTCGCCGTAAAGATCGCCGTATACCTCAGAGGCAAGAACAAGCCGGTGTTCACTCCCAACGTTGACACCGGAGATTTTATTATTGTCGTCAATGCCGACAAGATCAGGCTTACCGGCAACAAGATGACTGACAAGGTCTATTATCATCACACCGGATATATCGGAGGCATAAAGGCCGAAACAGCCAGGCAGATGTACGAAAAACATCCCGAGCGGATCATAGAGAAGGCCGTATGGGGCATGCTTCCGAAGAACACCCTCGGCAGACAGATGCTGAAGAAGCTGAAAGTCTACACGGGAGCGGAACATCCGCACAAGGCTCAGGCCCCGGAAATATTGCAGTAGAGGAGAAATAATGGCAGAGATTAAATATAACAGCACAGGAAGAAGAAAAAATGCGGTCGCAAGGGTCATTATTGCTCCGGGCACAGGCAATATAACGGTCAATAACAAGCCGCTTGACGATTATTTCCATAGAGAGACTCTCCGCATGATGATCAGGCAGCCGATCGAGCTTGTGGGCGTTACCGGCAAGCATGATATAGCAGTCAAGGTTGCAGGCGGAGGGCTTACAGGCCAGGCAGGCGCTATAAGGCACGGCATCTCAAGGGCTTTATTGCGTGTTGACCTTGAAATGAGAGGCAAACTCAAAAAGGAAGGATTCCTGACCCGGGACCCAAGAGAAAAAGAAAGAAAGAAATACGGTCTCGCAGGGGCAAGAAAGCGGTTCCAGTTCTCAAAGAGATAGTTTTCCCTGCAAGACAGACAGAAGGCCCCGAATGTTCGGGGCTTTTTTTTTGGCTGATATTTCAGTCCGGCGTGAGGTAATATAAGACCATGAAAAAAGAAACAAAAACAAAACTGAAGGTTGCCATCTGCGGGGCAAGCGGTTATACGGGCATTGAACTTCTCAGGATACTTGCACTGCACCCTGGCGTCTGTATCACTGCAGTAACATCAGAGAAATCTGCAGGCAAGAAGGTGAATGAATTATTCCCTTTTTTAACTGCATATAAAGACCTTGTCTATGAACCTATGGAAAGGGACAGGCTGCTTGACAGGGCAGACCTCTTCTTCCTTGCGCTGCCTCATGGAGCCTCGCAGGAGGCTGTGCATTATTTCTTCAGCAGGGGAAAGCGGGTCATAGACCTCTCGGCAGATTACAGGATTGCGGACGCTGCAACCTATGCTGAATGGTACGGCCTTCTGCACAATTACAGCAATACCCTGAAGAGGGCGGTTTACGGGCTTCCGGAGCTGTACCGGAAGAAGATAAGGAGCGCCCGGCTGATTGCAAATCCGGGGTGCTACCCGACCAGTGCAATTCTCGGACTTCTGCCTGCGCTCAAGAACAGGCTTATTGACCTGTCAACCATCACGATTGACTCGAAATCAGGCACAACAGGCGCCGGCAGAAAGGCAGATCTCTCAATATCCTTTTGCGAGGTCAACGAGGGGTTTAAGGCTTATGGTATCGCAACGCACCGGCATACGCCCGAGATAGAGCAGGAGCTTTCATCGCTTGCAGGAGAGGAGGTGACAGTGAATTTCACTCCGCATCTGCTTCCTGTTGACAGGGGTATTCTGACGACAATATATGCACGGATGACAAAACAGACAGACACCAGGAAGGTGCTCG
Organism: uncultured Nitrospiraceae bacterium; assembly: GCA_964446125.1. GTDB lineage: Bacteria > Nitrospirota > Thermodesulfovibrionia > Thermodesulfovibrionales > UBA6898 > UBA6898. The sequence continues at coordinate 28,459 of CAYUNK010000023.1, read as the reverse complement.
ACCTTTATCATAAGGCATTTGCATCAGAGCCTTTTGTACGCGTGCTGTCTGAGGGAGTGTTTCCGAACATAAAGCATGTAAGGGGGACAAATACCTGCGAGATAGGAGTTAAGGTGAACCCCAGGACAGACACGCTGATCATCGTCTCGGCCATAGACAATCTTGTCAAGGGAGCCTCGGGCCAGGCAGTACATAACATGAATCTCATGACTGGATTCGATGAAACTGAGGGCCTTGCCCAGCTCGCTCTTTTCCCCTGAGCGCTGAGCTCAGCGCTCTATCTGAATCCAGGAAGCGCAGGGCCGCGCAGATGTGATCTTCCTGTCACTATAGCCCGCATTACCATTGACGGGAAGGAACTTTCTCCGGAGATTCTCAGACTGCAGCAGCAGGCATTCTGTCTATTTAAGGGGCAAACTTACAGTCAGGGAGAAGATATTGCCATAGGTATTGTTCACTTTGATATCACCGCCATGAGAACGGATGATGTAACGTGAGATATAAAGACCAAGCCCTTTTCCTTCAATTCTCCCATCTTCTGCATTTCTGCCGCGGTAAAAAGGATCAAAGAGATGTTCCAGCTCTCTCCGGTCAAAGGTTTTGCAGGTATTAGTGATTGTAAGAAATATCTTCTTCTCATCCTTCCGGACCTCCATGCTTATGGAGCCGCCCACCGGAGTATATTTCACGGCATTGTCCAAAAGATTTTCAACCGTCCTCTGTATGAGGGCCCCGTCGCAGTGACAGAAAGCCGTTCCTGACTCTGACAGGGTGAACTTGATCCCGCGATCAGCCACTGCCGCAGCATACTCCTTTGCGACAGTTGTTACGATATCCACAAAATCAGCTTCATTCTTGAACAGATCAAGGGGCTTGAATTTGGACGACGCAAGCAGATAGAGGTTATTAAGCAGTCCGATAATGCGGTCAACTTCCCTGAGGCTAAGATGAAGAGTTTCCTTGTAATCCCCTATAGAACGCTCCTTCCTGAGGGTCACCTCAAGATTGCCCTTGAGAGACGCCAGGGGAGTTCGCAGTTCGTGAGTAACATTTGTAGAAAAGGTCTCCTGAAAGGTAAAAAAATCGGATATCTTTTTCGTTGCATGATTTACAAGAAAACGGCTTGTGACATAGGAAAAAAGCACCATCAAAGGGAAGCCAATGTAAATCAGATCGAGAAAGGTCTTCTCATATTTTTGCGACTCACGAAGAGACAAGGCTGCACGGCCTACAAACGCTCCATCTATCGGAAAATAGGAAATCATATAATCATCATTGCCGATTTCCCTGACTATAAAGACATTCTTTCCATTATAGGCCTTGTCCAGGAGTGAATCATCCAGTTCCGGATAGAACTGCTCGGAGTTCCTGCTTGTCACCAAAGCACTGCCGTCCTTATTCAATACCTGGATAAAGTTTTTGGACCAGAGGTCTTCAACAGGCTCAAGTCCAGACTGCCTGTATTCGCCGAGGAATTCTCTCTGGATGCCGTCTGCCATATGTCGTTTTGCTGCGCTCATGCTGCTTTGGTGCAGAAAGACATAGCCTACGGCAAGAATAATGCTGTTGAAGGCCACTATTACGACTGTAAAGATTATCGTGAGCCGTTTCTTGGCAGAAAGAATCATCAGGACTCAGCAGCAAAATCAGTTGTCTATCATATAGCCGACGCCCCTGACGCTTCGTATGAGGTTCAGAACATTTGCCTCGTCAAGTCTCTCCCTGAGTGACTTAATATGCACGTCAACAATATTTGTATTGGGATTGAAATCATATCCCCAGACGTTTTCAAGGATCTGTGTACGGGAAAGCACACGACCCTTGTTCCTGAGAAGATAAACAAGAATGGCATACTCCTTTGGCCTGAGAATAACCTCCCTACCCCTGACAAATACCCTGTGTGCAAGGGCATCAATCTTCAGTTCGCCGTGATTAAGCTCTGTAAGTTTATCCTGTTTGCGGCGCAGCAGCGCCCGAACCCGCGCCAGAAATTCATCAAATGAAAAAGGTTTAGTCATGTAGTCATCGGCTCCGCTGTCAAGACCGGCAACCTTGTCATCAATCGTTCCGCGAGCCGTGAGCATCATGATCGGCGACTGTATGCCTTTCTTTCTGATCTCTTTGCAGAGATCTATGCCGCTCATCTTCGGGAGCATAATATCGAGGATGATCATATCATAGTCATTCAGGGCAATGTGGCTGAGGCCTTCTTCAGCATCAATGACGTGGTCAATGGTGTAATGTTCTTCCTCGAGCCCCTTTTTGATGAAGTTCGCAACGCCCTTTTCATCTTCTACAAGAAGTATTCTCATAGGCATTATTGTATCACAGTTATCCTGCTCAATTTTAATATCAGTCCGAACCATAACAATACGCCAGAAGTTGTCTGCAATTTACCCCTGCCTCCTCCTCTTTGCCGCACAAAAAGGCTCAATATCTCGGTTCAAATCTCTGGCCTTCGCAAATTTCCCGTTCATCGTCCCTGATAAGTCTGCCGTCCTCCCAGATCTTTTCACGCACTTTTTTGCATTTGGTCCTCTCGTTGTATCCATAAGGTTCAGCATAATACCTGCCCCGACGGTCTTCAGTGTAATACTCAACAGGCCTGTCATGATAATACGCCTCACGTCCGCCCCGGTAGCCGATATCAGATATGGTTGCGCCGGCGATGGCGCCAACCACACCTCCGAGCACTCCGCCCCGCCAGGGGTTCCTGTGATCCAGAACAGCCCCTGCAACACCGCCCACAACAGCTCCTGTGCCGGCGCCCTGCGAATGATAAGGAGTGCAGCCCGCTATGATGACCCCAAGACAGAGCAGCAGTAAAATCAATATAAATGTTCTCATAATAATCCTCCGCATATCATTAATATGGTTCTATCCGTCTTTCTTCATCTTTGCACAATCCTGAATAAAATACAAATATATATTCGGTTGACGCTCTGCGCGGTTTATTGATATATTTTTTATAAGCGCAATGCAGGCACAGGCGCATGTAGCCGGAGGCTATAAAGCTGCAAATGTATATGCGCAGTTGCGCGTATGAACAGTTATTAACGGTCTCAAAATAGTATTGACATGGTTCGACAGGCTCACCATGCCCGGTCATCCTGAGCTTGTCGAAGGGTGTACAGACTATTATGAGACTATTAACAAGAGGAATAGATTATGGAAAAACGGAAATTTGTATTCATCATCACCCAGTCCTACGACAGGCCGGATCTCGTGGCAGGAGCGTTCCAGCTTGCAACAAACATGAAGGCCTTTGACGCAGAGGTAGACTTCTTCCTTATGGACAATGGCGCCCTCCTGGGAAAGATGGGCTTTGCCGAGACGCTCACATATCAGAAGAAAGATGAGTTTGCGCCGCTTCCCGAGCTATTGAAAACACTGATTGAGGACTTTGACTGCAAGTTCTATATATGCGCATCCTGCGTAAAATACTATGGACTGGATAAGGTAGAGCTGATAAAGAACGCCTCTGTGAAACCGGGATCATATCTCGGAGAAATGCTGATGGAGCGGCAGGGCCTGACATTCTGAAACATTGAGCAGAGGGGCATTTTCGGCGACATTTTTTCCGATACTCACCGCATGCTGCCGGTTTCCCCGTATGAACCGCGTCGTGGGTTGACCTCTCTACTGCTGCGGGGCTGAGCAGACGATCTTATATAACTGATTAGCCTGGGTAGAAGGAACTATGCTCGTCCAGTCAGAATGAGGAAATTCTTCAGAGTACAATACCATGCCGTCACTGTTATAATCATACATCGCAAGAAGGCGGTTCTGTCTTGAACTGCACTGAAACTCTACGTAATGCACGGTATACAGATACTTCGAGTACCCCTCAACCTGTATCTCGCGCTTTTTTCTCTCCTGAGTAATATATTCGACTCCTTCTGCATCCTTAACCATATCTTTTGTCCAGACACGCGCCGTGTCATCGTCTGGCCATGTTATGGAATCGGTATCATACTCATAGGAATGATACTTGTCCGACCCGAATTGTTTCCATTCCGCTGCTGCATGCGGAGAGAGGGTAAAGACAGCAATAAAAATAACAGACAAAACAGCTGCAGGGGTCCATAGTTCCAGATATGTTTTCATTGAGGTTCTCCTTAACACAAGTATTGCATTCTCCTGAGAAAACTGCGATCCTTGATTATTTTTGCACACTGATGAGGCTCATTTCAAGAAATGAGCCTCATCAGCCGTCTTGCAGGCATTGAAAAAGCATTTTATACTGGTAACATCACATGCGTTCTGTTATAGTCTTACTGAAATCATTAATATTCCGGAGGTGTCATGTTAGAAATTGCGGGAATTGTCCTGGCGCTGATCCTCGGCATTTCAATCCTGATCGCCGCAGCTGTTATCATTATATACAATAAGCTCGTCCGTCTGAGGACGACCGTGGGTTCCTCATGGTCTGATATTGATGTGAACCTCAAGAAGCGCTATGACCTTGTGCCGAACCTTGTGGAGACTGTAAAGGGTTATGCGGGCCATGAAAAAGCAGTATTTGAAAACGTCGCGCTTGCCCGTTCAGCAGCCATGAAGGCAAAAGCCCCCCATGACAAGTCAAAATCAGAAAATATCTTTACCGAAACTCTCAAGAGCCTCTTTGCAGTTGCAGAGGCCTATCCGCAGCTTCAGGCAAATGCAAACTTCATGCAGCTCCAGCAGCAGCTTAAGGAACTCGAAGATAACATCGAGTATGCCCGCCGTTATTACAATGCAGTGGTGCGCGACTACAACATCATGACAGAGACCTTCCCGTCCAACATTGTTGCCGGTCAGTTCAGATTCGTCAAATCAGAGTTCTTTGAACTTGAAGATGCCGCAGCAGAAAGGAAACCGACAAAAGTGAGTTTTTCCTGACAGAATCATGAAGGGGAAGTCAGTTCATCTTTTTGTCTCCTGCTGCCTGCTTTTTATCATCAATCTTTCTCTGCCTTCATGGTCCTCTGCACAGGACTTCACGATAAATGATTTTGATGTCTTCATTACTGTAGACCGGGACTCTTCCTTTACAGTCAAAGAATCTCTGACCGTGGAGTTTCACCGCCAGAGACACGGCATTTACCGTGACATTCCTTATATCTATACGGACAGCATCGGCAAGACATTGAGGACGCCGACAGATATTCTGTCGGTGACCGACGGCGGCGGGACAGACGTTCCCTATCGTGTGATAAGGCAGGGCAATGTCATCCGGGTAAGGATCGGCAATCCTGACAGATATGTGTCAGGAATACAAAAATACGAGATTTTCTATAAGGTAGAAAACGCCATTCTCTTCCTTGATGGTCATGATGAGCTATACTGGAACGTTACCGGAGACGAATGGAAGGCAGCAATAAAAAAGGCGCGGTGTACGATATCCCTCGCAGGGGCAAAGACAAATGAGACCCTGTCTTCATGCTATACAGGAAGGCAGGGTTCGCGTGAATCAGCATGCAGCGCCGTTTCAGGCGGTAACTTCATCGAATTTACCTCTCAGCGAATCCTTCAGGCAGGAGAAGGGCTTACCGTTGCTTATGGATGGGATAAGGGGATTGTTCTGCCTCCGTCTTCGTGGATTAAGTTGTTCTGGAGACTGAATCTCGGCCAGAACTGGGTATTTATTCTGCCTGTTCTTTCCTTCTTTGCAATGCTGAAACTCTGGATGACGGTCGGCAGGGACCCGCGTGTGAGAGAATCCGTGACCGTGATGTACGGTCCGCCTGAGCATTCCGGAGTTCAGCTCAACCCTGCAGAGGTCGGCGCCATGGTTGATGAGAAACTTGATCCTCGCGACATCACCGCAACAATTGTCGGCCTTGCAGTAAAGGGGTTCATTGTTATCGAAGAGACAAAACAGGAAGGCCTCATCTTCGACAGCTCTGACTATTACCTTAAGAAGGTGAAGGAACCATCCTCAGATCTCAGCAGCCTTGAGCAGCAGCTGATGAAGGATATCCTCGGTTCACGTCCGGGCAAAATGATTTCAGAGCTTAAAAACAGTTTCTACAAAAATATCCCTTCTATGAAAAATCTGCTCTATAATGAACTCATCCGGAAAAAATACTTTACTGCAAATCCTGAAAAAGTGCGCACAACTTACATCGTAATCGGGGCAGCGCTGGGTTTTGCAACAGCCGCTGTTCTCACAATAACGCTCGGAGATGCCATCAGCAGTATCAGGACAATCCCTGCAGGAATCCTGACCGGACTTTCAGTCGTCGGGTTTGCCAGATTCATGCCGGCAAAAACACGCCAGGGCGCATCCGTATATATGCATGTTCTTGGGTTTCAGGAGTTTATGCGCAGGGCTGATAAAGACCGGCTCGAAAGGATGAAAGACCTGAATCTCTTCTCAAAATATTTCCCCTATGCGCTGGCCCTTGATGTTGCCGACAATTGGGCAGAGGCCTTTGAGGGCATTTACCAGGAGCCGCCTCAATGGTATTTCTCGCCTGCAGGCATGAGATCATTCAATCCTGCCGGCTTTAACCGTTCGTTCCACTCAGCAGTATCCGACATGTCATCTGCCATCTATTCCGCTCCCCGCGGAAGCGGCGCAGGAGGCGGAGGCAGCTTTGGAGGCGGTTCTTCTGGAGGCGGTTTTGGCGGCGGAGGCGGCGGAAGCTGGTAAGCAGCGGCCAGTCAATAAGCAGGCCACTCGCAATACGGCTGATATAACTATTTGACTCTGCGGTATCTTGACGGCGTCCAGCCGGGGAGAGTCATACGCAGTTCGCTGCCGGTTACCGAATAGTCATAAGCCATTGCTCTGTTGACCAGATCTGTCTGTGATGGCCCCATCATGAGGATATGCTTACGATCCTTCAGATAGGGAAACTTTGTCAAAACCTGTCCGGCATCTTCCTCATTCAGTGAAGTCGCATAGTACAACTTCATCCCTTCCGGCGCATTCGTCATGCTGACTGTTCCGTCTCTGAAGAACTCAAACTCCTCCGGCACAAACGGGCAGGGATTGTTGTCCTTGTCAATGCCGTATACCTCAATCTTCCACCTGCCGACAATGGGATCCTCTGCTTTTGTCGCACAGGCCGCGATCAGCGCCAGCATCGCCACAGAAATCACCGCAATTCTTGTCACATACATATTCCTTTCTCCGATTGATCAAAACAGGATCAATACTCAGGACCGACCCCTGCCGCTCAGGTTGTAAACCTGATCAGCACCTCATCAGTCTCGACTGCCTTGCCGACAGATGCAGCCACATCCTCCACTACCCCGTCACAGGGGGAGGAGACGCCGCTTTCCATCTTCATGGATTCGATGACCACAAGGTCCTGTCCGCGGTAAACACGATCGCCTTTCTTGACCATGATATTAACCACCATGCCCGGCAGGGGCGAAAGGAGGACATTTTCGTTTATGCCTTTTATCTCCTTTGGCATGTACTGTGCCAGTTCCCACTCCCTTGGCGTATATATCTCAAGTATGAGGGATATGCCGCAATGCGCAGCCCATATGAAATTCTGCCTGTACTGGAGCCTGAAATATTGATTGACGCCGTTTATAGAAAGCTTCAGCCTCCGCCGGTAGAATTCAAAAACAGGCGCTATGACAGCATATTCTGCGCCGTTTACCGTTACACTCCAGTCGGGCGATGAGAGCTGCCCATACAGCTCCACTTCAAAGATCCTGCCGTTGCCTTTTACCACATAACTATGCCGTTCAGCCTGTGGATGGGAAATCCCGACTTTTGCAGCCATCGGTTTTAACGATTCACGGACCAGGTTCTTGCGGTTATGATATATGGTGGTCGAGGCAATGACAATGGCTGTAAGCTGATCCATCTGAGGGTCTATTTTCGCCACGCCTCCATCAAAGTTCTCCTCAATAAATCCGGTCGAAAGATCACCCTTTATAAAGACGGGGTGGTTCACAATAGCGTTTGCGAAATCCAGATTCGTAGTTACGCCTTCTATATGGTACCGGTTCAGGGCATTGATCAGAGCTGTCCTGGCCGCTTCCCGCGTCTGCCCCCAGCTGATCACTTTGGACAGGAGCGAGTCGTAATAGACGCTCACAAAACTGCCTGCCTCAACGCCGCTGTCGAGCCTGATATTTCTGCCCCTGAGATTTGAATACCGGGTGATCAGTCCGGTGGAAGGCAGAAAATTGCGTCCGGGATCCTCAGCGCAGATCCTGGCCTCGATCGCCCAGCCCTTGATCGAGACATCCTCCTGCGAAATCGGCAGATGTTCGCCTGAGGCCACCCTGAGCTGCAGTTCGACAAGGTCAAGAGATGTGACCATTTCCGTGACCGGATGCTCAACCTGAAGCCTTGTATTCATCTCCATAAAATAGAAATTTCCCCGGGCATCCAGAATAAACTCAACAGTGCCTGCATTGGAATATCCCGCCTCCCTGGCCAGCGCACAGGCCATTTCACCCATACGGTCCCTGAGGCCGGCATCAACTGCCATTGAAGGAGCCTCTTCAATCACCTTCTGGTACCGCCTCTGGATCGAGCATTCCCTTTCTCCAAGAGAGACGACCCTGCCGTGCCGGTCGGCAATAATCTGGATCTCTATATGGCGGGGCGTTGATATGAACCGTTCCAGGAAGATCCTGTCATCGCCGAATGCCTTGCGGGTCTCATCCTGGGCTGCCTTCAGAGCAGACTCAAGTTCATCAGGACCATTTACAATGCGCATACCGCGACCGCCTCCGCCTGCCGCAGGCTTAAGCAGAACAGGATACCCTATTTCAGTCATAAGACCCCGTATTTCCGCAAGGTCAGCAACAGCCCGGTTATGACCCGGCACCACCGGCACGCCTGCCTTCATCGCAATATCCTTGGCAGATATCTTGTCCCCCATTGCAGCTATCACCTCTGCATCAGGCCCGATAAATACCAGCCCTGCCTTGGCCGCAGCCGCAGCAAATTTCGCATTCTCCGACAGAAAGCCATATCCCGGATGAACAGCCTCGCACCCCCGCTCAAGCGCTGCTGCGATAATCTTTTCATGCACAAGATAGGAAGAAGTTGAAGGCGGCGGCCCTATATGCACAGCCTCGTCAGCCTCCCTCGCATGGAGTGATCGCGCATCAATATCAGAATAGACTGCAACGGTCTTTATGTTCAGCCTCCTGCAGGTCCGGATTATCCGTATCGCAATTTCACCACGGTTGGCTATAAGGATCTTCTTAAACATAGCGGCTCCTCACATGTAATGGCATTATTCTCTTCAGCACGTATCGCATCGCCCGACTCACAAGGGAATATTCCCGTGCTTTCTTGGCGGCCGGGTTGTCCTCTTGTTCTCCAAAAACTGGAGGCTTCTGATCAGCCGGTGCCTTGTATCACGAGGGTTGATAACATCGTCAATGAATCCTCTTTTGGCTGCCATAAACGGATTGGCATACGTTATCCTGTATTCTTCCGTTTTCCTGATCAGCATCTCTTCAGGGTCAACCGCATCTTCAATCTCTTTGCGGTAAATAATCTGTGCAGCGCCTTTGGGGCCGAGCACGGCGATTTCCGCGGCAGGCCATGCAAAGTTCATATCGCAGCCGATATGCTTGGAATTCATCACCACGTACGCGCCCCCGTAAGCTTTGCGGATAATGACCGTTATCCTCGGCACTGTTGCCTCAGAAAAGGCATAGAGCAGTTTTGCCCCGTGCCGGATAATGCCGCCATGCTCCTGCTCGGGCCCCGGCATAAAGCCCGGCACATCCACGAGGCATACAAGCGGGATATTAAATGCATCGCAGAAACGGACAAACCTGGCAGCCTTTTCCGAAGACTGAACGTCAAGCACGCCTGCAAGCACAGCCGGCTGGTTGGCTATCAGGCCTATGGTCTGCCCTCCAAGCCGGCCAAAACCGACAATGATGTTTCTTGCAAAATGTGAATGGATCTCCAAAAATTCCGCGCCGTCTATAATGCTGGTGATAAGGATCTTCATATCATATGTCTGGTTCGGGTTTGCAGGCACGAGATAATCAAGGGCCGGATCTGTGCGCTCAGCCGGATCTCTCAGGTCAAGGATAGGAGCCTGCTGACGATTGTTTGAAGGCAGGTAATTGATCAGCCTTCTTACTTCCCGCAGGCAGAGGATATCATTTGGAAAGGCAAAATGGGCCACGCCGCTTTTTTTGCTATGCACCATTGCCCCGCCTAATTCCTCTGCAGTGATATCCTGATGGGTGACGGTCTTGACCACATTGGGGCCTGTGACAAACATATATGAAGTGTTTTCGACCATGAAAGTAAAGTCCGTTATGGACGGGCTGTACACCGCGCCGCCTGCGCATGGGCCCATAACACATGATATCTGGGGCACCACCCCGCTTGCCTGGACATTGCGGTGGAAGATCTCCCCATACGCTGCAAGAGATTCAACCCCTTCCTGTATGCGGGCGCCACCTGAGTCGTTCAGCCCGATGATCGGCGCGCCGACCCGCACAGCATGATCCATCACCTTGCAGATCTTCTGGGCATGTGCCTCGCCAAGCGCGCCTCCCATGATCGTAAAGTCCTGGCTGAATACAAAGACCTCTCGGCTGTCAATCGTGCCGTGGCCCGTGATAACGCCGTCACCGGGGAACTCTTTCATCCCGAAATTCTGGCCTGACCTGCCGGTCATCAGCAGATCGAACTCTTCAAAGGAACCCTCATCAAGGAGCAGTTCAATGCGCTCCCTGGCCGTCAGTTTTCCCTTGCGGTGCTGGGCCTCGTTTCTCTGGGCGCCTCCGCCCAAAAAGGCCTCCTCTTTCATGGTTTCAAGTCTGTTCAGATTATCCTGTCCCTGCTGCTGCACAATACCACCTCCTCGGAAAGTGTCCTATTTGCAAAACTCAGTAAGCACGCCCAAAGTACTGCCGGGATGCAGAAACGCAACCTGTTTGCCGCCTGCGCCCTCTATCGGTCTCTCATGGATCAGCCTGCAGCCATGCTGCCGGGCAGTTTCCAACTGGCTGTCAATATCACCTGTCAGATATGAAACATGATGAAATCCTTCACCCTTCTTCTCCAAAAATTTGGCAATCGGACTGTCTTCAGAGGTCGGCTCAAGCAGTTCAATATGGACCTCGCCAACAGAAAAAAAAGCGGTCCGAACCTTCTGCGAGGCCACAACTTCTTCCTTTTCACAGACAAGCCCCAGCACACCCTCATAAAATTTTCGGGCTTCCTCGATGGATTTAACAGCAATTCCGAGATGATCTATCCGCTTTATCATACTATTTATACCTCATAAATAATCTATCCGCTGACTTAACGCCAGACCGGATCACTCTCTGTATTCCCCAAACTCATCCCGAAGCACACGGCAGATCTCGCCCAGAGTTGCATAGGCCTTTACCGACTCGAGTATCGCGGGCATCAGGTTCGATGAACTCTGAGCGCAGGCTGAGAGATCTGCAAGCGCTTCTTCAACCTTCCTGTGGTCACGTTTTTGGCGCAGCTCTTTGAGGCTCCGAACCTGGGCATGCTCCACTTCGGGATTAACGCGAAGCAGGGGCGGTTTTGTCTGCTCATCAATGCGGAACTCGTTTACTCCGACGATTATGCGCTGCCCCTTTTCTATTTCCTGCTGGTATTCGTATGCGCTGTTTTCGATCTGGCGCTGAATAAACCCATCCTCAATAGCAGCCACAACACCGCCGGCGCCGTCAATCTTCCGGATAAGTTCAGAGGCCTGCGCCTCGATGCGGTCGGTAAGTTCCTCGATAAAATACGATCCTGCAAGCGGATCCACCGAACTGGCAACACCTGACTCGTGTGCTATCACCTGCTGGATCCGAAGGGCTATGCGTACCGAATCCTCTGTGGGCAGAGATAGCGCCTCGTCCCGGGAATTGGTATGCAGGGACTGCGTGCCGCCAAGGACGGCAGACAGCGCCTGAAGCGCAACCCTCACAATGTTATTGTCTATCTGCTGGGCAGTAAGCGTGTACCCTGCCGTCTGTGTATGGAAGCGCAGCATCCGGCTTGACGGTTTTTTTGCATTGAAGCGCTCTTTCATGATCCTGGCCCAGAGCCTTCGTGCAGCGCGGAATTTGGCAACCTCCTCGAGAAGGTCGGAGGATGCATTGAAGAAGAACGAAAGCCTCGGCGCAAAATTATCGAGTTCAAGCCCTGCATCGAGCGCTGCCTGCACATAGGTTATGCCATTGGCAAGGGTGAAGGCCACCTCCTGCACCGCGGTAGAGCCTGCCTCCCGGATATGGTACCCGGAGATGGAAATGGTATTAAAATCAGGGGTATGCTCTGTACACCACCTGAATATGTCTGTGATCAGCCGCAGGCTCGGCTTGGGCGGAAAGATATACGTGCCGCGGGCAACGTATTCCTTGAGTATATCGTTCTGGATGGTTCCCTGCAGTTTGTCTGCCGCCACACCCTGCTTTTCGGCCACCGCAACATACATGGCCAGAAGCACGGCAGCAGGGGCGTTAATGGTCATGGATGTAGAGACCTTGTCCAGCGGGATCCGGTCAAAAAGCAGTTCCATATCAGCCAGGGAATCTATCGCAACCCCGACCTTGCCCACTTCGCCCTCAGCCATCGGATGATCAGAGTCATACCCGATCTGGGTCGGCAGATCAAAGGCGATCGAAAGACCGGTGGTGCCCTGACTCAGCAGATACCGGTAACGCTTATTCGATTCCGATGCGGTCGAGAAACCGGCATACTGGCGCATGGTCCAGAACCTGCCGCGATACATGGTGGGCTGAACTCCACGGGTATAGGGATATCTTCCCGGAAAGCCGATATCTTCAAGATAGGCCTCGTCGAGACTCTTCGGCACGGCAAGCCGCGAAATCTCCTCTCCTCCATGATTGGTGAACTTCTCCTTCCTCTCCGGAGCGCGCTTGAGGCTTGATGCCAGCTCTTTGTCTTGCCAATCCTTATATTCTGGTGATTTTTCCATATACCATCCTGATTCATTCCTTTTCCAATAATTTTGCGGCCTGTATCCTGGGGTCCCCCTTCCTGGAAAACCCGCCTTTATTGATCTTTTCGATAATCGAAGGTCTGATCATCTCAAGGGCCCAGTCGAGGACTTCAAGGTCATACGCCTTTTCCCTGCGGGCCCTCCGCTCGCCGCTCTGGCGGTGTGAAGCATCAACAGCCTCGACCGCTGCAAGCAGTTCGTCAATTCCCCTGCCTTCAGATGCCACGGTCATGCAGACAGCAGCGCTGACCTTGCCGTTCATACTGCCCTCACGGGCAATGGTCTCCATATCCATCGCAAGGGTTTCGGCCCCTGGAGAGTCTGCCTTATTGACGACCAGGATGTCAGCCACCTCCAGAAGACCTGCCTTCATGGCCTGGATGTCGTCTCCCAGGCCGGGGGCAAGCACGAGGGCTGTTATATCGGCCAGCCGTACAATATCCATCTCAGACTGACCCACACCCACGGTCTCGATGATAACTATTGAGCAGCCGCTGCCGGCAAGAATTCTGACTGCAGCGCCTGCTGCTGCACAGAGCCCTCCCAGCCTGCCTCTTGTTGCCATGGAACGGACAACCACGTCCTGATCCAGCGCATGGCCCATCATCCGTATCCGGTCACCCAGAATTGCCCCGCCCGAGATGGGAGAAGAAGGATCCACTGCAATGACACCTACTCTCTTTCCCTGTGCGCGGTAATTAGTGATAATCCGGTCAGTCAGTGTTGACTTCCCTGCGCCGGGAGGCCCGGTTATGCCCAATACCATTGACTGATCCTGAAGTGAATCATCAAGAGACGACAGTATTTCATCAGCCAGGGGATCGTTCTCCACAACAAGGGATATGGCCCTTGCTATTGCCCGTGGTTCACGCCCTTTCAATCCCTTAAGGATCTGTTCGCTCTTCATATGTCCCGTTCTTCAGGCAGCCTCTGCGATTATCCCCTGTGAAGGTCGTGTGCTTCACAGGCAGTACGAAAAGCATCAATAATCTTCGCAACAGGGGTCCCCGGAGTAAAGACTTCGTTGATCCCGGCATCTTTAAGAGGCCCGATATCCTCATCAGGGATGACTCCCCCGCCCAGCACCGGTACGTCGCCTGAGCCGGCCTTCTTAAGGGCCTGAACCACTGCAGGGAAGAGGCTCAGATGCGCTCCTGACAGAAGCGACAGGCCTACAGCCGAGACATCCTCCTGTACGGCCGCTGCTGCGATCTCCTCAGGGGTTCTTCTGATGCCAGTATAGACCACCTCAAAGCCTGCATCACGAAGGGCACGTGCGATGAATTTTGCACCCCGGTCATGACCATCGAGGCCGGGCTTTCCCACCAATACGCGATATCTCTTCTGATCAGCCATAGAATACTCCCGATAAATCAATCTCTTGTATCTTAATAACCGGCCTTCCGTAATATTGATTCATTTCCTGAAAACCTCCGCACAGAACTCACCGAACCTGCCGAGGTTTTCGCATACATGAATGCCTGCCTCCTTCATTACTGCTATTTTCGATTGCGCTGTGCCGCTGCCTCCGCTCACAATAGCCCCTGCATGTCCCATGCGTCTGCCTGGTGGCGCGCTCAACCCCGCCACAAAGCCGACAACCGGCTTGCTTATATGATCCCTGATATAGGCGGCAGCCTCTTCCTCTGCAGAGCCGCCGATCTCGCCAACCAGTACAATACCCTCGGTCTCCGGGTCTTCCTGAAAGGCCTTGAGGCAGTCAATAAAGTTCGTTCCATTGACCGGATCGCCTCCAATGCCGAGGCAGGTGGTCTGGCCGATCCCCTTTGTGGTCAACTGATGCACCACCTCATAGGTCAGGGTGCCGGAGCGCGACACAACACCGATAGGGCCGCCGGGTTTATGGATAAAGCCGGGCATTATGCCGATCTTGCACTGGCCGGGCGTTATGATCCCGGGGCAGTTAGGACCGATCAGCCTGACCTTCTTCCCGGAAAGGTAATTCTTGATACGCATCATGTCCAGAACAGGAATACCCTCGGTAATGGCCACAATCAGGTCAACCCCTCCGTCAATCGCCTCCATAATCGCATTTGCGGCAAAGGCAGGAGGCACAAAGACCATGCTGCAGGTTGCGCCGGTTTCACCGACCGCCTCCTTTACTGAATTAAATACAGGCACATTATCCATCTTCTGTCCGCCCTTGCCGGGTGTGACGCCTGCCACGACCTGTGTGCCGTAGGCAATGCACTGCTGTGTATGGAAGGTGCCTTCCCTGCCGGTAATACCCTGAACAAGCAGCTTAGTCTCTTTATCTACAAATATCGCCATCTTCTCTAACCCGCCTTCCTCACAATCTCTGCAATCTTTCCGGCTGCATCATCAAGGTCCTCTGCGGTAATAAGATTAAGACCTGAGGCTGCAAGGATCTCTCTGCCCTTCCCGACATTGGTCCCCTGAAGCCGGATCACGACCGGTATATGTATTTTGGTATTTCTGGCAGCAGCGACAACCCCCTCGGCAAGCACATCACACCGCAGGATACCGCCAAAGATATTGATCAGAACGCCTTTGACATTACTGTCATTTAAGATGATCCGGAAGCCGTTTTCGACCATCTCCTGATTAGCCCCGCCGCCGACATCAAGGAAATTTGCGGGCGCTGCTCCGGCAGCCTTGATAAGATCCATGGTCGCCATGGCCAGCCCTGCGCCATTGACCATATTGCCGATATTTCCATCAAGGTTAATGTAATTAAGGTTGTATTTCGAGGCCTCGACTTCGAGAGGGTCCTCTTCATCAAGGTCCCTGAACTTCTGGATATCCTTCTGCCGAAACAGGGCATTGTCATCAATCTCGATCTTTGCATCCAGGGCAATGAGCCTCTCCTGGACAGTTATTACAAGGGGATTGATCTCGATCAATGAAGAGTCGGTCTTGATAAAGAGTGCATACAGGCCTTCGACCAGAGCAGAAAAGATTGCCGTCAGAGATTCAGAAAGGTTCAGACCGGCTGCGAGTTGCCTTGCATGAGCCGGCTCTATTCCGGTAAGAGGATTGATCAGGACCCTGATGATCTCCTCAGGACTCTCTGCCGCCACTTCCTCGATATTCATGCCCCCTGCCCGGCTCGCAATCATCATAATCTTTGCGGTAGAACGATCCGGGATGATCGAAAAATAGAGCTCCTGCCCTATATCGAGCCCCTGCTCGACCAGGACTTTATTCACTCTCTTTCCCTGCGGGCCTGTCTGGGGCGTAACAAGCGGCCTGCCCAATATGGCCCCTGTTATGCTCCGCACCTCTTCGAGGCTCCTGGCAAGTTTTACGCCTCCGCCCTTGCCGCGTCCGCCCGCATGGATCTGTGCCTTGACCACAACAGGGAATGTGCCGAGTCTTTCAGCCGCTCTGCATGCCTCCTCAGGGCTTGTTGCAACATATCCGTCAGGTACAGGCAGATGACTGTTCCGAAATAATTCCTTTGCCTGATATTCATGGATCTTCATTTAACCGCCTCTCCCCTTAAATCTAACGGATCTTAATGCAAGGATTTTTTGAGTTCATTCTACCAAAAAGAATGACAGATCGGCAATACAGCCATATTTCCGGGAATTTGCTGGTGGTATCTTGAATGATAAACAGGACTGACCCTATTGGTGTCCGTTATGAGTTAATTGTCAGACGCCGTTCCTCAGAGATTGGTTCAATATGGGGACAAAAGTCTCCTTCAAATCTCAATTGCCCTTCTGTCCGCTTCCCTGCTGCTCCATGTCCTGCTTTTCAGCAGCCTGATATTCTGTAGCTATCTGTTCAATTGCTTTCTGTTTGACAGCCTTCTGCCGGCCGCCCTGCTGCTCAACATCCTGTTCTTCAGAACCCTTCTTCTGGGCAGCCTGATATTCTTCAGCTATCTGTTCAATAACTTTCTGTTTGGCATCCTTCTTTACGCTGCTCTCATTCTCAACATCCTGCTCTTCAGAATCCTTCTTCCGGGCAGCCTGATCTTCTATAGCTGTCTGTTCAATAACTTTCTGTTCGGCATCCTTCTGTGCGCTGACCTGCAGTTCCGCTTTTATGAGATCAAGTATATCTCTTTCTGCTTTCCCCTTCGAAAAGCATGTCATCTTTGTACCGTCGCCATAGATGTCTTCATGCTCTGTTGGTTTATCGGAAGAGAAAGCAACTATAGCGATTTCCCCCGGCATTTTGCCCCTCGAAATCACGCTGTTGAGGTGCTTTGCGAAATTCTCGCCCCTCGCTGTAAAATTCAGGGTGTAGCGCGTATTTACCCTGACAATGGTGTCTTTGCTCTCTTTTTCATCAGGCCCTACATAGACAGTCGAATTCACCTCTAACGTTGATCCCCTATTGACAACAGAATAATTGGCATATCGCCTGTCTTCCTGCCCTGCCGCTGCAACCTTAAACGTGGCAGAGCCTGCAGTATCATACTCAAAAGTCTCAGTGTTGCTGCCCTCACTGTATGTTCTGAAGGTTTTGCCGCAGTCAACGTATCCGGTTGGAGAGTCGGATATAAATGACAGAGTGATAATATTGGATTGTCTGTCAATGTTCCTCATGACGTAAGAGCTCTTTGAGAGCGCCTTTACGGTAATATCCCATACCTGCGGCTGAGGTTTTGTTATGACAACGCTATTGTCCGCTATTACCGGCGTATTATTAGTCATTCTGTATGTGTTAATACCCTGTTTGGCGCATCCTGACATAACGAGTAATGCGATAAATGCTGCCCCCAGTCTGCAATTCATATCTCCTCCTCTGCAGTTAAAACTTATATGTTTGAAAATTATAAAAATAAGTCAGGCAGCCGTCAACAGAAATAATTCAGATCTTCTCTTTTGTTCCGGCTGCTTAGAGGCGCTGCTTATTGCAGATTGCTTCCTTCATCATGCGCAGTACATCACCTGCGCCGTGCATGAAGGATCGAACCGGGATAAGAAACGCAGATTACCGAAGCCGGATTCATGTTATTAATCGTCTCATACTAGTCTGTACAACCTTCGACAAACTCAGGGTGACCGGTCATGGTGAGCCTGTCGAACCATGTCAATACTATTTTGAGGCCGTTAATAAACATGTGAGACCATTCAGGAAATGTGTGCAGTCATCCAATCTGCCGGGCCAGGCCGGACAGCACACTGCCGGGGCCGACCTCAATAAATGTTTCAGCGCCCTGCTGACGCAGGCCCATAACCGTATCAATCCATCGCACGCTGCTATAGATCTGTTTAACCAGATTTGAGGCAACAGAATCATCCGTGTACGGCTCGGCGCTGCAGTTGGCAATACAGGGGATTTTCAGACTGCTGAAGCTGAATCCGCTCAGGAACGTCTCAAACTCATCAGCTGCAGGCCTCATATAACGGCTGTGAAAGGCGCCGCTCACAGAAAGGATAACCACCCGCTGGGCCCCCATTTCCTTCATCTGAGGCGCATACATCTCGATATCAGCCTTGCGTCCCGAGATGACTGTCTGACGCTGGGAATTATAATTAGCAACATCAACAGCATCAGCCCCGAGCTCTTTAAGGGCTGCCGCAACCTCATCACCGTTCATGCCCAAAATGGCGGCCATGCCTCCGCCGGTCGCTTCATTCATCAGTGCACCGCGCTTCTGGACGAGTTTAAGGCCGGCGCCGAAATCAAAGGCCCCTGAAGCATACAGCGCCGCATACTCGCCCAGGCTGTGGCCGATCACAAAATCAGGCATGACCTTCTCATCCTCGACCCTGGCAAGAAAGCTGAGCGCATCAACAATATATAGCGCAGGCTGGGTATAGTCAGTCCGGCTGAGCAGGCTGTCAGGATTCTTCAGGCAGAGTTCCTTGATCGAATACCCAAGAATGGAATCCGCCTGAGCAACAAGGCCGGGATATCTGTCAAAGAGATCTTCACCCATACCCATGGCCTGCGAGCCCTGACCCGGAAACATAAATACGGTCTTCATAGCCCCTTTGCCTCCCTGATCTTTCTGGTCAACATAGGCACAATCTCATGCGCATCGCCAACAATTCCGTATGTCGCCACATTGAATATCGGCGCCTCAGAATTTTTATTGATCGCAATAATTACGTCGGAAGACTGCATGCCGACAAGATGCTGCACCGCCCCTGAGATTCCGCAGGCAATGTACAGCTTCGGGCTTACGGTCTTGCCGGTCTGGCCCACCTGATGGCGGTATGGTATCCAGCCTTCATCAACAGCGGCCCTTGATGCCGCCACAGTGGCGCCCAACACCTCAGCAAGGTCATACAGAAGCTGGAAGCCTTTTTGATTGCTCATGCCCCTGCCGCCCGCAATAATAATACTGGCGTCCTGGAGATTAACCGCAAGATCAGAGACTTCCTTTACAGTTTCAAGAACTTTTGTGCGGGAGGATATGCCATCGGCAGAAACCTTGATGATCTCGCCCCTGCGCGCCTCATCATATATGCCCCTCTTCATCACGCGGGGCCTGACCGTCGCCATCTGCGGCCTGGCATGGGGGCAGAAGATGGTCGCCATGATATTACCGCCAAATGCAGGCCTCACCTGAAGAAGGTTCCCTGTCTCGGGATCTATCTCAAGCGATGTACAGTCAGCAGTGAGTCCCGCCCTCAGCCTTGCTGCAACCCTCGGGAAGAAGGACCGGCCGATCGGTGTAGCGCCGGCCAGCACGATCTCCGGCTTCTGCTCTTCTATCAGTCTTGAAAGGAGCGATGCGCAGGGCTCGTCATTAAATGCCTGAAAGCCGGGATCATCACAATGAAAGACCCTGTCTGCCCCCCAGCGCACCAGTTCCCCTGCATCCTCGTCAGTTCCTCCAAAGAGCAGGGCAGTCACCTCTGTGCCGAGCTTTTCGGCAAGCCCCCTGCCAGCCCCAAGGAGTTCAATAGATACACCTGCGATTTTGCCTTCACGCTGCTCGGCAAAGACCCATACGCCCCTGCCCTGAGCCGTCACCTTTTCATCCGACGCCTCTTTCACCTCAGAGATTGCCCCCTCAGGACATACGCTCAGACAGGCCCTGCAGAGCTGACAAAGCTCGGTAATACATGCCTTGTCCTGCCTGATGACAATTGCATCGTAGGGGCATGACTGAAGGCATGCCTCGCAACCTGTGCATAATTCTGCATTAACTTTTATATACATTTCTGCGCCACCAGTTCCTTTACCAGGGTATCCACCATATCCTCGGCGCTGCCTTCGAGCATGGTCCTGTCTGTCTTTGCCTCAGGAGCAAAGATATTTTTCACCTGTGTCGGCGAGCCGTTAAGTCCGAGGTCCTTCTCATCAGCCCCAAGGTCAGCGGCGGACATCTTTCTGATCTCGGCCTTCTTTGCCGCCATCTTGCCCTTAAGCGACGGAAGCCTCGGTTCGTTCAGCTCCTTCACCACCGTCAGAAGCACAGGAAGAGAGGATTCAACAACATCGTACCCGTCATCCATAAGCCGCTGAACAATCAGTCTATCAGCAGCAACCTCAACGACCTTGCGGATATAAGAGATATGAGGCATATTCAAAAACTCCGCCATTTCAGGGCCTACCTGGGCTGTGTCTCCGTCAATCGCCTGCTTGCCGCAGAGAATGATATCAGCGCCTAACTGCCCTATGGCCTTCGAAAGAGCATATGCAGTGGCCCAGGTATCGGAGCCTGCAAAGGCCCTGTCAGTAAGCAGCACCGCTTCGTCTGCGCCCATAGCAATCGCCTCGCGGAGGGCAGTCTCTGCCTGGGGCGGTCCCATCGTCAGGACAGTCACCTTGCCTCCTGCAGACTCCCTGATCTGAAGACCGGCCTCAAGAGCATGCAGGTCATAGGGATTGATAATGGTAGGCACGCCGTCCCTGATGAGCGTGTTCGTCTCAGGGTTGATCCTGACCTCGGCGCTGTCAGGCACCTGCTTAATGCAAACAACTATCCTCATATGGTTGATCCTTTCGATTTACGCAGAAATTACGATGAGATACATCTGTTTTTGTGAACTGAATATTATCACAGACCGCGAAAAGTCGTCAATGAAGACGCCTTTATTCCGCGAGCCGGCCATGAGGTATGGATCAACCCTACTTCATTGTTTTCAGTCTCTCTGCGTCATACTTACCTGCCGGCATTTTGCGGCTCAAGGCCTCAGGGAACGAAAATATCGCCCCATCCTCTATTTTTTTCTTCTTTACTGATATGCTCAATTCCCATACGCCCTCCCTGGGTATATGCCTGGCTGAAACCAGATAGAGTCCGCCGCCTTTTTCAGTCACCTCAAGAGGTTCTGAAACACCCGTCACCATGACGACAAGTTTCGCTCCCTCAACATCTTCGTCATGGCTGTCATGTATCGCTATGCCTATTACATCCTCTCCGATCCTGTATTCCTTTTCATCAAGCAGAACCTCAATGGTCACCTGCCCCTTCTGCCCCATTGAATACAGGGTGTCATTGAAATGCTTGGTAAATTTTGCCCCCGCCTCATGCCTCTCCGAATGGGCATGAGCATAAGCGATGCAGAAAATAACCGCCACAGCTGCAACAGCCGTCTTTATCATGATATCTCCTCCCGTAAATAATAAGCGTCTTCGGCGCTTATAATCTTCTTGTTTAACTCTACCACACTCGGATGCCTCCATAAAGTGAGTTCTCTTCTGTGCCTGCAAACCGCCCTGTACTGCCCTGTTTCTGATAAACTAAATAAGCCTATGATCAACATGCCGGTGCCATATGAAAAGCTCATGAAGTTTCAGCGCCAGCTTGGCCTGACGGATGAGTCGCTTCTGGAGCTTGATCCCTACCGCAAGGTTCTTATTTCAGAAAAAGAGACGTTTGCCGCCTATTTTTATTCTTTCTTTCAGAGCCTGCCTGATGCCAGAGTGGTTCTTGACTATGAGCAGATGCCCGGCCATATGCTTAAGATATGGTCGCACTGGTTCGAAAAGATCTTCGGATCATCCCTCAATGCCGACCTGTATGCCTATCTCTGGCGGATCGGCCTGCGCCATGTCGAGGTGAACCTTGACCAGCGTTTCTCGAACCTCGGGTTTTCTGTCATACGTCAGTTCTGCCACATGGTCGTCCTTGCCCATACAGAACCTGGCGATAAGACAGCGGCAATTCAACTTATAGACAAGATAATGGATTTCTGCCTGCTGATAGAGACGAGCGCATATATAGAGGCAACGACGAGGTGCGACATCGAGATCATTAAAGGCATTGCAGACCGCGTCAGGAACCCCGTAGCAGTCATAGGCGGCAGCCTCAATCGCCTGCTCAGAAAAGTTGATGCAGACAGTCCTGCATATGCAGCATACGAGGGGCTGCTCGGAGAAAACAGGCGGCTTGAGCATATGGTCAATGACATAAAAACGTATTTTGAGATGTTTCAGGAAAATCCCCGTTTTGAAGCGCTCCGCATAGACGATCTTCTGGCAGAAACTATAAAAAGCCTGCCCCATCAGTCGGTAAAGGTACAGACTGATATATCGCCTGATGCGCTCTATATCAATGCTGATGCCAAAGATATGGCAGCAGCATTCCGTCATGCGCTGGAGAACAGTTTTGAGGGAGTTGATACTTCAGATCCGCTTGTGATAGTCTCATCGAAGCGTGTCATGGAGCCTTATCCGCGCATAGAGGTGACTGTTTTCAATACCGGAACGCCTTTCCAGGTCAGCAACATAGACAGGCTTTCCATGCCCTTTTATTCGACAAAACCATCAGGAACAGGCTTTGGCTTGCCGATTATAAGGCTCGCCATGCGGAAAAATCACGGCAAGGTCACCTTTGAGCCGGTCAATGAAAAGGGGACACGGGTAACCATGCTTCTGCCTGCTGCTGAGACAAGGGCAGAACCAAGCGTTCGGGACGGTTAAATATGGACACTAAAAGGAGAAGCAGCATGAAGAATCTTCTTTCCACGATAGCCGCTATATTCTGCCTTATCTCTGCCGGATTTCCTGTGCGGGCTGAAACAGGCCCTGCAGCGCCTCCTGGCCTTGCAACCACCCTCGAAGACCAGACAGGGATTGCTGTTACGATCTATAACGTCAATCTCGGCCTGGTAAAAGACACAAGGCAGCTCATGATCCCCAGAGGCGGCAGTGAACTGAAATTCATGGATGTTGCATCACAAATCATACCTTCAAGCGTGCATATCAAGTCACTGACAGACAATAACAGCCTTGGCGTGCTTGAACAGAATTACGAGTATGACCTGCTGAACCCCCAGAGGCTGCTCGACAAATATGTCGGCAAAGAGGTGAAGCTCTATCAGAAAAACCCCTACACAGAGCGTGAAGAGATGGTCAGCGCAACCCTGCTTTCAAATAACGGGGGTCCCATCTTCAGGATCAACGATGAGATAACCTTCGGCCACCCCGGCAGGATAATCTTTCCGGGCATGCCGGAGAACCTTATCTCAAGGCCGACCCTGGTATGGCTGCTCGAAAACAGGCTGTCCTCAGTTCAGACGGTTGAGGCATCCTATCTCACAAATGGCATCAACTGGCGCGCTGACTATGTGATAACACTGAATGCAAAAGATGACAGGGCAGATCTCTCAGGATGGGTAACCATAGACAACAAAAGCGGCGCAACATACAGAAATGCAATGCTTAAGCTTGTTGCCGGAGACGTCAACAGGGTGAAAGACGAACAGGAATACAACTACAGGCTGATGCGCCTTGCCGAGACAGCAGCGTCACCGGCAAAACAGTTCAGGCAAGAGGAGTTCTTCGAATACCATATATATACGCTTGAGCGCGCCTCGACCGTAAAAGACAATCAGACCAAACAGATCAGCCTGGTCAGCGCAGGCTCGATTCCGGCAAAAAAAGAGTTCATCCTCCGCGGCGCAGACTACTATTACACTGCCAGATACAATGAGCCTGTCTCAAACGAGAAGGTGAATGTCTTTGTCGAGATACAGAACAGAAAAGACCATAACCTCGGCATGCCGCTGCCAAAAGGCACAGTCAGGGTCTATAAACAGGACTCTGGGGGAAGCCTCCAGTTTGTGGGCGAAGATTCAATAGACCATACTCCGAAGGACGAAAAGCTCAGGCTGAAGCTTGGCAATGCCTTTGATGTTGCGGCGGAGCGCAGGCAGACTGACTGGAAAAAGCTGGCTTCAGATACCTACGAAGCAGGCTTCGAGATATCGCTTAGGAACCACAAAAAAGAGGATATTACCGTGAAAGTTATCGAGCCCGTCCCGGGCGACTGGACCATGCTCAGTTCATCCCATGAATATGCAAAGGCGGCTGCCTTTTCTGCTGAATTCATAGTGCCTCTGCCGCCCGACACAGAAGTCAAGCTCACCTACCGGGTGAGGATGAGATATTAGTGCGAAGTATCTGATTACCCCGGATTATATGCAGACAGAGGGGGATATTTCCCCTCTCTGTCCTGCTCCAGGGCAGAGGCTACTCTACGGTGATCTTCTTTTCCTTCCTGACAGCCTCTTCGGTCTTGGGCACCCTCACTTCGAGCACGCCGTCCTTGAATGACGCCTTTGCCTTGTCTGACTGCACCTCCCTGGGAAGGCTGAAGGAACGGCAGAACGAGCCGTATGACCTCTCAATGCGATAATAATCCTTTTTTTCGACCTTCTCTTCATTCTTCTTTTCACCCGAGACCGTCACCACATTATCGGTAAGGTTAACCGTAATGTCTTCCTTCTTCATGCCGGGCAGTTCTGCCTTTACCACAACCTCAGAGCCCTCCTCAAAGATGTCAACCTTTGCCGAGATATCGCCCATCTCCGGCATCCTGATTGCCGGAAACCAGGAGGGGCCAAACATCGAAAATGGTCTCCTGATGAGATCCTCAAATCTCTTTTCCATCTCTTCAAAGGGTGAGATCGCCCGCGCAGGTTCAGCCTTTACAACGTCTTTTGATCTCTTCTCTGTCATCGGAATTCCTCCTTCTCAAATGGTATGGTACGATCCATACTACGCCTTCTGACGTGATAGTCAAGTCGGACAACAGTAATAATCTGCCATTATCACCTGATTTTGGGGATTAAGGCCTTTTTTTCGGCGAATTACTTTGAATAATTACTGCATTGTTATGATAGAGACGATTATTGGGCTCTTCAGGATCAGAGCGTATTTAGATATGCAATCAGGCTCTCTATTTCATCGCCGGTAAGGTGGGAAAACGAAGGCATGTCCCTATACGGACTTCTTATCTGGGCAGCGATACTCTCGGGTGTAGCCGGCCTGCCGCTCACAGGCAGCACTGGATTCTTCAGGATCTGCTTATGCCCAGGGCCGGTCAGGGTCCTGTTGCTGAGCGGGTCGTGACAGAAAGAGCACTTCTCTTCATAAAGATCCTTCCCTCTCTGAATGCTTTCAGGGTCAGTCTTGACGATCAAACCCGTATGTTCGGCATTCGCTGCCTTCACCTGCTCATTGACTCCTGCAGCGGGAATATCTGTTCCTAACCTGGTTATCAGCAGGTAATATCCTGCGGATGTGCCGACCATGAAGAGGCTGACCGATGCAAGGATAAGGCCTGCTGTCTGAAGCCTTGCATAGAAATGGCGGTATCTCCTTACCACCAGAATCTTGAAACAGAGGATAAGCAGCACAAAAATGGCAAAGAATGAATGAAAAAAGACCCTGACAGAAGGCTCGGCCTTTGTGCTTAAAAGAAAGCCAAGGCAGAGGTAGGACAGGCTAAGGCATAGAAGCATATAAACAATGCCATTGGTCCGGTGCGCGCTTCTGAGACGGTCCAGGTTGAATTTCTGATCAGTCCTGCCGAAGATCTCAAAGGCTGTAATGATTCCTATAAGCCCGGAGGCAAGGACAATAAGAGAAAGAAGCGACTTCAGAAAAAAAGGATGCATAGACACCTCTCAAAAGGCAAACCCGCACACAGGCAGAAGCAAGGGGTTTCTGTCCCTTACCTCTGCCTGCCTCTATCCTCAGTATCCTGCAGAAGCTTTCTTAGGCTTCAGTGATTTGATATAAGCCACGATGTCCTGCATCTGTGCAGACTTTGCATCAATGGCCTTGCCCTTGTTTGCGCCCACAATGCAGACATTGACAGCCTCTTCAAGGCTCTTCTGGGTCTTGCCCATCAGATTGAACTCTTTCTTGTCAGCTGCCTTTTCCATGCCCTTGCCTCCGGCATGACACTCGTTGCAGGACTTTGATCCGCCGGCAAATTTTGCATCATTGAAAAGCGCCTTGCCCTTTGCTGCATCACCCGCTGCAAAGGCAAAGGTGAAGACCAGTCCGACCACAATCATAGACAACATAACGATCTTTGCTGTTTTCATTTCTGATTCACCTCCTTTCAGTCTCAAGTTAACGCTATTTTAATGTACGCCACTGATTGTAGCAACATATATTTTTCCGGATGTACCCGGGCCCTGGCCGAAGCACGGCTTGAGACAGTCCGGCAGATGATAGGCATATCTCACAGCTCAAAAGCCGACCCTTGAGCGGAACCGGCAGATCTCGTCTTTGAGACGGCCCAGAAGCATATCTA
Organism: uncultured Nitrospiraceae bacterium; assembly: GCA_964446125.1. Taxonomy (GTDB): domain Bacteria; phylum Nitrospirota; class Thermodesulfovibrionia; order Thermodesulfovibrionales; family UBA6898; genus UBA6898. Next base: position 2,083 of record CAYUNK010000023.1, on the reverse strand, counting down.
ATTCGATATCTTTCTCACCAAGCTCTTCCATCTCCCTGATCGTGCCGATATAAAGCTCAAAGTGGCCGATATCCGAGGAGTGAGACTGATCCTCTTTTTCTATCTCAAATGAGCCGTCTTCCTGGATTGCGATCAGAGGCAGGAAGGCATTCAATGTCTCTATATATCGAAGCAGCACGCGCGCCGTCATCTTTGGGTTTTTCAGGTCGTCAAAGAAAAGAAACAGTTGGAGCATGTCTGTCAATTTGCCGGGATTATCCGGAAAGATATCGCCGGTCATATCGAAGGCTCTTACGCCTTCCTGTAACGCCTGTTCGCAGTCGCCAAGCTTATGGAATATCTCAGCCCTATAGATAAGGTATGCGCCATTTTCCGGTTCGAGACGGCAGGCCTGTTCATAATCCTGCAATGCCTCTTCATACAGCCCTAACTCCATTTTTGCCTGACCTCTGGAGCTGTAAGAAAAGGCATCCTCACATTCCATGAAGAGATCTGACTCAAAATCCTGGTTGTAAAGGCAGCTGTAAATGGCATGCATGATCTTTTCAATCGTGACCTCCTGGAGCGGCTCTGCGATCTGCTTATCAGTCAACCATCCTAATATATGACGCAATTGAGCCTCTGAAAAGACATCAGTATAAATATACTCCTCCAGGTCAAAATCATCATCTGTTACAGCATCAACAATTCTGATAAATTCAGTGGTGACCGTAGCCCCGGGCTCTGCATACTCCGGGAAATACAGCTTAATCCTTTCGATGGCCTCACTTGACGCCACGGGTCTGCCGGAATTATTCTCAACTATCTTCAGCTTATCATCGTAATTCATGGCTGGCTCTCCTTTCTGATGCCCAATAATTTACCTGCCCAAAATATATCTTATTAGACTGACAAGCCTTTGTCAGTTTGCTTTGATAGGCTTTAAAGCAGAACAGTGGCTCATAACCATGCAGATAAAGAGGAAGATATGCAGATCTGGGTCGTATATTCGGTCATAGCGGCAGCATCCTACGGGCTCAGCGCCATACCGCTGAAACTGGCAAGCAATAAAGGTGTTGCGGCTGCTTCGGCAATACTGCTTCTGGCCTCCTGTATTGGTTCATTGACCGGCGCGCTCCTGTATTTTGGATTTACCGGAACAGGCGTAATCAGGATAGTTGACAGAAGCTCCCTTGTCTACGGCGTCATATCAGGCATGATAAGCATCATCGGCAGTCTTGCCGTGATCAAGGCGTTAGCTTCCCCGGACTCAAGCGTGCCGAACGTGATGTCCCTGGTCAATACAAATATCCTCTTTACCATCGTATTCAGCGCCCTGCTCCTGCAGGAGCTGCCCCAGGGCGCAGGAATAATAAAGATATGCGCCGGGTCTCTGCTGATATTTGCAGGTTCAGTGGTTTTATGCAGGTAACTCACAGGAAAGGGAGGTGACAGAGATGTTTGATGAACTGCTGGAGAACTTTGATGAGTATGCGCCCTATCTTGCAGCCGGCCTGACAGCCGGCCTGCTTCTTAAGAAAGTGGTGGATGAGCTCAAAGACGGCAGCATCCAGCTCGACATGAATGACGAGGGTCAGGGCTGGAGATTAAGAAGAAAGCCGGTCAGATGAGACTGAGCATATCTGCCGGACGGGCAGAAAAAAAGGGGGATTTATGCTTGAAAAGATAGAAAGGGCTGTTTTTTTCAATATTACAAGGGTGGTTGCATGGTTAATAATACTTCCGGCATTTCTGCTGCTGGTATTATCCGGCTACAGGCTCGCTGCCTCCTACATATCAGGTCATAAGGCGATCAAGATCAGATATGAAGAGGTGCAGGCAGAAATGGATAGATCGAAAGACCCGTGGGGTGCGTTAAGGTCTGACATAGAAGGCAGGAAAAAGGAAAAAGAAGACATATGGACAAACGAAATACAGCTTCAGGAGCTGCTGTATATCCTGCGTATGCAGGTTGACGGGCAAAAGGCAGCAAACAAACCTGGCCCCATCAGCCTTTCAGTGCAGGGTATTCACGCAACTGCAGGGTTTACCCTATCGTTGCAAAAAGGTCTCGTTCTAAAGCCGTCATTCCCGTAGTCCTTTG
>CAYUNK010000022.1:0-35396 GCA_964446125.1 uncultured Nitrospiraceae bacterium | reverse complement strand
GGGGGCAATCATAGACCTCGTGTCTGCGGAGTGGCGGGCGGGTGCAGCAGACACACCGCCTGACAGCCTTTTCAGGTATGACTAAATTTAGAAATCCGCGTCAAGGGCTGCCAGTCGTTCAGACGGATTATCGAACACGACCTCCTTGCAGTCGAAATGCTCAGGGTTGAACGCTCCTCCCGCCCAGTCAAGCATCGAATCGTGCTCCTCATGTTTCGGGTCCATGATAATTTCAAGGAAATTTTCGTATCCATGACTGCCGCCACAGTCCTCAGGGGGACAGGCGCGCCCACCGTCTACACAGAGCGGATATTTAACCCCTTTTCCTCTGGGCAAAATCTCTTCCAGCATGACTATATGCTGCCAGTCATCCCCAAAATCATAGGTATATTCGGCTTTGGGATTTTCAAGACTGAAAAAGTCGATGATACTCTTCTTCCAACTCTCCGACACCTTGCGGCCGAAATCCTCGTCAGGGAAGCCTATATTTATCTTGCGGCCGGTCTTCGGGTTTTTGATCACAAATTCGTGAAGGTGTGAATCGGTCCACCCCATAGAAACCTGAATGGCAACATGCAGGTCCCAAAAAGTATACGTCTCAGGGACCTGTATTCGCCGCCATATGCGAGGCTTTATCTCCTGCAACTCTATCCTGAACTGATACACTTTATCGAATTTCTTTTTCATAGTCCTTTTTGCCCTAATCTCTGCAACGGCAGACCAAAATCATATCGCTATTTCAGAGTGGTTTTTTAGGCGATCTTCACTTCCAGTCTCTTCCCGAGTGCAGTAGCCACCTTCTCCAGGGTCGAAAGCTTGATATCCTCCGCATGGTTCTCGATCCGCGATATGGCCGTCTTCTTTGTCTTCAGCCTCTGGGCAAGCTCTTCCTGGGTCAGACCTGCTTTTTCCCGGGCCTGCTTAAGCACCACGCCGATCTTGAACTGCTCGTAGCCCTCTTCATACCCTTCGGCAAAGGCTTTGTCTCTCTTCTTTCTTTCTTGAACATATTTCTTTAGGGTCTTCTGCTTCATCTTGAAATGTTAACCGAAACGTTAACCTTTGTCCAGACTTGCCTTTATAGCATTGATGCTATATACTAAATTATGCACTGGACTATAGACTATTATGAAACGATTGACGGGAGATGCCCTGTCAAGGAGTTTGTCGATAGTCTTTCACATGAAGGCCAGGCAAAGTATATCTTCATTACCAAACTGCTTACGGAATACGGCGTGTTGGTGAAGGAGCCATACGTTAAACAGCTTACAGGCCGCAAGAAGCTCTTTGAGATACGGATCAAGGACAAGACAGGCATCAGCAGGATACTCTACTTCACGCATACAGGCAAGAAGTTCATACTCCTGCATGGATTTACGAAGAAGACGGACAAGACCCCGCATCGGGAGATCGAAACAGCCGAAGAAAGGATGAAAGATTACCTTTCACGGGAGGTGTAACATGAAAAAGAATATGTATGAGGAACACGTAAAAGAACTTCTGAAGAACAAAAACGTCAGGAAGGAATATGAAAAGCTTCTTCCTGAATACGAACTGGCAAAGAGCATTATCGACCAGCGGCAGCGGAAAAAGATGACTCAGGAGCAGGTGGCAAAAAAGGCCGGGATGCCCCAGTCGACGATCTCCAGGATCGAAGGGCTCACACACGGACTCCCCAAACTTTCAACGCTGAAGAAGATCGCTGACGCACTGGATGCAAAGGTTGTCATAAAATTGGAGGCAAGAAAGGCCTGAGAGTATATCCGGTGCGCACATATTCATCTTTTCCTTGAACTATCGCACCTCGGATATAGCACTGCCCTCCGTCGGGCAACGTGAAGAAAACGTGAAAATAGACGGTCGAAAACGGTATAAATCGAGCGAAGTCTATAGAAATCTAAACTGACCTAATCCCCTGATAATCAAAAGTAACTTCCGGTATTTTCAAGCACTTGCCAAGTCACATCTTCCGCCCTTTCAAGGCGGTAACGCGGGTTCGAATCCCGCTGGAGACGCCAACAAATCCAAGGGTTGCAGCATGCAGCCCTTCTGTTTTTCCCCGCTGTAACTATATTTGAAAATGCCTGACGCTCAGAGCCTACTCAGTTCAGGAATCGGCCTATCAGTCTTGCCGCCTCATCTGACCAGACCCTGTAGCCTTCGTCGCTAAGATGCACGCCATCATCCATAAGCAATGATGCGGCAGGCCTGCCCTTTTCATCAAGGAACTGCGGGTGAATATCGAGATACAGGGTACGCTCATCAGAAGCCATGCGTTTGAGTCTAGTATTCATATGCCGTATATCCTCGTTTGCGATGAACGGGAAGCGTACAGGCAGCAGACTATGAATGACTATTACGGCTGACGGGTAGGCCTGTCTCAGTTCCTGCAGAATCTCCTGATAGGTATCAGCAATGTTTTCGTCTCCCATAGCCATATTGTTTATGCCTGACATCACAAATACCATGTCAGGATGCTTCACCTTCCCGAAGATTCCTTTTAGGCGTCCAAGGAGTCCTTCGACTGTCTCGCCGGCGATACCGAGGTTGTAGACCTCATGATCCGGGAAGCGGCCAGACCAGTCGAAATACTCGATCAGCGAATCGCCCAGGAAAAGAAGTTTATGTTTCATCACAAGATATGCATCATCTTCATAAATCGTTTTTTGGGCGGCTTCTTTTCAGCAGTATATAGAGCCAGAAGCCTATGCCTGCCACAAGCAGAAGGATGATCCCTGTGAGAAGCATCTTCTCATGTCTTGCCTTCTGATCTTTCTGCATGCCTGGCCTATAATCAGGGTTCTCCTTTATCTCACTGATATCCTTTTTTTCAGGCTCAAACCGTCTCCAGTTAGCCTGATTCACAGAATTTGAAAGGTCATATTCCGGGGCTTCAATCGCAGGATTGCCAAAGACAGCGGTATATGATCTCACATCACCAAGCGCAACAAAAAAGAGAAGCTTCTGAATCCAGGCAAGTCTTATTCCCTTGATATCAAGAGGAGGGTTGCTGCCATTTTCGATAACAATCCTGTAGAACCGGTGACCGGAAGCGCCGGACTCAATAGAACTTTTCGTCTCCAGAATATCGGAAAGGAGAAACCGGTAGAGAGATGCCTGATGCAGGAGTGCATAGGACTTCTCCATGCCTGTTTCACTTGAGTAGAGAGATGCCCTCCGGTAGAAGTACGGGTTAGTCAGGTCAAAGGATATCCGGGTAAACGGCAGGCCTGTTTCAAAGCTGATAACCGTATTTCCATCCCTGTCCTGCTCTGATTTCAGCGTCGTCATATACTGTTCATCATATGCAGCCATGGTTTCCGTCTCAGATAAAGTCAGACCAGTAACCCTGATGATCTGCAGCTTCCTTGCCTGCATGCCGGCGGCACTGAAGTCCAGACCCTGGTATGTGAGCCTGAGTTTCTCCTCTCCTGCTTCCTGCCTTTCTTCGTCTTTCAAGGTCAGACGGTAATATTTGAAGTCAGCCTCATTAAACGATATATGCTTCTTCCTGAGGTCAACCTGGGAACTGAAATCATAGATCTGATCCTGCACAAGCACGGTCCATAATCCGGCATCAGCACTGCCCTCGAGCAGAATATTCCTTCTGAAATCCTTTTCCGCGATATCGAGCACCAGCTGCCTTATCGGTCGGAATTTCTCCGGCATCTTTATCGTCAGTCGTGCTTCTGCAGGCTTCTCCTCAAAGCTGACGACTTCAAGGTTATAGGCCTCCTGCCTCATTCCGTCATTTCTGTTTTCTATGATCACATACGGAATCTCCCGGTTATTGGCATCAAAAAGCCTCAGATCCCTGCATGTCCCGCTGCACTTCTCCAAAACAGCACGGTTCAGATGGACCTGATATAAACCAGTATTTCTCAAAGGCCCTTTAACAATGGCTGACCAGCGAAAATTGTCGTTCGCATACACGTCTCCGGCTCTGACAGGGCGAGCAGCAACGAAAAGCAGTATCAGAAGAATACAGGCCAGAGGCCTCGTCATCTCCTCACCTTATACCTTTTCAGAGGACATGGCGCTCTGGAGCCTGTCCTTGAATTTATAGTACAGATAGGATGTGCCGACAAGTACCAGCCCCAGAATAATGAAAGAGATGATGCGGTATGGCGTGCTTATATTTGCCATGTCAAAGATAAATACCTTGACGAGAGTAATCGCAAAAAGGCCGAGAGATGCCTTGCGGATCCCGGGATGGTTCGCTCTGAAGCCGAGCATCATAAGCGCAACAGAAAAGACGGTCCAGAGAACCGAAAGCGCAGCGAAGCGGGCTGCGGGCAGATATTCACGGAAGAAAAGAGAAATCTCCATATTCAGGACAAGGAAAAGACCGACTCCGAACAGCACGAAAAAAAGATCGGCAGCGTTTCCCCTTATCAATGCCTGGATGCTTGATGACGACCGCCTTATCATACGTCCAAAAAGATACAGACAAGACAGAACCATTACAGAACTCAGCAGTCGTTCAACGACTATATGTGTATATGGCAAAGATCTGACTGCATGAGAGAACGAGACCTGAAAAACCTCTTCATAATCATAAAAATAAAACTTGGCTGCGGTCACAATCACAAGCAGGCACGCACTGGATACAACAGTCTTTCTGTTAAGCCGCATGCCCATCCATAAAAGCACAACGGCCTGTGCTGCCCAGAAGATCGTTATCCAATGTTTCGAGAATATGACCGGTATGGTGATCACCAGAAACAGCGCGGCCTTGGCAAGAAGCACCACAAAGGCATCCTGATCCTGTCTGCCCGCCCTGAAGAGATACGATGCCATGATGAGGAAGATCACGGCGTAGGCGATCGTGATGACACTAACCCATTGCAAGGCTGCATATTCAGTGATCATGTAATAGCTGAAGCCAAATGCCAGCAGTGAATTCGGGAGGATAATTACAAACCCTTCAAGTTTATTGCTCTTTTTTCTGAAAAACTGATAGGCAAAGGGAAGAACACTGTAGATGAGATAAAAGAGATTTAAAAAGACAATCGTCAGCCAGAATTTCGTCCCGTCGTAATGCCTGCTGAACCAGGCCACAAAGAGAAGATATGTGAAGAAGAACCCGAAGCTATTCAGGATATCCCACTTTTTATAAAACGCAATCGCAAGAAGGCCAAGGTTCAGAATCGTCATATAGGTCATAAGTACGAGCTGGTTATCCTGTCCGGTGCTCAGAAGCACAGGCGTAGCAAAACCGCCGATAATACCGAGCACAGCAAGCCATGTGCTGTCGTAGACAATCGCAAGCGTGGCCGCAAGGACTGTTATCAGAATCATGATCCCAAATGACGGAATCTGTGCGAGGAGATTATAGAGCTGACAGGCAGCAAAGGTCGAAAAATAAAGGGTGGCTATACCTCCGCCCACAAGATAGAGCCCGAAGGTCTCATAATTGTTCTTCCTGAACTGGTTTCCTGCGATCAGAAAAATGATGCCCCACAGATAGGCCATGGAAACCCTTCCTGCAGGCCCAATCCATCCCTGTTCAAATGAATACTTGAGGAAATAGCCCACACCAAAAACCATGGTAACAATGCCAATGATAAGAAGCCACTTCTGTCCGAAGTTCACCTCGAATTGACCTGATACCGGCTTTGAAGCAGCAATAGAAGTTCCGGGCAGATTAAGCGAAGGAGCGGAAACAGTGGCTGCAGCAAATGCAGGATGCTCTTTGACAGTAGAGGCATGTGCAGGCTCCTCTGACTGATGTTCCTCCTCTGCCACCGGCCGCCTGGACGGCCTCACGAGATCTTTTTCGAGCAATAATCCAAACTGCTCAACCTTGTTCATGACACCTTTCACTTTGCTCCAGAGATCTTCATTGACCAGTATCTTAACCTCTTCCGCCTCATTCCTTATCAGGAAATAGAGTTCCAGCTTTTCATACATATCCGCGCCGAAAAAATAACTGCAGGAACTGCATCTTTCTGAGGCCTTACAAATCTCGATTTTACAGGCAGGACAGCGCATGTAACCCTCCATTAGGCCTGATTTTCATGAAATTTTATCCTGTTGACTCCAGTTTTGCAAGATATATGTCAGTTGTCTTTAATCCTGATGACTGTTTCTTATATACTATAGACACCATGAACAACGAAAAGACAAGGATCAGGCAGACCGTGATGAAGAGTTATTCGGACGTTGCAAAGGGCAACCTCTCGTTTCTTGCGCCATCGAGCTGCTGCGCCCCTGAGTCGGACAGCGTCAGCCTGCTTGAGGCAGGCAAGAGGCTCGGATATACTGAGGACGAACTGAAGGTCGGCCTTGGCGAGGCGAACCTCGGTTTAGGCTGCGGAAATCCCCAGGGAATAGCTGATCTCAAGGAAGGCGAAACCGTTCTTGATCTGGGAAGCGGTGCCGGATTTGATGCGATCCTCTGCTCTATGAAGGTCGGAATTACCGGCCGGGTGATCGGCATAGATATGACGCCTGACATGGTCGCAAAGGCGACAGAAAATGCGGCCAGACTAAATGCAGGGAATGTGGAATTCAGACAGAGTGAGATCGAACATCTGCCTATTAAGGACAATACAGTGGATGTGGTCATCTCCAACTGTGTCATAAACCTCTCTCCTGACAAGCAGGCTGTCTTTGATGAGGCCTTCAGGGTTCTTAAGCCCGGCGGAAGAATAGCCATCTCAGACATCCTCAAGAGGGCTGAATTCAGCAAGGAGATCCTTGGCCATGAGCATGCATACAGCGGCTGAATAACCGGATCGGTTCCCGTGGAGGAACTCAAGTCAATACTTGATAGGGCAGGATTTACGGGCCTCAGCATCATTGACAAGCACAACAGTGATGAGATCATCAGAAGCTGGAAGTTCGGAGAGGGCGTAGAAACAATGGTCGTCTCAGCTTACGTAACTGCAACAAAACCGGCATTTTAGCAGGCTATTCCCACCTCTTTTTCCTCACCCCGGCAGACTCTAAAATCCTGCCTGCCAGATGAACCGTCTCCTGAATATGCCTGTCTACAGGCCGGCCGAAATGCTGCTGATCAAAGACCGGTATATGGACCGTAACATCAGGCCGCATATTGCGGTCAGGCGAATACGTTATGGTGCCGGCATCCTCGATAGTCACCTCGCACATATGCAGGGGGTCGCAGGTGTTTGACAATGCCTCTGCAATGTTCCTCACATCACGCAATACCATGGAGAACGTCCGGTCAGCAGGAGAAGCGAGCTCATCAAAGGTGCCGTATATATTTATCTGATATCCGATCTGTACCATCTGCCCATGACTTGTGGTGTTATAATACGGCTCGATGTCATAGCAGATCCGGCGCTTCCGGATCGTTTCGGAGAGTTCTTCTTCTGAGCTGAACAGACCTGTTATGTTGAGCTTTGCATCCATGATGCAACTGCCTCAGACTGCAGTCTTTCTCTTTTTGCCGTGCTGGTGCAGAAGCAGGTCATGGGTCTCGTTAATCTCACCAATGGACTTCATCAGGGCCGAGTACAGGGGGTTGAGTTTGAGATAGGGCCTCAGGGTCTTTGCCATTGCAGCCAGATTGTCCCGGCACTCGTCTACCATACTGACGGATTTTTCCTCAAGGCTCTGGCCATAGAGGTAAAAGATCTCGATAAATATGTCCGAGACGAGCCAGAACTCGTTCAACACTGTCTGGGATACTGCCTCTCCCTGGGAAACCTTCTTCTTCCTGAGCCGCCTCAGGAATTCGACGAGTTCCGCCTGTATGTTCTTCAGCTGCTTTATGATCGTCACCAGCTCCGCAGGTTTTCTTTTCAGGACGTTCCTGTATACAAGGTTCTTTGAGATCTTCCGCCAATGTTTTGCATGGCCCTTTTTCCATTCAGCCATGTTTATCCAGAGTTCAACAAGGGCGGGATCAAAATCAGTTCTCCTGGCAAAATGACTGTATACCTCATATGTCAGCTCATCGAGCCTCTTGCCTATCTCTATGATTTCATGTATTTCATTCATATCAGAATCCACCTGCAATTACCGGTTTTCGGGGCTATACGCACACATTAAGATTAACACATTCAGGCCTAAAACATAAGAACTATTTTTTTGGAGGTTTCTGATGGTCTGAAAGTGCATCAGACGGGCTTGTGCCTTCAGCGCCTCAATACTGACTGAAGATCATCAGGACGATTCCATAAAAGTCCTGAGCCATCTGCTCCTGGACGGATGTCTCAGCTTCCGTATTGCCTTAACCTCGATCTGCCTGATCCTCTCACGAGTCACATCGTATTCCAGACCGACATCCTCAAGCGTATGCGGCAGGTCATCACCAATTCCAAAACGCTTGCTGATGATCTCGCGCTCCTTTGGCGAGAGCGATGCAAGGGCTATATCTATGTTTTTTCTCATATCCTTCTGTATGGCTTCATCAAGCGGAGAGAGACGTCCCTTATCTTCAATAAAATCGCTAAGATGGCTGTCATCCTCTTCGCCCACAGGAGTTTCCAGGGAAATCGGCTCCTTCAAAATCTTGAGCATGCTCCTGACCTTCTCTACTGGTATATCCATCCTCCTGGCTATCTCATCGGCTGAAGGCTCCATACCCCTCTCCTGCACAAGCTCCCTGACCGCCTTTGTCATCCTGTTTATCGCCTCTACCATATGCACCGGAATGCGTATGGTCCTGGACTGGTCAGCAAGAGCCCGGGTTATGGCCTGCCTTATCCACCAGGTGGCGTACGTGCTGAACTTGTATCCCCTCTGATATTCAAATTTCTCGACAGCCCTCATCAGGCCTATGTTGCCCTCCTGGATAAGATCGGAAAAACCGAGGCCCTTGCCGATATACCTCTTGGCAATGCTTATGACCAGCCTGAGGTTAGCCTCGGTAAGCCTCCCCTTTGCCTCATCTATGATCATCTCCTCTTCAAGAACCGACTTCAACACCCTGCGCATATCCTCATAAGTTACGCCGGCCTGTCCCTCAATCTCTGCAATGGCGTCTCTGAAGGCATCATGCTCCCGTACAATCATCGCAATCTCTTCCCTGACTGTCTTATTTCTGATCTTCCTGGGGATAGATATCTTCCCGGCCTTTGACAGTCCTGCGCCCCGGTATACCGCCTTCTGGGCAGCATGCTCTGATTGTGCATACAACTCATACAACTGCATGATCATTCTTTTCAATTCCTCGGAAATGTCGTGCAGCTGATCGTCCTTCAGTCTCAGGCTGACAACTTCATGAAGCAGCCTCTGCCTGTTGTCAGCCAAAGACTTGATCATCTTTTTGTCGGGTTTCCTGCCGGAATCCCCGACCTTCCTGAGCAGCGCCTTCTGCCTCCTGAAAAGGGTTTTGATCTTGCAAGTTGCCTCAAAGAACCGTTTTCGTTCAAAGGCGCGATCCTCTTCCATCTCCTCATCCAGGCTCTGGATTACATGCCACAACGGCTCCTCGCCTGCCTCCACCCTGTTTCCTATCTCAACAAGTCTGTCTATTGCAAAGGGAAGCGAAAAGATGACGCCGGCAAGCCGCTCCTTGCCCTTCTCTATCTGCATGGCAAGATCAACCTCTCTGCCTTTTGTGAGCAGGGGCACGCCGCCCATCTCCTTGAGGTACACTTTTATCGGATCATATTCTGCTTCAAGCAGGGCGCTGCCCTTGTCCTCTTCCTTGTCAACAGCCTCATCCTCTGCTGCATCTTCGATCGAATCAAAGGAGCGTTCACTGTCAAAGTCAAACTCTTCGAAATACTCGTCGAAATCCTTATCCTGTTTCATAATTTATCCCCTTTATCTGTCTTTTCTTCTCAAGCAGAAGCGCATTGATCAATCCTATGTCACCTGAGGCCCTTGCACGCATCAGCCTCTCCTCAAACCTCCTCTTCCCGATCTTCACAAGACAGTCTTCGATATTCCTGTCAACAGCTGCAAGGTCAAAACCGGGCGAAACCGAAAGCCGCGTAAACAGCGCCCGTTCTTCCTCGCTTGCCTGGTCAAGGACAGAAGCAACATCGGACTTTCCCCCTGCAGCTGCGATCCTTCGCAGGAGCGAGGCAACAACTGCATCTGTTATCTCATCAGGGGCAATGCGCGCAAGCACTGCGGCTGCCCTGTCCGGAAATGAGATCACTGCGCTCAGGAGAATCTCCTCTTCAGCCCGTTTTTTGGGCGCTGCCTTTGGCCTGACCGGCTTTATCTGCGCCCCTGTCTTCTTTGCACAGAGCTTCCGGTATTCCTCTCTGAGCACAGCCTCGCTGATCCTGGTTTTGGCTGCAAGTTCGATCAGCAGGTGTTCAGCCTCAATACTGTCCTGCCTCTCTGCAATAACAGCGAGCGCCTCCCGCACTGCATCACTCCTTCTGCCCTTAGACAGATTAAGGATGAAATCAGTTACAGATTCTGCTTTTTCCATAAGCATGCTGAAGGCCTCCCTGCCGCGGCTGCCGAGGAAACTGTCAGGGTCTTCCCTGTCCGGAAGAATCAGGATCCTTGCATGAAAATCATTCTGCGCAAACAGAGGCAGGGCCCTCTTTGCAGCAGCAATGCCTGCATCGTCTCCGTCAAAGACAACGACCACCTCTTTGGTCAGCCTGCGCAGTTTCACGAGATGGTCTGCAGTCAGCGCGGTGCCGAGCGGGGCAACAGCATTCCTGAAGCCATATTGGTGGCATATGATCACATCCATATATCCCTCCACAAGCAGGGCGTAATCCTTCTGCCTGAGATCCTCTTTTGCGGCATGAAGACCATAGAGCGTTTCTGATTTTTTGAAGACTGCGGTCTCCGGCGAATTAATATACTTGGGGAGGCTGTCGTCCATTGCCCTGCCGCCGAAGGCGATCACATTGCCGTTGGCGGCCATGATCGGAAAGATGATCCTTTCACGGAACATGTCATACAGGCCCCTGTCGCCTGCAACTGCAAGTCCGGCCTCCTTTATCACGGCATCGCTGTAACCGGCCTGCCTCAGATGCTTAAGCAGATTGCTCCAGCCGGCCGGCGCATAGCCTAACCTGAAGAGCGAGAGGGATTCGTCCGTAATGCCGCGCTTCTTGATATAGGCAGTGGCGGTCTTTGACTCGCCAAGCTTCCGGCCGTAGAATTGCGCTGCAGAGGCAAGCGCATTTCTGATCTGCTGCCCTTTTTCGATCATCTTATTGTCCTGACCGTAAGCAGGAAGCTTGATGCCTGCCTTCTCTGCAAGCACCTGCAGGGCCTCCGGAAACGTCATACGCTCATAGTTAACCAAAAATCCGATGACGTCCCCGCCTGAGCCGCATCCAAAGCAGTGATAGATCTGCTTTGTCTGGCTTACAGTAAAGGAGGGGGTTTTTTCGGTATGAAACGGGCAGAGGCCTTTCCAGTTCTGCCCTGACTTCCTGAGCTGTACGTACCCCGATATGAAGTCAACAATATCTATGCGCTGTTTTATCTCTTCGGGAACCCTGTCAGATCTCATATGCGTCCCGTTTCTGACGCAGTCAGGCCGCAGTTTACCGCCCGCGGCATTTCCCGCCCTGAAGGGGATGTCAGGAAGGCCGGCCCCTTCGTCCATATCCGGAACATTCGAGTATCTGAACATCTGAACCCTGCAGGGTTTGATCAAGGAGCAGGTTCAGGCCAAGATTATCGCTCGATATATGGCCGGCTATGACCACGTTAAGGTGGTTCTTTTCTGCCTCTTTTCGGTGCTCTTCACTCATATGCATGCCTACTATGGTGTTTACTCCCGCGTTGGTCAGGTTCTTGAAGACCTCTTTAGCCCCCTCGGTGCCGCCGGTCATGTCCACAAAGACCTTGCCTGCACGCCGTTTTTTTGAACCCAAAAGGATCTTCGGGCCGGCGCCTATCTTCATGGCATCAGCATACTCAGGTATCTCCTTGAGCAGATCAAACAGGTCACCGAGGCTATGCGGCCTGTTGTCGTCAAAGAGCCTCTGGAGAAACGTAGCGACCATATTGTCGGCAGGCGTATGAAGGCAGAGGAAGGGAATATCAAGAAGCCGGGCCGCATCAACAGCGCGCGTATGGTTGACCGGCATAAGCCTTCTCTCTATCTCCTTTGCCCGGCCTTCCATAAGGCCCTCGGCAATATTGACCGGAACCCCGAAAAGACTCAGTATGTCTGCCTGCATATGCATAACAGCAGGAAGATTGGCAAATGCCCTGCCCTCTGGATGGTGGGCAATTACGAGATCTATATTTTGACCGCGATTCCTGAGGGTGTCGGCAAGAAGGATCTCGCCGACCTCGATATCAATACCGACCAGCGCCGTGCTGATCCGCTCCTCTCCGCTGCCGTAGAGGATGCGGGAATCTGAGTAAGGGTTTTGGAGTGAGTCATCGTCAAACAGGTCTTTTTCATCCTGTTTGAGTTCCTGATGCTCCTTTTCGAGCCGCTTAAGTTGCTGCTTAACCGCATCCTGACCGCGTGGGTCGTTTGCAATGCCGATCTCGATAGCTCTTTGGTACAGGTCGCGGAGGATCATCAGGCATCAGGGGTCTGAGAGGCCAAAAGCTCTTTCACCCGCATATTGACCGCTTTGCCGTCTGCCACACCTTTGATCCCTGGCATAAGCGCCTTCATCACCCTGCCGATGTCTGCCTCTGATTTCGCAGACACTTCCCGTATGGCATCAGCGATCAGCTTTTCGATATCTTCCGTAGAAAGCTGGGCAGGCATATAGGACTGCAGTATTGCGAGTTCCTGCCGTTCTTTTTCGGCAAGATCCTCCCTTCCCGCCATGGAGAACTGCTCTATGGACTCGCGCCGCTGTTTGCCCATGGACGACAGCACCGGGAGTATCTCCTCATCAGAGAGCTCCCGGCCCTTCTCGATCCGTACGTTTTTTACCGCTGCCTTGGCCATGCGCAGAACTGATACTCTGACTGCATCAGAACTCTTCATTGCAAGCTTGAGATCATCGTCAATCTGCTTTAGCAGCATCATGCTATCTCGCTCCTAATTTGATTCTTTTTGCAGCCTTTTTGCGGGCAGCAATCGCCTTCTTTTTCTTCTTCACGCTCGGCTTGTCGTAATGCTCACGCTTCTTGACCTCTGAAAGAATTCCTTCTTTTTCGCACTGCTTCTTGAAGCGTTTAAGGGCATTTTCGAGTGAGTCGCTTTCGCGCACCCTGATCTCGGGCATCCATGTATCACTCCTCTCTCTTTGAAAAGTAGCAACTACTTTATCAGTTTCTAAACAGTCATGTCAATCTATTATTCAGAGAACCTTTTGATAATAAAGGAAAATATATCTGGCCATGGCTGCAAAGGGGATCAGGGGGCAGTGCCTCAGACAATCATGGGCGTTGTGATAAGGCCCATGATGCTGCCAGGCAATTGCTGAGCTTAAGCCTGACCTGCAGAGCCCAACACTTCCTTATTCTTCTGGATGATCATCTTTGTCAGCTCATCGCGGGCCGGTCCAAGATATTTTCTCGGATCAAACTCAGCCGGCTTTTCGACAAACGTCTTGCGGATAATCGCCGTCATGGCAAGCCTGCCGTCGCTGTCTATATTGATCTTGCAGACTGAGCTACTGGCAGCCCGTCTCAACTGATCCTCAGGGATACCGACTGCGTCTTTCAGTCTGCCTCCATGCGCATTGATCATCTGCACATATTCAGGGATAACAGAGGAGGCCCCATGAAGAACAATCGGAAACCCTGGTATGCGCTTTTCGATCTCCTCAAGGATATCGAACCGCAGCGGCGGCGGCACAAGCACGCCCCATTCGTCGCGGCTGCACTGATCCGGCCTGAATTTCATGGCGCCATGGGATGTGCCGATCGAGATCGCGAGGGAATCAACATTCGTCTTGCTCACAAAGTCTTCCACCTCCTCAGGCTTGGTGTAAGTGGATCTCTCTGCAGAAACCTCATCTTCGATGCCTGCAAGCACGCCCAGTTCGCCCTCAACCGTCACATCATGGTCGCGGGCATACTCCACCACCTGCCTGGTCAGCCTGATATTGTCCTCAAAAGAATGATGGGAACCGTCTATCATTACTGAGGAAAAGCCTGAGTCAATACAGGACTTGCAGAGTTCAAAGGTATCGCCGTGGTCAAGATGAAGCGCAAACTTCACAGGCGAGTCCGAGTCCCTGATCATCGCAACCGCGCCCATGGCAAGGAACCTGAGCAGTGTCTGGTTGGCATACTTGCGGGCGCCGCTTGAGACCTGCAGGATAAAGGGGGATCCGGACTCGACGCATCCCATCACGATCGCCTGCAACTGCTCCATGTTATTGAAGTTATACGCAGGAATGGCGTATTTGCCCTGCATTGCCTTCTGAAACATCTCCCTGGTGTTTACCAGACCGATCTCTTTGTAAGATACCTTTTCCATAACAGCCTCCTTGGTGTCAGATTATCAGGATTTTCTGCATCAACAACACGGCTATCGAATCAGTCTCATCAACAAATACCCGATATTTTTTCGCTTCATGCTACCACACCTTACGGAATAAATGTAAGGCGGCAGATAACCCCTTCAATGGAGTATACAATACAGATTGCCCTCTTATTTGAAAAAAGTTCCGCTGATATGATAGAGTGCATGCACTTCTTCTACCGGAACAGGCAATGTTTTCTTTTGAATCAGTTATTCATAACCTTAAAGAGACCATTATTCTCTTTGACAGGAAAAGCAGGGTGACATTTATCAATAAAAGCGGCGAAGAGCTCCTGGGCAAAGGCTCGCGGGATATTGTAGGCAATAAACTGAGCCGCCTCTTTGTCGGTGAAAAGAAGCTGTCCCTGCTTATCAGAAAAAGCATAAAGGAAGAACGCTCCTTCAGGGGGAAATCAGTCAGCATCTTTATGGGAAGACAGATGAATATAGACTTCAGCCTCTGCCCCTTATATGTGCAGGACCGGGTCGAGGGGGCTTCCCTTTCCCTGTCCGAAAACATACCCCTTGCAGAGGGCGGAGACAATGACCAGGAGGCTCTCGCATTCCTGCTCGGCTCGATCGCCCATGAGATCAAAAACCCCCTTGGCGGCATAAAAGGCGCGGCCCAACTTCTTCGGAAAAAGACTGAAGACTCTGCCCTGACTGAATTCGCTGATCTTATTGTGAGGGAGACGGACCGGTTGAATATGATCCTTCAGGACTATCTCACCATATGCAGGACACCCTCTTTTGAGGCGGTCAATATACACAAAGTCCTCGAAAAGGCTGTTGCGATCCTGTCTGCGCCGATCGAAAAGGCAGGCATCTCGATCAGGCGGCTGTACGATCCGAGCCTCCCTGACATCATAGGGGATGAGTCAAAACTGCTTCAGGTCTTCCTCAATATCATCAAGAATGCTGTAGAGGCGATGAAAAGAGGGGGCATGATCGAGATATCCACTTCACCCTCAAGGGAACTCTTTGGAGATCAGGGGAAGATAAAACGCATGGCCCTGATAAGCATCAGGGATACCGGGAAAGGCATATCTGAAGAAGACCTGCAGAAGGTCTTCCTCCCCTTTTATACAAAGAAAAAAGGCGGCACCGGCATAGGACTCTCACTTTCAAAAAAGATAATGAAGGACCATGGCGGCAGGATCTCGGTTGCGAGCCAAAAAGGCAGGGGCACAGCCTTTTCGCTCTATCTGCCCTTCAGGGAGAAATAATATTGAGGCCTTTGCATAATTAACATGACAAAGAAGATCCTGGTCATAGACGATGATGAGGGCATCATCTGGGTCATAAAAAAGGCGCTCGAGCCGGAGGGATACAGGGTAAGTTCACGCACCCGGCTTGCCTCAGGACTGAGGGCTGCCGCTGAGGAGCATTCGGTTATCCTGCTTGACCTCATGCTGCCCGACGGCAATGGACTTGACGGCCTGCGCGAACTGAGGTCATCGCATCCTGATGCGATCGTGATTATGATCACCGCAAATGCGATGATGGAAAGCACAATAAGCGCCATGAAAGAGGGCGCATACGATTATCTCGAAAAACCCTTTGATATAGACGAACTGAAGATCCTGGTGGCAAAGGCGTTCAAGGACCTCGGCATAAGGCAGGAGCTGAAGGAACTGAAGAAGACTGCCTTTGAGACCGAAACGCCACAGATGGTCGGCAGAAGCCCAAAGATGCTGAAGGTATTCAAGGATATCGGCAGGGTTGCATCAAAGGATATAACGGTTCTGATCACCGGCGAAAGCGGCACAGGCAAGGAACTTGTGGCAAAGGCTGTTCACCTCAACAGCAGACGCGCCACCGGCCCCTTTACTGCCATCAATGCCGCCTCAATCCCCAAAGAACTGCTCGAATCAGAGCTGTTTGGTTACAAAAAAGGAGCCTTCACCGGAGCTGCCCGCGACAAGACCGGAAGGATTGAGTCGGCGGATGGAGGAACGCTCTTTCTTGACGAGATCAGCGAAATGGACCTGAACCTCCAGGCAAAACTGCTCCGTTTTCTGCAGGAAAAGGAGTTCAGCCCCCTTGGCGGCAATGTCACTCTCAAGGCAGATGTCAGGATTATCGGCGCGACAAACAGGGACCTTTCCGAGGCTGTCAGACAGGGCCTTTTTCGCGAGGATCTGTATTATCGCTTCAATGTCGTTCAGATCAAGATGCCTCCGCTCAGAGAAAGGAAAGAAGACGTTCCCCTTCTCATAAAGAGATTCCTGGCAGAGGCAGTCGAAAAACTGGAGACCGGGGAAAAGGAATTATCCAGGGACACAAAGGCCTTTCTCGAAAAATACGACTGGCCCGGCAATGTGCGCGAACTCGAAAATGTCATAAAAAGGGCCTGTGTGCTGTCCACCGGCACAATAATCGAGAAGAAGGACCTTATAATTGAAGAGGCAAATTCATACTCCATAAAGGATTTCCTCGAAGAGAAACTGAAGCGTTATCTCAAGGACATGACAAAGATAACAAATGTGAATCTCTACGATACGGTTCTGTCTGAGGTCGAAAAAGCGCTTATCTCGATAGCGCTTAAAGAGACCGGGGGCAACCAGCTAAAGTCTGCCAGACTGCTCGGCATTAACCGCAACACGCTCAGAAACAAGATCAGGGAATACAAAATAAAATAGCAGGGGCCTGAAATAAAGAAGGCCTTAACATATCTCACATGAGGAGATATTCAAAACGCGTCCTGAACTCGGCAACAGTCATCTTCGCTGCTTTGGCAAGGGCTTCTATCCTCTGAGGGGAAAAGTCGTCTCTTTCGAGGCGTATCATATATTTTCTTCCTACCTCATATGCCTCTGACCTGATATCAACAAGCCTCACTTTTGTCCTGCCTGTTGCAGGGTCTGTCATCTCCACAAAAGAGACAGGCCTGAGCCTGCCTTCATCGAGGGTAATCATTGCGCCGGTACCTCCACTTAAGAGGAACCTGACTGCTCCGTACCCGAGATCACGGGTGTATTCAATATCATAGGGCACAGGATCTGCGGCCCGCAGTTCATAGCCGATAGTCTTATTCACAATGGTCATCTGCACGCCTCTCCTGCCGAGACTCTGCTTCACCATGTCGCTCATAATCCTGCCGAGTTGTATCTCGGAAAGCCGTATTCTGCCGACCTCATCGCAGGTCACCTCGTCGCAGGCTCTCAGTTCATGCTCGTCAATCTTTGCGGCAATGCCTTCGGCCATTACAGCAATGCCATGATCCTTGCCGTGAGCAAGCCTTTTCATGATAGCTCCCTCAAGGATGTCGGCGATCTTCTGAAAATGGAGGTTGCTCTCCTGAAACTCCTCGGGAATGAGCGTTATGGTGGCGCCTACAGCCTTGCCTATACCCAAGGCAAGGTGGCCGGCATTGCGTCCCATAGTGGTGATAAAATACCACCTTCCTGTAGTCTTGGCGTCCTCCATGATATTCTTTACGATCTCCACACCCCAGTGGCGCGCCGTATGATAGCCAAAGGATGACCTGCCGCCAGGCAGCGGCAGGTCATTGTCAATAGTCTTGGGCACATGTACAACTGATACCCTGCCCCTTGACTCCCGCTCTATCCAGCGGGCCATGTATGCAGTGCCGTCGCCGCCGATCGTGATGAGATACCTCACCTTAAGGGCCTTGAGGGTCTGCAGAAGCACCGGAAACCGCTCTTTTGCAAGCTCGGCAGAGTCGCGGGATGTCCGCAGAATAGAGCCGCCAGTGGTATGGATGCGCGACACATCAGCGATACTGAGGGGTATGCCGCTTTTTCTGTCTCCGGCAAAAAGACTCCGGAAGCCGCCGAATATACCGATCACTTCCTTGCCTGCATTAACAGCCTCTATAGTCGCGGCGCTGATCACCCCATTAATGCCGGGCGCAGGCCCTCCGCCGACAACAATTGCCACAACCTCTTTCTTCATACCCTCTCCGGGATGATCACGGGCATCAGTTGCCTCCCTTCGCCATGATTCATCTCTTGCCGCGTGACGTTACAGATCCAGGCCATAACGGAACTGCCGGTTCAGGCCTGTTTCCTGTCGCTTGCAGTGAACTTCAGCGCAACCCTTCTATGTCTCGGGCCGTCAAACTCGCAGAAGAAGATAGACTGCCAGGTGCCCAATACCAGTTTGCCTTCATCAACAAAAACATGGGATGCAACCCCCAGCACAGCCGCCTTGATATGCGCAGAGGAATTGCCTTCGCGGTGATGATAATCCCCCTCAAACGGGATGACTCTGTTGAGGTATGACTGTATATCGCGCACTACTGTAGGGTCAGCGCCTTCATTGATCGTTATGCCTGCTGTTGTATGAGGCACAAAGAGATAGCAGACGCCGTTTGAAATTCCCGTTTCCCTGACGGCCTCCTGTATCTTCTCTGTAATGTCAATAAATTCGGTTCTTGTCTTGCTCTTTACGTTTATATAGCGCACCACTTCTTCCCCCTGCCTGATCTGAACAGCTATGAAAAGACGCTTTCAAAAAATTGACGGCCTGCACTCAATGCAATTTCTATTATAAGAATATTTGGCGGCAAATCAAGATTTCTCACCTTTACCCAGTCCTTTTCTGTAGTTACAATAAAGGAGGCGCCTGAAAAGCCAGCCTCCTTGCTGATCTGTGCAAGATCCTGCTGTGTATACAGATGATGGTCGCGGTATATCTTCATGCCTGCAACTGAAGCGCCTGAACCTGCCATTGTGCTTCTGAACGCATCAGGGTCTGCAAGGCCGCAGAAACAGAAGACACTATTATTCCGAAGGCTGTCGGGCGCCTTCATCTGTCCCGCTGGTGTTCTCACTCCGACTATTCTATGCTCTGAAAAAAAGATCGGCGCCCGATTGTTATACTGCCTTATTTCTGCAATAAGACCGGCATCTTCCCGTTTTGCCTTGGTGATCATGATGATGTCAGCCCTTCCAAGACCGGTCAAAGGCTCCCTCAACCTGCCGGCAGGCAACAGCTTTCTGTTGCCAAAAGGTTCTTCTGCATTAATAAGCAGAATGTCAAGATCCCGGTAAAGCTTAAGGTGCTGAAAACCGTCGTCAAGGATAAACAGGGGATTGGGGGGCCGGGTATCAGAAACTGCAGATGAGCTTGTGCCGGAGACTGAATCCTGGATTCCTGATTCCCTGAGTGCAAACATGCCTGCCTCATACCGGTCAGCCCCTTTTACAATCGGCACTCCTTCAAGCCGCTCGGCCATAAGGGCCGGTTCGTCACCCGATTGCCCCGGGGTCAGAAGGGGCCCTTCCCCTTTTGTCACAAAACAGGGTCCATGGGCATTCCCCCTGTATCCGCGCGTAAGAATTACCGGCCGGAATCCCCTCTTCTGCGCCTCCTGGGCTATTGCAATAACAGCCGGCGTCTTGCCGGTTCCGCCCAGCGTAATATTGCCGACACTGACAACCCGCAGCGGCAGCCTCTTTTGATTCTTCAGGGCTATATATTTGTTTATTGAAAGCCCGATAGAATATAGCCTTTCAAGTATATTCATCTGTCCTGTTTAATGTCCCGGCCAACTATCAGTCCCTTATTAGAGCTGCGTCTCTTGAGGAAGCCCCACAAAAAATCTGCAGGAAGATCGCGCATCATCGTTTGATATAATGCCGCATAGTATATTACTGGAATAATCGTGCGAAGGCCTTCATAAGAGAGGGATCATAGAGATTCCCGCTGCCCTTGAGCATCTCATGAAGCGCATCATTTGGGCGCAGCCGTTTCCTTTCATAATCCCTGCCTGATACAAGATTCTCGAAATCGTTCACTATATTCACGATACGGCTATAGACAATCGGTTTTTTATTATCCGGGGCTTCAGGGTAACCGGAAAGATCGAGCCTCATATGGTGCTGAAACGATACGAACATGCAGATGACGGATATTTCGCTCAGTCCGAATAATCTCAGGATTACCTTTATGCCTTCAACAGGATGTCTCCTGATGAGTTCCTGTTCCTTTTCCGTATACTGCGCCTTCTTGTTAAGAATGCTCATCGGAATAGCTACCTTTCCGCAATCATGAAAAAAGGCTGCCATGGCAAGAGTCCTCAAATGCACCCTGTCAAAGCCGGCATTCTTGCCAAGGGCGACTGCCAATATGGATATATTGGCGGAATGACAGTAATAACTGTCCTCGTACCTTTCCGAAAGCACAAATTCCAACAAATAGCTTTCATCTGTCGCAATACTGTCTACGATATACTGAAGGGCCCTCTTTATCCTCTTTAATTTGATTCGCCTGCCTGCCCTTATGGATCTGTCCGTCTCCATCATGACGGTAACAGCCTCCTCATATGCCCGTCTGGCAAGGGCTTTGTTGTCCTTGAGATCTACGCTTTCCTGTTCCTGCAGCAATACAGGGCCTCCAAGCGTTATGTTTTGTGTTGACTTCTGTTCCAGGGTTGACTGAATGTCGGAGACCTCTGTCCCCCGCCTGATGGCATAGGCAAGATTTATAATATCCGCCTCCACTAAAGGCATTCTGAAGTCAAGCACTCCTATGGACCGCTTTTTCAGTTCTTCTGCAAGCGTTGTAAAGCTTTCTATATCGGAGACGCCGGCCTTTATCCGTATGCCCTCTATATAGAATGTCTCCTGTATGATCTTGATTGCAAACTCCCCGTTTTCCTGAAGCAGCCGCTCCATATCAGACAGAAGCCTTTTTGCTGTATTCAGGATCGTTTCATTCATCGAATCATAGATCCCGGTTATCCTGAAAAGGATGTACAAATTGGCAATAACGGATTTACCGTACTTTGCTATCTGATCAGCGTTCGTGTCCACTATCCTAAAATTCCTTAAGAGCCTTTATGCAGGCATCCCTGAGGATGCCCTTTTTTGCATTCTTTTCCTTTTCAAGCAGCGCTCTGGCCTCCTGAGTCTTGATATAACCGAGTCCGCACGCTGCAGCAGCCCTTATCTCTGTTATATCTTCTCTTTCTATCAATCCTTTTTTTGCAAAGAGCCCGGAAAGAAGGGGAAAAGCCTTTTGTCCGCCGAGCACGGCAATCGTCTCAAGCAGTTCCTGTTTCTCTGCAAAGGGCTTTTCCCGCAGGTTATGCCTCGAAATATATTCCCTGAACACCTCAAAGAGTCCAGGCGCCTTCAGCCTTCTCAATGCCCTGATGGCCGCTATTCTGACTGCAACATCGCTGTCTTCAAGCGCAACAAGAAACAATTTCTTTGTTTCTCCTGCGGCAATGCCTTCAAGGGCCCTTATCGTTTCCCTTCTTACCCTCAGATCTGTATGCTGCAAGGCCATCTCGAGGTGACTGACAGCTGCTGGATCTTTTGTCATGCCGAGTATAATTACGATATTTCTGACGAGATACCATCTGTCATCATTGAGAAATTCTGCCAGCACGTTGATATCCTGCCTGCCGATCTCGGCAAGTATATCGCACAGAAGCCGTCTCTGTTTCCTGTCCTGAAGTTCTCCCAACACCTGCAACATCTGCGGCAATGACCGCGTCCCCAGCAGAAGCAGATACTGACTTATCTCCTCGCCGTCTGAAGATATCTGGAAAAGGATATTCAGGTGTTCTATGCTGCCGGCTGCAGAGACCGCACGGGTGATCATTTCTCTCTGCAGAGAGGTTTCGCAGGCCTCTAAAATACCTGTAAGACGTCTCAGAATTTCTATTGCGCCCCTCAGGTCTTTCCTCTGCATCCTGATGTCCAATATCCTTCCTATGCTCTGCACAATTTCCGGAAACGCATCGGCCTCCTCTTTTTGCATTAACAGCCCAATAAGAAGATCAACAACTGAAGACAGGAGAGATTCCTCATTGATTTCAGACAGCTCCTCTGTCAGGGCATCAATCTCACCTTCGGTGAGAGGCTCCACGCTGACTTCAGAAGACAACTCATCTGCATCCGAAACCGCAGAAGCCTTCGGAGACAGCGCCTGGTCGAGGTCCTTCCGAAGGAGCCATTCATCCACAACGAGATTATCATCTACGATATCATCCACAGCAACATAACTCATATTTCTGATGTTTTTCTCCCATAACAGAGTTACGATATCGTCCATGTCGCTGGCTTCCGCTTTCGGGGCAAGCCTCAGGATATCAATGAAATCGGTTATCTCATCCGATGTGATGCCTTTATGGAATGTTATCTGCCTGAGCCCGTCAGAGAAAAGCAGCATCGCAATATTATCCGTTCTTTCTTCGCTGAAATAGACTTCTGTCTCTTTGTACAGGAGGCTGTACTGCCTGATATCTATCTGGAGTTTATCGCCTGATTCGAAGAATAAACTGAATTTTTCAAAAAGTTCTGTTGTAAATTTCTGGTATATGGGATTGCCCTTCGGATAGGTGTTGAACGTCCTGACAGTCTTTGTGAGGGTTCTTGCTATATCCTGGACAATCTTTATCTGCGCCTCATTTGCCTCTGTCCTTCCATGCTTTTCATCCATTTTATTTTCTATCACTTATTGCCCACCTATGTCAAACGCAACGATCAGGACAGGTCTTCACCCGGGAAAAGGATCAACAAGGCCTTTCACTATTTCAACTGCCCGGTCAACAGCTCCGGAGTTCTTAAGATACAGTCTGCGTGCCTTTTCTCCGGCAGACCTTGCCTTCTCAGGCTGCAGCAGGAGTTCCTTGATCTTTTTGGCAAGACCGGTCTGGGTGACCTCAAAGGCCGCTCCCTCAGCATAGAAATCGCCGATAAAAGGGAAGTTCTCCATATGCTCGCCGCAGATGATCGGCTTGCCCCAGAATGCAGGTTCAAGCGGATTCTGGCCGCCCCAGCCTTCAAAGCTCTTGCCCATGATCGCAATATCAGCAATACTGTAAAGCGCAGTAAGCTCCCCGATTGTGTCAAGCAGCAGGATACTGTATTTTATTGAATCAGCCCCCTGTCCTTCTGCTCCAAGCCGGGAACGCCTGGCGTATCTTATGCCGGATTTACTGATCACATCTTCTGCCTCTGCAAACCGTTCCGGGTGTCTCGGCGCAATGATCAGCTTCAACCCCGGCAATAGGTGCACGTTTTCGCGGTATGCATCAATGATAATCTGCTCTTCACCCGCATGCGTGCTGCCTGCAACGACCACAGGACCCTGAACCTCTTTCATCCATGCGGGAATATGCCGGCCAATTTCCATGTCGAACTTGAAGTTTCCAAGAACAGATACCCTGCCTGCTTCTGCGCCTATGGACTTTATTCTGTCTGCGTCCGGGGCGCTCTGCATGCCGAATAACGTCACCTGAGCCAGGACCTTCTTCATAAAAAAAGATATCTTCTTATATCCTTTTGCAGACCTCTCCGATATCCTTCCGTTGAGGATAATGGCCGGGATACGCTGTGCGGCCGCGGTCCTGAGTATATTCGGCCAGAGTTCCGTCTCGATCACAATGAATATCCTGGGCCTGACCCTTCGGATGCATCTGTTCAGTATGATCCTGAGGTCAAACGGAAGATAGACCGGATGTATCCCTTCAGACGCCTTCTGTCTCGCCACCTTCTGTCCGGTGTCTGTGATAGTGGACAGAATAATCGGGATATCAGGATAGACTGCCTTCAGTTTTTTCAGAAACGGGATCGCAGCATTCACCTCGCCGACAGACACAGCATGAAGCCAGATGGGCGGCACGCCGGAAATAAAGAGGGATTCATCGAAAAAACCGAACTTGTCAAGCAGCCATCTTCTTCTGATCTCGGCCGGTCGTTTCAGATACTGAGGAGCTATCAGTGCCATAAGGGCCAGGCCATACAGGATACTGTATATCAGGAACATGATCGGAATCTCACTGCTTCCAACCGGCCATCTCGATAATCATATCAGATACCCTGTCTGAGGCGTGCTTTTCAATAAACATCTTTCGCACATCGTCATAGGCCTTATGCATTTCGGCCTGCAATGCAGTATCCGTCATCATGCGCTTAAGCTCAACAATGATGTTTTCGGCCGATGCAGCTTCCTGGAGCAGTTCCCTGACCACCTCGCGGCCGGAAAGGATGTTGACAAGCGATACATGCTTCACCTTCACAATTCGTTTCCCGATCCAGAAGGTCAGAGGGAAGACCTTGTACATAACAACAAGCGGAATTCCAAGCAGCGCTGCCTGAAGCGTTGCCGTGCCCGAAGCAACAACAGCATAATCCGAAGCTGCGAGGGTCATGAGTGACCTGCCCTTATTGATCATGACCCCTTCAAGCTGCAGCGCATGGATAACGGCCTTATGCTGCATCAAATCCGTATTTGGCGCAAAGGGGATGCAGTACCGGCAATCAGGGAACTCCTGCCTTGCCCGCCTCACCGTATCAAGGAGCAGGGGGAGCAGTCTTTTCAATTCATTTGGTCTGCTGCCGGGAAGCAGCGCTGTGAGCTGCCTGTCAGGGTCAAGCCCCAGATCAGCCCTCAAACGCTTCTTGTCCTTCTGTATCTGTTTCATCTCGTCAAGGATAGGGTGTCCGACAAACTCCGCGTCCAGCCCTGTATCGCGATAGATCTGCTCTTCAAAAGGAAGGATGACTGCCATCCGGTCCGCCAGTTTTGCTATCTTCTTGACCCTGCCCTGCCTCCATGCCCAGACCTGGGGGCTAACATAATAGAGCACCGGGATATTCTCCTTGCGCGCCTCTTCAGCAAGCCGCATGTTAAAGTCGGGGTAGTCAATAAGGACCACAACTGAGGGGCGATATGTACGGAAGGCATCTGCAGCATTTCTGAATGTCTCTTTAAGGGTTCTGAGGGAAGAGACGGCCTCGATTAGGCCAAAGGCGCTGGCTATGCCGGAGAGAAGTTCAACACCTGCAGCCTGCATCCTTTCTCCGCCTATGCCGATCACCCTGAGTCCGGGAACTTTTTTTTTAAGGGCTTCTGCAAGGAGTGCTCCGTAGAGCTCCCCGGAGGTCTCGCCTGCAACGATCATGACCGTTTCAGACATTGTTTATGATCTCTGCGATCTCCCTGATCGTGTCTTCTTCAAGCTCCGGATACATCGGGAGGGAAAGCACTGTGGCTGCCGCCTCTTCCGCAACGGGGAAGTCCCCCTCTTTGTAATCAAGAAAACCCAAGGCCTCCTGCAGATGCAAAGGGACAGGATAATAGACGACTGAAGATATGTCATGCTCTCGCAGCCTCTGCTGTATCGCATCCCGCTTGCCGCTTCGCAGTGTGTACTGGTGGTATACATGTGTCATATCAGGCCTTTCAACAGGTTTGATCACCTTGTCCGGAATAAGGGCATTGTACAGTGCCGCGTTTTTCCGCCTGAGCCTGTTGTATTCATCAATCTTTCTGAACTTGACCAGGAGTATGCCGGCCTGCAGTTCATCAAGCCTGCTGTTGAAACCGACAGACTCATGTCTGTATGCGCCCTTTGACCCGTGGTTCCTGAGCACCCTGATCTTTTCGACAAGCTCTGCATCATTCAGGGTAATCATTCCGGCATCGCCGAATGCGCCAAGGTTCTTGCTCGGGTAGAAGCTGAAACAGCCGGCCTCGCCAAAGCTGCCGGTCTTTCTGCCCCTTATATCTGCGCCGAAGGACTGCGCGCAGTCTTCAATGACATGCAGGTTATGTTTCTTTGCAATCGCCATGATCCTGTCCATGTCCGCAGGATGACCGAAGATATGCACCGGAATGATCGCCTTTGTATTTTCGGTAATCTTTGCCTCGATCTGGGCAGGATCAATATTCATAGTCTCAGGATCAATATCGGCAAAAACAGGAGTAGCGCCTGTGTAGATTACTGCCTCTGCAGTGGCGAAGAAGGTAAAGGGTGTGGTTATCACCTCGTCTCCGTCGCCAATTCCAAGGGCCTCGACCGCAAGATGAAGCGCATCGGTGCCGGATGCAACGCCGATCGCCTCGGAAACGCCGTGGTATGCGGCGACCTTCTTTTCGAACTCGGCCACGCGCGGGCCGAGGATATAGTGAGCTCCTTCGAGGATGCCGATCACAACTTCGAGCACCTCATCCTTAATATCAGCGAACTGTGTTTTCAGATCTATCATAGGAATCATTCTGTCATCTCTCCAAAGTTTATTGTCTGCCTGCGCTATATCATCCCGTTTATCTTCAGCACCGTCTCGAGGGCCTGCATCCCCTCTCTTCCGGAAACCATGGGACATGCCCTGCTTGTGAGGCAGGAGACAAAATCCTTCAGTTCCTCCTTAAGAGGCTCCCTGCTCTGGACCTTTATGACATCAAAGGCAATGCCTGTGGCGTCCCTGTAATACCGCCTCACTTCCTGCGCCTGATAATCTACAGAAATATATGCATCATCCTGGTGTATCTTCAGAATTCTCACCTTTTCGGCTGCAAGCCTGCTTGCTGTGACGACTGCCTTGCAGCCGTTTTCAAACTCAAGCCATGCCTTGGCAGCATCAATCTTGCCGGTCAGAACCCTGTCGCCTGCAGCATTGATGCTCCTGAGTTTTGACTTCACCAGACCGCTCACAACGTCAATATCATGGATCATGAGGTCAAGGGTAACATCAACATCCGTTGCCCTTCCCAAAAAAGGAGAGAGCCGCTCTGCCTCGATAAAGCGGGGATTCTGTATCAGTCGGGCGGCTGCAACTATGGCAGGATTATACCGCTCAAGATGGCCGACCTGAAGGATGCGCCCCTTTGCCTCGGCTTCAGCAATAAGTTCAATGGCCTGCTCAAGGGACTCTGTAACCGGTTTTTCGACAAAGACATCCCTGCCTGCCTGCAGGCAGGCAAGCGCAATCTCATGATGCGTTGTGGTGGGGGTGACAATGCTGACTGCGTCGCATCTTCCTGCAAGCTCTCTCCAGTCACTGAATGCAGCACAGCCATATTTTAAAGCGATCTCCTTCGCGCGCAGAGCGTCGCTGTCAGCAACTCCGATAAATTCGATCTGCTGCAGCTCAGAAAAAATGCGGGCATGGTGCTGTCCAAGATAGCCCACGCCTATTACACCTATACGCAGCGACAACATATCCTCCTCAACAACAATATGCCGTATAGTTTGCACTATCACAGGAGCTTTCAGCAAGGATTGCAGGGAAAAACAGAGCCCAATTCATTGCAACGGGCGCCTTATTGCCGTCTTTATAAGGCAAAACCCATTAAACGGCTCTCAAAGGCAGACTTGATGATACTCCCATGCTTTTTCCTGCTGCACCGGGAACGCTCAGCCGATTATAAGCGCCCCCTGAACGGGAATTGAGGCAGGCAGTGACACTATAATTATTAATGATTGACCCTAAACCGTGAATTTATCCAGTTCCGCCAAAAGGCTTTCCGCATCCTCTTTTAATGAAGTAATTATCGAGTTCATGTTGTGCGCTGAAGTTGTCAGATTATCGGTCACCTTGTGTATCTTCTGGACAGACCGGACTATGTCCAGACTCTTTGCCTTCTGCGTTGCTGTGGCATCGGCAATCTGGGCTGCCTGTTCTGTCACATTTGTAATAACCTCGGAAATCTGCATGCTCCCGCTCCTCTGCTCGCCTGTGGATATCTTTACCTGCCGTGCCAGATCCTTTATCTTTTCGGTTGACTCCATGATACGGCTGCTTCCCTTGCCCTGCTCCTTTATCGCACGGGCTATGTTCTCTGTCTGGACTGTCATATTACCGACAGCCCCGGTAATCTGTTTTATCACCAGAGCTTCCTCGGCAGTCGCCCGCTGGATCGCCTTTGCCATGTCAGTTGATTCCCTGGAACTGACTGCAATCTCCTGAAGCGCGCCGCTTACGTCCCTCACCAGAATCAGCCCCTTGTCCACTGCATGAATGCCTTCTGCCGCCATCTTGATACTTGCCTTTGTATCGTCCTGCACCGATTGTATCAATTCAGCTATCTCACTGGTCGAAAATGATGTCCTCTCTGCAAGGCTCTTCATCTCGTCGGCAACCACGGCAAAGCCTTTGCCGTATACACCGGCCTTTGAAGCAAGTATTGAAGCATTGATCGCAAGCAGGTTCGTCTGATCAGCTACGTCATCAATAACGTTTACGATCTTGCCTATATCATCTGCCCTCTTGCCGAGCATATGTATGATTTCCGAAAGAGAAGATACCCTCGACTTGATATTTTCCATTCCATTCATTGCAGCTGTGGCAGTATTTATGCCTTTTTCAGCAGCGCCTGTCATCACGGCCTCTGCAAGTTTTACAGAATCATTTGCGCTCCGCTCTATGCCGGCAGTTGTTGCATTCACCTCGTCAATTGAGACGGCAATCGCCTCTGAAGACTCTGCCAGTGTCCCGAGGCTGGCTGCTATCTCCTTGATGGTGCAGACCATCTCTTCTATTGACGATGCGGTTTCATGAGCAGCATCATTGAAAATATTTGCGTTTTCATCTATTGACTCGATAGAAGCAGCCATCTCGGACACTGCTGAAGCAGTGTTGACGGCGGACTCAGAAAGGTTTTCAGAGCTCTCAGCCACCCTGGAGATGGAACCATCCATCTCCTCGATTGCCAGGGCTGTATTGTCCACAGCCTGCTTCTGCACTGCGGCTGACGACAATACATCCTGCGAAGAAACAGCGATATTGTCCGTCACTTGAGTTACACTGCCGGCAATATTTCTGATCTTCAGGATCATATCCTTTAAGGTAACGACTGTCCTGTTGAGGGCTTCTCCCAGTGAGGCCATCTCATCACGGCCGTTCACAGCTACCGATACGGTCAGGTCTCCGGAGGCTATTTCGCCGGCAGCCTTCTCCATGTCCAACAGCGGTCTGAGGATAGTTTTCCTCAGATTTATTAAAGATAAAACAATCACGACTAATACCAGGGTCAATAATACCATGCTGACTGCCGTTACGGTAAAAGCCCTGGTTATCTGATTGGATATCACCACTAATGCCCTCTCACCCCTGCCCTCATAGCTGGCAACAACTACCGCAGCGTCCTGGATCGTCTTGCCCGATATCGAGTCGTACGGCTCCATCAGCGCCCTGCCTTTTGACCAATCAGTCATAAAGGCTTCAAACATCGCATAGCCCGCTTTCCACATATCATCGAGATCTGACTTGAGGATATTCAGTCTCTCAAGCTGCTCAGGGTCATCTCCGCTTAAGAGGATCAGGTCATCAATGTCTTTGATCGCAAGCTCCAGGCTTGTTCTGGCCTCTTCATCCATCACCCTGCGGCTCTTCACCAGAGAAGCGTCGGTAACATACTGCCATACCAGAGAGACATTCAGCTGTAGGTCTTTCCCTATTTTGGTCCTGTCATTAATCTCCCTGTACGAAAAGACTTTGTCCTTAAGCCCGTTAATCGAGGTGTACATGAAAAAAGAGAATGCTATAGAACAGAAAAACAGGGCAACGACAAGCAATAGCTGCAGCAACAGCCTCTTTTTTATGGTTATTGCCCGTAAGGCCTTCATGGCTGTGAATTCCCTGTCATTCCCGTATGATCAGCAGCTGTCCGGAGGCAGTCCATCATGTCAATATGCCTATGCGAGAGCACAATTACTTGTAACCGGCCCGTTCGAGAAGTTTTATCGTCTCGGCATGAAGGCGGCCAAGATCTGCGAGGCTGAGAGAATCCTCCCTGAATTTGCCCAAACCCTCAATGACCTTGTGAGGTGCAACCGCAGGGTTTGCCGGATACTCATGGTTCATATCCGAAAACATCTTCTGTCCCTTCGGACTGCTCAACCACTCGATAAACCTGACGGCATTCTTCGCATTAATGGCATGGGTTGTAACCCCTGCGCCGCTGATATTGATATGCACACCGCGGCCATTCTTGTCCTGGTTGGCCCAGAAACTCCGAACCGGAAATCCCGGTTTGGTCTCCAACAGGCGGCCCAGATAGTACGTATTCGTTATGGCCACATCGCCGTCGCCTGCAACAAGCGCCTCCAGTATCTTGGAGTCGCTGTCAATATATTTGGCTGCATTGGCAACCCAGCCCCTTACAATCTCCTCTGCCCTGGCCTCTCCGTCTGCCGCAATAATGCCGGCCACCAGGGCCTGGGTGTAGGGATGGGTTGCAGGCCGTAATATGAGGCGGCCGCGCCATTTGGAATCAGCCAAATCCTCATATGTCGAAAGCTCCTCCGGTTTCACTTTGGCAGGGTTGTACATTATGGTCCTGACCCTCTTGGTGAGGGCAACCCAGCGGTTATCATTATCCCTCAGGTGTGCAGGGATATTCTTCTCTATCACCCTGCTCTTTGTCGGCTTAAGCAGGCCATCTTTTGCAGCAAGGACAAGGTTGGCGGCGTCAGAGCCGATATAGACATCAGCCAGCGTATTCCTGCCCTCTGCCTTTATGCGTTCCCGCAGGGCAGCATCTCCGCCGCTCGTAAAACGGACCATTATGCCCGTATCCTTCGTGAATTGTTCAAATACCGCCTCAACGCCGTAATGGCGCGAGGTGTATACATTGATGGTCTCCCTCGCGTAGCCTAAGCTGACGGAGCCCAATAATACAAGCACTGACAATACGAAGCTCACCAGGGAACTTATCTTTCTTGACATGGCTGACCTCCTGATCTCTGTCTGCAATTTTGAACAGGCACTGTAAGAGCCACCTATTGATGGCTCCTGCCCATTAAATTAAACTACATCAATGAGTAAATAGTCAAAGATATTCCGCATGATAAAACCCCGGACGAAGCGCTCATTACTTACTTGTAATTAAAACAGGATAATTTGTAAAATTAGCGCATTCATATGAACAGGCCTGTCCTCTTTTCTTTTTTTTTGTCAATAGCCATTCTTGCAGGATGCGCACCAGGGCCAGGGCAGATAATAACCCCTGTCCTTTCCTTTGACGACAAATTATACGGCGAGTTCATGGAGCAGAAACTGCAACAGATCAGCGCTGTCATGAACGCTGTAGAAGAAAGAAATCTTGGCGTCGAAAAAGACCTGGACTGGCTATCCTGGGCTTACACCAAACTCAATATTCGAAAACTGCATGATATACCGCCAGGATCTTATAAAGAATATTCAAAATACCTTGACAGCAGCAGGTCTGTGTACATCTCCGTGCATCCTTCCTATTACCCGTTCTTTCACTCCGGAAAGATGCCGGTCGCACGGGACCCCTTTGACATTAAAGAGCATATTGTTGATCTGTTTATAAATGAACCTCCGGGGAATGCCGTTACGAGGCTTCTGCAGGAACAGCAAAAGAATGAAAAGAATTTCCTTGAATATCTCACGATGGATGAAAAGCTCGTGATTCTTCTGCTGCCCCGGAACTATACAGCAGCCAGGGGTTATGCATACAGCAGACACATGGATGAATATGCCCGGTACCTAAACGGGATTGCCAATGGTTCTCCGTCCATTGTTTATATGGAATCAGAATCAGCAAGCTCAGGCAGACTGCTTTCAGAGGATCTTATCCTGCTTATTTCGTTTCTTGAAACCATCGGCGCAAAGTCCGTGCTGATTGGAGGCGGATACGTAGGCCGATGCCAAAAAGAATTCTACACATACGTTACAAGATACTCTTTCAGGAGCAGATACTGCATTGTTCCTGAGCTTTCTTCTTTCTCTCCTGAGGACATAACTGAAACTGCAGCCGGCGGCTTTTTGGAAGATGAGCGGTTGGATCTGAAGGCAAGTTCGGCATTCGTGCTGAGTAAGACACCGGGCAATACCAACATTCAGCACCTTCCTGCTCAATTCGTCAATGCCGTTCTGAATGTTGCCGGAACCAATAAAAGAGACAATGTGTTGCCAAGCAACAGTACGACCGGCCAACAGACAGAACTTCAGTCAGATGAAATGAAGATAGTCCATGCCAGATAAGGCTGATCTGAATAATATTTATGCCGTGAGGAGGATATGACTGTTATGATCAAGGAAGCTATCAATCTGCTTGTCGGTGGCATCAGCCTCTCTGAATCAGAAATGGCAGAATGCATGAAAGAGATAATGGAGGGAAAGGCCACAGACGCACAGATAGGCTCGTTTCTTACTGCTCTCAGGATCAAGGGTGAGACGGTTGAAGAGATCACAGGAGCAGCGCGCATTATGCGGGACAAGGCAGCAAAGATCAAGGCCCCTGAGGGTGTGCTCGACACCTGCGGCACAGGCGGCGACATGTCTCACACCTTCAACATCTCCACCACAGTGGCCCTGGTGGTTGCGGCAGGCGGCGTTGCTGTTGCCAAGCACGGCAATAAGGCAGTCTCAAGCAGGTCAGGCAGCGCTGATCTGCTTGAGGCTCTCGGTATCAGGATAGACCTGACCCCCGATAATGTCGAGAAATGCCTGTTTGAGACAGGCTTCGGATTTCTTTTCGCTCCTCTTTTCCACCCGGCAATGAAATATGCGATCGGTCCGCGCAGGGAGATGGGCATAAGGACGATCTTCAACATTCTCGGCCCCATAACCAATCCTGCCGGCGCCAAAAGGCAGATACTCGGAGTATTCACCTCAAGGCTGACCGGGACGCTCGCAGCTGTCCTGGGCAACCTCGGCGCAGAAGACGCCATGGTTGTGCACGGCGAGGACGGCCTCGATGAGATCACGATCACTGACGGCACAAGGGTATCAAGGTTCAAAGGGGGCAAGGTGGAGAACCTGATATTTTCCCCCGAGGACTTCGGTCTTGATCGCAGTAAGCGGGAAGACCTTGTCGGCGGCGATAATCATGAAAATGCAGCCATCACCCAACAGATACTGCGCGGTGAAAAGGGGCCAAGACGCGATATTGTGCTTATCAATGCTGCTGCCGGATTTATGGTTGCCGGCAGGGTCTCTGACATGAAGATGGCTGTTGCAATGGCTCAGGAAGCTATAGACTCAGGCAATGCCCTCAGAAAACTCGATGAGATCAGGAGGATTTCAAACCTCCTTTAGGTTATCCTGTTTCAGGGCGAGGAAGTTTTTCAACAGGTCTTTTCCGGCAATTGTGAGTATTGACTCAGGATGGAACTGCACCCCTTCTATGGTCAGTTCCCTGTGCCTCACCCCCATTATCTCTCCGGAGTCTGTCCATGCTGTTATCTCAAGGCAATCCGGCTTGCTCTCCTGCCTGATGATAAGCGAATGGTATCTCGTAGCCTCAAAAGGATTGGGCAGGCCCTCAAAAACTGTCCTTCCATCATGATAAATAAGCGAGGTCTTGCCATGCATGAGTTGCGGGGCGCGGATGATCTCGCCTCCGAATGCGGCGCCGATTGACTGGTGGCCAAGGCATACGCCCAGGATCGGCACCTTGCCGCCAAAGTGCCTGATCACCCCGACAGATATGCCTGCCTCGTTTGGGGTGCAGGGGCCGGGCGATATTACGATCCTGTCGGGCTGCATCGTTTCGATCTCCCTGATCGTTATCCTGTTGTTCCTGAAAACCTGAACATCCTCGCCCAATTCACCGAAATACTGCACCAGATTATACGTAAAGGAATCATAGTTGTCGATCATCAATAGCATAATAGTTTCCTCTTCTGTTTTCGCTCAACAGTTCCTGTGTAATTCATCCTGCTGCCTGCAGATCGCTGTAGTTCATCAGGCTTTACTTTCTTTTCAATCCAGGCCTGCCTCTGCCATATCAACAGCCTTTATCATCGCCTTTGCCTTGTTTACGGTCTCTGTGTGTTCGATCTCAGCCACTGAGTCCGCAACAATGCCTGCGCCTGCCTGAATATAGACCTTGCTGCCC
Organism: uncultured Nitrospiraceae bacterium; assembly: GCA_964446125.1. Lineage (GTDB taxonomy): Bacteria > Nitrospirota > Thermodesulfovibrionia > Thermodesulfovibrionales > UBA6898 > UBA6898. The sequence continues at coordinate 1,471 of CAYUNK010000022.1, read as the reverse complement.
CTGATAACAAGGGTTCTGATCGTGATACACATATCGAGGTTTCCTGAATAGCTGAGATAACCCACCGCGCCGGCATAGGGTCCTCTGTCTGCAGGCTCAAGTTCATCAATGATCTCCATGGCACGCACCTTCGGAGCGCCGCTGACTGTGCCTGCAGGAAAACAGGCAGCCAATACATCGAAAGGGTCAAGTCCGTCGCTCAGATCCCCTTCCACATTGGATACGAGATGCATCACATGACTGTACCGCTCCACAGCCATCAGCTCAGTAACCCTGACAGAGCCGACCTTTGCGACCCGCCCGACATCATTCCTCCCGAGGTCTACCAGCATAATATGCTCTGCAATCTCCTTGGGATCATGCTTCAGTTCCTCTTCAAGTTCTTTGTCAATCGCATCGTTCTCTCCCCTCCTCCTGGTGCCTGCAATAGGACGAAGCACGATCTTTCTGTTTTCTACCCTCACCAGGATCTCGGGAGATGATCCCACGATCCTGCCGTCGCCAATGTCCAGATAATACATGTAGGGCGAAGGGTTAATCACCCGAAGCGCGCGATATATATCAAAGGGATCTGCCTGCATGGATCGTTCAAAGCGCTGCGACAGCACCACCTGGACTACATCACCTGCCATCACATATTCCTTGGCCTTCTCTACCGCATAAAGAAAATCGTCCTTCGGCATATTAGAGACAAAACCGTCAGATTTTCTTATGTGCCCGACCTCCGCTGCCTGCAGCGGCGCCCTAAGCCTGATAATGATTTCATCTATCTTCTGCACTGATTCAGCATAGATCTCCCTCAGATCACGGCCGTCAACATGTGCGTTCGATACCACCTTGATTTTCTGTTTAAGACTGTCGAAGACAAGCATGGTATCAGTCAGCATAAGGAAGAAATCGGGCAGGCCAATTCCGTCTTTTGCCTTCAGTTCAACAGTCTCAAAGAACTTAACCATGCCGTAGCCGATATATCCGACGAGGCCGCCGAAAAAACGGGGAAGGCCCATCACCTCAACAGGCCTGTATGCTGTTATCTCGGCCTTGATCAACTCAACAGGATTTTCTGTCTCTATGATCTGCAGGGGATTCCGGCCGTCAAGGATCTCCACTGTCCTGCCTCTGCCCTTAAGAATCTTTGCAGGACGCGAGCCCAGGAATGAATAGCGCGCCCATTTCTCTCCGCCCTCTACGCTCTCAAGCAGAAATGACGGGGAGCCGCCCAGTTTCAGAAAAGCTGTGACCGGCGTGTACGTATCCGCGAGTATCTCCCGGTATATCGGGATCAGGTTTCCCTTCTGGGAAAGCCTCTCAAATTCTTCGAAATCAGGATAGAGCATAGTTGACAAAGAAATCCTTTTTTAATTAATATGTTCAGTATCGTAATTATAGCGCATAATCTGATGATAAGTTAAGCACAGATTGCATGGACAGTTTCTTTGCATGCGGGAATAGCTCAGTGGTAGAGCACAAC
>CAYUNK010000021.1:0-35842 GCA_964446125.1 uncultured Nitrospiraceae bacterium | reverse complement strand
TATTGTCTTTAAGCTGCTTTGACACCTCACTGTTTTTTGTGATAGCATTGATGAAAATCTTTCCTTGATTGCCGGAGTGGCGGAATTGGCAGACGCAAGGGACTTAAAATCCCTCGGGGGAAACCTCGTACCGGTTCAAATCCGGTCTTCGGTACCAATACTTGTTGGGGACATGAGTATAACGGCGCATACATAACAGGCCATTGGCCAAAAAATGGAGGTCGGTCATGAAAAGAATCTCAATTGTTGTCGCATTGGTGGTCGGATTTGTAAGTTCGTCGGTTTTTGCCGCGATCAAACCCTGTGAAGAGGCTCAAGGCAGAAATAGAGGCAAAGCTCGATGCAAAGGGTGTAGTCAACTACACGCTTGAGATCATTGCCAATGATCAGGTTCAGGACAGTCAGAAGGTGGTCGGCTCCTGTGACGGCGGCACAAAGAAGATCATTTACAGCCGGAATTAAAGGATCAATTCAAGGCATTGCTGATTATCGGAGCCGTTGACCTGGGAGAATATTGAATCCATGAGACTGCAGTCACTCCCCGTCAATTGCAGGCAGAGGGAAGGTGTATTGCTATCTGTGGTCATATGGTTTATGGTTTGTCATCGTTAAGATAGAGGCATTATTCGACACATGACATAAATAGCTTATGGCTGATACGAATAATATCACCGAACTTGAATTTCCCCATTCCATTGTCCTGAAGGCCTCTGCAGGCTCGGGCAAGACCCATGCCCTTACCCGGCGGTTTGTCATATTTATCCTCTCGGACTCTATAAAAAAGAAGAGCCTCAGAAATATCCTTGCGATCACGTTTTCTAATAATGCTGCGGCCGAGATGCGGGCGCGCATTCTGCAATGGCTCAAGGCCCTCAGTCTTGGCCGGGAACAAGAGATACGGGAGCTTCACGCTGCCACCGGCTTGTCTGAAGATCAGCTTATCAATCGGGCAGAGGTTATGCTTTCTGTCCTGCTTGAGCATTATGCTGATCTGCAGGTCAGGACAATAGACAGTTTCATGACCGGTATCTTTAAGGCCTCTGCAATAGACCTTGGGTACAACCCTGACTTTGAGGTCGTTCTCCAAAGTGATGCCCTGATGGAATACAGCTTTGATATGTTTCTGAAGAATGTCAAAGACAGAAGCCGGGCAGGCGGGTTTCTCGAAGAGATGACAGAGAGGATTCTTGAGTTAAAGCCCCAGGCATCCGGCTTTCCGTGGGATCCCTCTGCGCTGATATTGGAAGAGATCAAGATCATCTACCGCAGGGCAGCCGGCACATGGAAGACGATCAGGGCACGGGACCTCACCTCTGAAATAGCTGACGCAAAGAAGATGATAAGGAGCAGGGCTGATGCCCTTGATACCTTTATGGAAAGATCAGGCCTGGAAAGAAACAGCAGGAGCGCGTTTCCGGCAATCCTCGGTCTTGTGCGTCAGGATCGTTTCCCGGACATGCTTGAGAAGGGCATAAAGATGCTGCCGGTGAAGGTATACAGGGGAAAGGACGGACAGAAAGAGCTGTGCTATCAGCAGATCGCCTCAGAATGGCAGGCGCTGACCAGGGAGATCTCTATATATACAGCCCTCCATGCAGAGTCCTTTTATTATCCCTTTTTCAGGGTCTATGAGGCGGTAAGGGAGACCATAGAGCGCATCAAGAGAAAGGAAGAGACTGTATTTATAGAGGATATCAACCGCACCCTTGCAGAATATATAAGCAGTGAGATCGTGCCGGAGGTCTATTTCAGGATCGGCGAGACAGTGTACCATTATCTTATTGACGAGTTTCAGGACACATCTCCTGTGCAGTGGAAAAGCCTGCTGCCGCTGGTTGAGAATTCCCTTTCGGAATACGGCAGTCTGTTTGTGGTCGGAGACACCAAGCAGGCGATCTATGGGTTCAGGGATGCAGACTACCGGATCATGAGGCAGATGGAGGAGACGAAGCCATTTCCCTCGGCAACTCACAGGGTAGAAGAGCTCGATACGAACTACCGGAGCCTGCAGCAGATCATTGATTTTAATGAAAAGGTCTTTAAACAGAATATTGCCTCTGATGAAGAATACGGCGGCATTGCCGGCCTGAGCGGGCTTACTGACTATATCCAGAAGGTGAAGCCGGGCAATGAGGAAAAAGGCCATGTTCAGACCATGATCCTTGAAAAGGAAGGGGATGAGACCCCTGAGCGCGCCAGACTCCAGCAACTGCTGGCAGGCCTGCTTGACCGCGGCTACAGTCTCAGGGATATCGCCATTCTGACCTTCGAAAATGACGATGTGGTCAGTATCACTGCATGGCTTAATCAGCAGTCTATTCCGTTTATCTCATACAGCAGTCTCGACATAAGAAGAAGAAAGGTTATTGTCGAGATCATCGCCCTTCTGAGGTTTCTTGACTGTCCGCTTGATGATCTTTCTTTTTCGACTGTTATCCTGGGCGATATGTTTGGCTCAATTCTCGGACCAGAGGGTATTGCAGCGGAACAGATGCATAGGTTCATCTTCCAAAACCGGGGCAACAGGCCGCTATATAAGGCTTTTCAGGATGCATTTCCTGATCTTTGGGAGAGCTTCTTTAGCGATCTCTTCAGGTCTGTTGGTTATCTTCCCCTGTATGACCTTGTGACCGGGGCGTTCAGGGTTTTCCGGATATTTTCTGCATTCCGGGAGGAAGAGGCTGCCCTTGCCAAGATGCTTGAGGTGGTGAAGGGTCATGAGCAGTCAGGCAGGAACAGCCTGCGGGACTTTATAGAGTTTGTTGCTGATCAGGACAGAAACGAAGCAGACTGGAACATAGATCTGCCGAAGGAGATGGAGGCAGTGAGGGTGATGACCGTACACAAGGCCAAGGGCCTCGGGTTCCCGGTTGTCATCCTTCTTCTGTATGGCAGGCAGTCAAAGGGCTTTTCGCATGTGCTTAAAGAGACAGGCAAAACAGGAGAGCTCTGCCTTACGCGGCTGACCCGGAAGATGGCCGAGATTGTTGAAGAATTGGGCGGGCTGTACCAGGAGCTTTCATCAAGGGAGACGGTCAATGCTCTGAACAGTCTTTATGTCGCCCTGACAAGGGCAGGCTCTGAGATGTATATCCTCTGCGTGCAGAACGCCTCCAAAAAAGAGAAGCAGCATGTATGCAAATTTCTGCCTCATCAGGACTATCCTGCCCTTGCCATGCCCTCAGAGATCTACCCAGGAGAGAGCCGTCAGTCAAGGAAAGTCGAACTTAAGCACGCCAGGATCCGCGCATTTGAGGCGGTCATGACAGAGAGGTCCCTGAACCTTAAGGAGAGGAAGTGGGGGGAGTATATTCACCGCATACTTTCGTTTGTTGATATATGGCATAAGGGTGATGAGCTTATCCTTGAGGGCATCATAAAGAGGGTGGATCAGGAATATTCAGACAGATATGCTGACAGGGATGTCTTTCGTCTTGTCGCCGGGTTTCTGGGCTGCCCTGACATAAGGCATGTCTTCAGCGCGCGGGAAGGCAGGCTTGTGAAGAGAGAGACTGAGATTGCCGACAGCAGGGGAAATCTCTTCAGGATAGACCGGCTGGTGATGGATCCGGATGGCATAACAGTCATAGATTTCAAGACCGGAAGGGATCTGTCCGGGGAATCTGCATATCTCGATCAGGTCAGGCAGTATATGCGGATTCTGTCGGACATCTATCCTGATCAGAAGATCAGGGGCATGATCGCCTATGTAGAGCTTGCCCAGGCCAGGATCGTCCCATGAAGGCATACCTTGTTGAGGGGCCTGTGGACTTTGTTTCTGAGGTCTCTTCCCGTCTGCTCTTTAGCGGCAATGATTATTCGAACAGTATTGTGGTATTCCCCGGCAAGAGGCCTGCCCATTTTATGAGGCGCCATATTGCCCAAAGCCATGCTCAGGCCTTTATCCCGCCCATGATCTGCTCTATGGATGAGTTCATCGAGATGCTCTCTTCCGGGCAGGGGGGGGGCAGGCAGATAGAGAGCATTGATGCAGCAGCCATACTCTTTGACCTGCATAGAAAGGCGCCCAAGCCTCTTGGCAACATGGGTTTTCTTTCCCTTGACAGCTTCTTCCCGATTGCGATCAAACTGTACCGGGACCTTGAGGAACTGACTATAGAGGGCGTCAGCATTGAGAATCTGAGACATGCAGACAGCCTGGTGCAGGAGGGCATGCCACAGGGGTCTCTTGAGCGACTCCAGTCAGTCTCATGGTTTTATGAGCGGTTTTATCAGGAATTAGGATCCCGTGGATTTATTACACGGTCCATGAGATACCGGGCTGCTGCAGATATGTTTGAACCTGAGAGCCTTGCAGGCTTGGGCCAGATAGTCCTTGCCGGGTTTTTCGGACTGACTGAAGCAGAAAAGGCTTTATTCAGGAGACTTGCCCTGCTCGAAAATGTATCCATCTATTTTCAGGACGGCCCGGGAATGAAGGAGATGCTTGATGCTCTTGATATAGAGCCTGAGGTTATAAGCAGGGGCGGGCGCTCCTGCGCTGTCTCTTTATATCAGAGTCCTGATACGCATGGCCAGGCATTTGCGCTCAACAGGGTGATAGAGGATATTCAGACGGCAGGGGAGGCTCCGGATGAGAAGACAGTGATAGTGCTTCCTTCTGCAGATACGCTCTTTCCTCTCCTTCATCACGGCATATCAGCGATCCCTGAGGACAGCTTTAACATATCAATGGGTTACCCGCTGAACAGGACTCCTGTCTTCGGTTTTTTCAATAATCTCGGCCAGTTGATGCTCTCGATGGAGGAGCAGCGGCTCTATCTGCCTGACTATCTGAAATTCGTGCTTCATCCCTACGTGAAAAACATACTCTTTGGTGATAGGGCGGATATTACCAGGATCATCTTTCATGCGCTTGAAGACGAGATGACCGAAAGCAGGACACGTTCCTTTATGACGCTCGATGAGATCGAGCAGGACAGCCGGATGATGGGCGAGATCACCCGAAAGGCTGCCCTGGTTGAGGAGGGCATTACTGAGCCGCAGGTTCACGATCATCTTAAGCATATCCATGACCGGCTGATCAGGAGTTTCTTCAGCCTAAGCTCTCTTTCTGATTTTGCCCTGAAGACCGCCTCAGTCATTGAATATATCTATGACAGGAGCACGGCAAGGCTCCATCCGTACTTCCATCCCTATGCCGAGACATTTATCTCTGCCATGCAGGCCCTTTCGGACTCCCTGATAAGCGGCATGGCCTTTGACGAGCCGGACAGTTATTTTCATTTTATCAGGAAGTATCTGGGCACATGCCATGTGCCTTTTCCGGGCAGACCGCTTAAGGGTCTTCAGGTGTTGGGCTTTCTTGAGACACGAACCCTCAGCTTTGACCGTGTCCTTATACTCGACATGAACGAGGATGTGATCCCGGCCACAGACAGGGATGAGTCCCTTCTGCCTTTCAAGGCGCGCTCGGCGCTGAAGCTGCCGACTTACCTTGACCGCGACCGGATGACTGCTTACTACCTTGATACGCTTCTGGGGTCCTGCCGCCAGGCGCATCTGTTTTTTGTCGAAAACAGCAGAAAGGAAAAGAGCAGGTTCGTCGAGAAGATCCTGTGGGATATGCAGAAGAAGGACAGGCAGATAAAGCCTGACAATTACCTCCAGTCAGCAGGATGCCGGGCTGCATTGCAAAGACAGCCGAAGTGATTGATCTGTTGAAGGGACATCAATTCAGCGCATCATCACTCGACTCCTATCTGACCTGCGGGCTTCAGTTTTACTACAGGTATGTACTCAGGATGGGCGAACGGGAGGCCGTAAGCAGCGAGATAGAGAGGGCAGACATCGGCAGGTTCGTGCATGGCCTGCTCTATGACTATTTTGCAGGCAGGCAGGGACGGCCTCTTGCTCAGGCGGATCTGTGTGAGGCAGAGATGAATATGCTGATACAGGATAAGTTCAGAAGGCAATATGGCCCGAAAGAGACCGGCGCACTCTATCTTCTGAAGGTCCAGATCCTGAGGCATATGAGGGAATATCTGAGGGGGTATCAGTCTGCAGCGCTTGAGGAAGGGCCGATCGAGATCCTTGAACTTGAAGGCGACCTGAAGATCACATGGAATTCCTTTGTTCTGAAGGGCAGGCTCGACAGGATCGAAAAAAGGGGGGACAGTATATATATTATTGACTACAAGACACAGTCCGATGATACGTATCTCAGGGTCAGGCATGACAGGCTCGACCCTGATGACCGTCAGACCTGGGCAAGGGCGATAGGCTCACTGCAACTGCCGCTCTATCTGCTTCTCCTTTCAGAGGCCCGCAATATTGCCGCAGAGCAGATAACCCCTCTCTTCCTCTTCCTGGGCAGGGTCAGACTCGACAGGGAGATTGAATCGCCGCTTTTTAAAGAGGGCGATAATATGCAGGATCAGTATGAAGCGCTGAAACAGGTGATCCTCTCACTGCTCAAAGAGATCAATGACCCTGACATGGCTTTTACCGCTGGAGAAGATCTGAAGTCTGCCTGCCCGGTCTGTGATTTCAGAAATATCTGCGGCACGCAATGGCTTCTAAAGAGGCGATGATGAGGCCCCAGCTCGAAGTTCGGCAGCACGGATGCAGGAGACCTGTCTGAATAAACAGGCAATCAGGCAAGTTTCTTCTTCAGAAGATCGTTCAGCATCTGGGGATTTGCCTTTCCCTTTGACGCCTTCATCGCCTGGCCGACAAAGAAACCTATCAGTTTTTCATCTCCTGCCCTGAACCTCTCGACCTCTTTGGGGCTCCTCGCTATGAGTTCATCTATGATCTTCCCGATCTCCGAGGAGTCGCTGATCTGGAGCAGTCCCCTTTCAGCCACGATCTCTGCAGCATCTTTTCCTGTCTTGTACATCTCATCAAAGACGGTCTTTGCGATCTTGCCGCTGATCGTGCCCTTTTCTATCAGCTTAAGCATATCAGCCAGCCGGGACGGTTTGATCTGACATTCGTTTATTGATCTGCCTTCCTCATTGAGCAGCTTCATCAGATCGCCCATTATCCAGTTTGCCGCAGCCTTTGGCTGGGCGCCGGCGCTGATTGCCTGCTCAAACCACTCTGCTGTTTCACGCTCGGATGAAAGCAGGTCTGCATCCTGCGCAGGAAGGCCGAGCTCAGCGACGAACCGGCTGCTTTTTGCGTCAGGCAGTTCTGGAAGGCATGACCTGATCTCGTCTATCCACTGCTGCCCAACAGTCAGCGGCACAAGGTCAGGGTCAGGAAAATACCGGTAGTCGTGCGCCTCTTCCTTTGAGCGCATGGACTCTGTGATGTTCTTATCGGCGTCCCATAGCCTGGTCTCCTGCAGCACCCTGCCGCCGTCCTCTATGACCCTGATCTGGCGTCTGATCTCATAATCAACGGCCTTCTCGACGTTTCTGAAGGAGTTGATATTCTTCACCTCGGCCCGGGTTCCAAACTCCCTCTGTCCGACAGGCCGCACCGAGACATTGGCATCGCATCTGAGAGAGCCCTGTTCGAGGTTGCCGTCGCATACGCCAAGGTATCGAAGGATGCTCCTCAATTTGCGCATATATTCTGCAGCCTCTTTCGGGCTCCTGATGTCAGGCTCAGAGACGATCTCCATAAGCGGCACGCCAGTGCGGTTCAGATCAACAAAACTGTATCTGCCTGTGCCCTCGTGGATATTCTTGCCGGCGTCTTCCTCCATATGAATGCGGGTGATGCCGATCCTTCTTGTTTCACTGTCAACGATGATGTCTATATAACCATGCTCGCAGATCGGGTGCTCATACTGGCTTATCTGATAGCCCTTCGGAAGATCAGGGTAGAAATAGTTCTTTCTGGCAAAGCGGCTGTAGCCCGATATGCTGCAGTTAGTTGCAAGACCGGTCAGGATCGCAAACTCGAGCGCCTTTTTGTTAAGCACCGGCAGCACCCCGGGCATGCCGATGCAGATCTGGCAGGTCTGGGTGTTCGGCTCATTGCCGAAGGCGGCTGCGCAGCCGCAGAAGATTTTTGTTTTAGTGAGCATCTGCGCATGGACTTCAAGGCCTATGACCGCTTCCCATTTCATAGGGCAGGCCTCCTTCTGTGCCAGTCAGTTGCCTGCTCGTATGCGTAGGCTGCCTGAAGCAGCCTCTCTTCGTCAAAATGCCTGCCGATCAACTGAAGTCCGATCGGGAGATTATTCGATGTGAAGCCGCAGGGTATCGAGATGGCAGGGACGCCCGCCAGATTTACCGAGATCGTGAAGATATCGGCAAGGTACATCTGGAGGGGATCATCCGTTTTTTCGCCCTTCTTGAATGCAGCGGTCGGCGTCGCAGGAGTAAGGATCAGGTCAACGGTCTTGAACGCCTCATCGAAATCCTGTTTGAGGAGCGTCCTGACCTGCTGCGCCTTTCTGTAATATGCATCATAGTATCCGGATGACAGTGTATAGGTGCCTAACATGATCCTGCGCTTCACCTCAGGGCCAAAGCCCTTTGCGCGAGTCTGCATGTACATATCCATAAGGTCTTTTCCCTCTGCACGGACGCCGTATTTCACCCCGTCGTACCGTGCAAGGTTGGAACTCGCCTCTGATGTGGCCAGCACGTAATAGGTGGCGATTGCATAGTCTGAGTGCGGCAGGGATATGGCGACCGGAACTGCGCCTAACGCCTCATACTGCTTTATTGCAGCCTGTACAGCCTCGCTGACGTCAGGGGCTATGCCTTCGATAAAATATTCCTCGGGGATGCCGATCCTTAGCCCCCTGATATCCCTGCCGATAGATGCGGTGAAGTCAGGTGCCGCAAGGGAAGCCGAAGTGGAATCCATAATATCGCTGCCTGAGATGATATTCATAAGGATTGCCGCATCCCGCACATTTTTTGTGATAGGGCCGATCTGGTCAAGGGATGATGCAAAGGCAACAAGACCGTACCGCGATACCCTGCCGTAGGTGGGCTTCAGCCCGACCACGCCGCAGAGCGCTGCAGGCTGCCTGATAGAGCCGCCGGTATCCGAGCCAAGGGCTGCGATGCATTCGTCAGCAGCGACAGCGGCGGCAGAACCTCCGCTTGAACCTCCAGGTATCCTGCCTGTATCCCAGGGATTGCTCGTCGTATGGAACCCTGAATTCTCCGTTGATGAGCCCATGGCGAATTCGTCAAGGTTTGTCTTGCCTGTCAGGACATATCCCTGCTCAAGCAGTTTCGAGGTTGCTGTGCTTTCATAGGGCGGCACGAAGTTCTGCAATATCTTTGAGGAGCAGGTGGTGCGAATGCCTTTTGTGCAGATGTTGTCTTTTACCGCAATCGGGATGCCGGTGAGGATCTGTCCCCCTTCGGAAGAGATGCGCTTGTCTGCCTGTTCAGCCGTCTTCAAGGCTTCGTCTTTCGTAACAGTTACATATGCCCTGATCCTCTGCTCGACCTGTTCGATCCTGTCAAGCAGAGAGCCGGCAATCTCTTTTGCCGATGTTTCCCGTTTCCCAAGCATTTCTGAAAGTTCAGCAATGCCCTTGCTGTACAGCTCCAATAGATCCTCCATGCCTGTTAATATCTCAGAAGTCTACCACCTGCTGTCTGAAGTTTTCAAGCAATGCATCTGTCTTTGCTGCGATTCGGCTGCGGTTTTATTGACAAATAAACCCCGGCTTTGACAGAGTATTAGAAATCGCCGTAAAGGAGACGATATGGCCTGGAGTTTTTCGTTTGAACTGCTTCCCGGGGAAGAGGTGATAGAGGACTCGGTTGCAGGGGATCAATCTGTAATAAAGTCGGCCTACTCGCTGTTTCTTACGAACAAACGGGTAATTTTCCGCTTTGACGGCATGGGCAGCAGTCTCAGCAATTCCTTCTTTTATCATGATATCCTCGCTGCAAGGCAGACAAAACGAATCTTCTTCAGCTATCTGATCCTCAAGACGAGGCACAAAGAATATCTCTTCAATATCTCTGGGGCCGAATACTGGACAAAACGCATCCTTGAGGAAAAAGAAAAGCATGCAGGCCTGGTTTCCGAGGTGAGGGGGTCAGATTCTCTACAGCCTGAAAAGAGGAAACTGATGCTGCTTGATATGCTCACTGTCCTGCATAAAAACAGGGTGCTGACTGAAAAAGAATTTGAGGAAAAGGTTCTTCTTCTGGACAAGATCAATTAGATGGCTGCTTCATTGCATAAATTTAAATATGATTCCTGCAATTCGTTATGATCCTATTAAATAATACAATTGCTTTTGTATTTTCTTTTCAGGGGCTTGTGTGGTATTTTCTATACATTTGAAAAACTTATAAATATTATTAAAATATTTAAGTTTTATAAGTCTATTAGGATAAGTTATAGTCTCTGCAGTCTGAAAGCTTTTTTTGCAGAAGATAAACTCCGATAGCTGAGTAAAATACTTTATCGGTCAAGAAAGGAGTACACTTTAATGCTTATTATTGGAGAGAAGTTGAGCATCATAGCGAAGCGTGTGAGAGAAGCTATGATGAACAAGGACAAAGGTCCGATCCAGGAGATCGCGACAAGGCAGTGGAAGGAAGGCTCGGGAATCATCGACGCCAACATCGGCCCTGCAGAGGACGGAGGAGAGGATCTTATGCAGTGGATGGTGACGACCATACAGGAGGTTGTTCCTCTTCCCATATGTCTTGACACCACAAATTTTCATGCTATTGAGGCTGGTCTCAAGGTCCATAACAATGAGTGGGGCAAGCCGATGATCAATTCGACCTCGAACGACCCGGAGAGATTTCCTATCCTGGAACTCGGAGCAAAGTATAATTGCGATGTTATCGGCCTTACAGTCGGCAAGGGCGGGCTTCCGGCCGATGCTGAGGAGCGGGCAGCCATTGCAGCGGAGATCATGGGGCGCGCCATGGAATATGGTCTGCCTCTCGATAACCTGTACCTTGATCCCCTGGTGCTTCAGATAGCCACGACCCAGGATCAGGCCCGCCATGTCATCGAGGCTGTTAAGCTGTTCCAGCATATCAATGAACCGCCCATGAAGACGATCGTCGGGCTTAGCAATATATCAAATGGCTGCCCCAAGGCCCTCAGGCCGATCCTGAACAAGCATATGTTTGTCCTGCTTGAGCAGGCAGGGTTGACTGCTGCAATCGCTGATGCCAAAGAGATGGCTGAGGTGGAGGAAGAACGGGGTCTTATCCTTGATGTGATGGCAGGCAGGGAGATAGAGGACAAGCAGAAGATGGCAGAGATCAAAAAGACCCTTGATGTCATCATGGGCAATACTCTGTATGCGCATTCGTATCTCGAAATGTAGAAAATAAACGGGTGTCAGGGTTTAGGTGTCAGGGGTCAGCAGGAAGCGCTGATCCCAAATCCCTGATCCCCCGCCCCTAATAAACTGGAGGTTATACCATGTCATTTACAGCACCAAAAGAGACTTACTCCGGCAGGGTCTACCCGGTAACTATCGGCACAGGCGAAAAGGCGGTGATCTTTGGAGGCGAAAATGTGCTTCCCTTCCATGCCTTTGAGGGAGAGATGCCCAACAGACCGGTAATAGCAATAGAGATTCAGGACGTGCCTCCGACAGACTGGGCTGAATCGGTGAAGAGGCCGTATGAGGCGGTAAGCTCCGACCCGGTTGCCTGGGCAAAGTACTGCCAGGACGAGATGAAGGCCAAGGCGATTGCGCTGAGGCTTGTCGGAACACACCCTGACCGTGAAAACCGTTCCCCTGAGGATGCTGCAAAGACTGTCAAAGATGTCCTGGCAGCCATAGATGTTCCGCTTATTATCCTCGGCAGCAACCATGCAGAGAAGGATACCTCTGTTGTTGTCGCTGCAGCAGAGGCGGCCAAGGACAGGAATTGCATTATAGGCAAGGCCCAGGAGGCAAACTACAAGACGATCGTCGCCGCTGCAATGGCCAACAACCATAAGGTAGTTGCCATGTCGGAGCTCGACATCAATCTCTCTAAACAGTTGAATATCCTGATTTCGCAGATGGGTTTTGACAAGGATAAGATCATTACTGATCCGATGTGTTCAGCCCTTGGATATGGCCTTGAGTACACATACTCTGTCATGGAGAGGATCCGGCTTGCAGCGCTGACCCAGAACGACGTCACGATGCAGCAGCCCCTGCTCGGCGATGTAGGCATGTATGCGTGGAAGGTGAAGGAGGCAAATGCCCCTGAGGCTGACCTGCCGCAATGGGGCGCAACAGAAGAGCGCGGCATTGCATGGGAGGCTGAAACAGCAGCAGCGCTTCTTATATCAGGGGCAGGGCTTCTGATCATGAGACATCCGAGAGCGATACGGACAATCGAAACCTTAATAGATGAACTGGTGTAAGGAGGAATAACCATGGCATTATCCGGCGTAGAAATATTCAAACTCTTACCAAAGACAAACTGCAAGAAGTGCGGCTCTCCGACCTGCCTTGCTTTTGCCATGAAGCTTGCACAGAGGCAGGCCAGTATTGACTCCTGTCCTGATGTTTCTGAAGAGGCAAAGCAGAAACTGGGCGAGGCCTCAGCGCCCCCTGTGCGTCCGATTACGTTTGGCGCGGGCGATAAGGCCGTAAAGATGGGTGAGGAGACTGTGCTTTTCCGCCATGACAAGAAATTCGTCAATCCCTGTGCGTTTGCTGTTGAGATCCCTGATACGCTTTCAGAGGATGAGGTTGCAAAGATATGCCTGCAGGTGCTTGACTCAGAGATGGACAGGGTCGGTCAGAAACTGAGGATAGATGCCATCATGATCTCCAATGCCTCAGGGGATGCCGGAAAGCTTGAGGCAGCCGCAAAGATCGTCGCGGAAAAGGCGGCTGCAGTGCCGGTTATCATCAATACTGCAAATCCCCAGGCAGCAGAGGCCGCAGTGAAGTTCTTTGCCGACAAGAAGCCGATTATCTACGGGGCGAATGCTTCAAATGCAGAGGCTATGGCGGCTGTTGCAAAGGCGCATAAGGCAGCGCTTGGCGTTGCAGCCGGCGGCCTTGATGAACTTGCTGCCCTGACAGAGAAGATCAAGGGCCTCGGCGTGGAGGATATGGTTATAGACTCAGGAGCGCGCAAGGCAAAGGAGATCCTCGAGCACAACACGCTGATCAGAAGGGCGGCCTTAAAGAAGGGCGTCAAGGCTGTCGGATATCCTGTGATCAACTTCATGCAGAGGCAGGACAGTATGCTTGAGGGTCTGGTTGCTTCTGTGGGTATAGCAAAATATGCGTCAATCATTGTGATGAGCAGCGTTGAAAAATGGAAGAGCCTGGCGCTCTTTACCCTGAGGCAGAATATCTATACAGACCCGCAGGTGCCTATGCAGGTGGAGCAGAAGATCTATAACATTGGCGAGCCAAAGCCTGAATCACCGCTTTTTATTACAACTAACTTCTCGCTTACGTACTTCATTGTTTCGGGTGAGATCGAAAACAGCAAGGTCGCAAGCAGGCTCGCTGTTATGGACTGCGAAGGGCTTTCTGTTCTTACTGCCTGGGCTGCCGGCAAGTTCACAGCGTCCAAGATTGCCCAGTTTATTCAGGAAAGCGGCATTGAGAAGGATGTCCCGCACAAGGAGCTTATACTGCCGGGGTATGTCGCTATCCTGAGCGGGGCAGTTGAGGAGAAGCTTCCCGGCTGGAAGATAACGGTTGGACCCCGGGAGGCAAATGCAATCCCTGTCTTTCTGAAATCGAGATAAAAGCGGTTGATTATTTATAAAGTAAAAGGTTAATTTAAATTTTGCTGTAGCTCAATTAAAGAATGGTTGCGGGGGTAAGGTCCGATGGGCCGTATTCTCCTTCCAATATTTTAGGAGGATTCAATGTCTAAGCTTATTGCTTCTGCTGCCATTCGGGGAGCACAAACGCTCGTTAAGCGGGCAGATGAAATGCTTCAGAAAACGATCGCGGAAAAAGGAAAGGATTTTGTCTTTGAGTTTCCTGATACTGCCTTTTATCTGCCGATGATCTATGCCATGACAGGCTTCCAGGTCAAGACCCTGGGAGATATGATTGAGGGGCTCGCCTTTGCGAAGGAGCTGCTTCATGAGGAGCCCGGGGATCATGTCTGGAAACCCTATCTTGGGGAGGCGCTTGACTCCGGCATGGCAACGCTCTTTGCAGAGGAGATCCTTCTTGCGCTCGGATATGTCAATGGGCTGGAGCCCTGCAGGGAGGTCATAGACGGCAAGGAATTTGTCTACAACGGATTTATTACCGACACCATCCAGAGAAATCTCGGCGTGCAGCTCGTTGACGGCACTATGCCCGGTTTTGCCGCGATTATCGGGGCTGCGCCTACAGACGACATCGCGGTCAGCATATGCCGCGGGCTCCAGGAGAAGAATATCCTTACCTTCCTCTCCGGCCAGTCAAACGGCGACAGTGTTACAAAACAGCTTCTGAGAAAAGGCGTTGAACTTGGATGGGATACCAGAATCGTGCCTCTTGGGCCTGACACCGAACATACGCTTTATGCGCTTGACTGGGCCATCAGGGCCTCGCTCATCTTCGGCGGCAAGAAACCTGGCGACTTCAAGGGCCATCTGCGGTATCAAAAGGACAGGGTCTTTGCCTTTGCCATAGCGCTTGGGCAGATGGATGATATAAAGTGGACTACCGGAGCAGGCGCCATAAATATGGGCTTCCCTGCCATCTGTGACACTGACGTGCCTGTCATACATCCTACAGGCGTCTGCACATACGAGGAAGTTGACAAGGAATTGGACCACTCCAAGATTGTACAGCGCGCTATTGAGCTTCGGGGACTCAAGATCACGGTCGAAAAGCCTCCGATACCGGTTGCCTTTGGGCCTGCATTTGAGGGCGAACGTATCAGGAAGGAAGACACCTTCATCGAGTTCGGCGGCCAGAGAACCCCGGCCTTTGAGTGGGTCCGCATGAGGGAGATGGATGAGATCGAGGACAATAAGGTGATCATTGTCGGAGATAACTGGCAGGAGCGTTATGAAAAGGGCGGCCAGCTTCCGCTCGGACTCCTGATAGAGGTGGCCGGCAGGAAGATGCAGAAGGATTTCGAGTCTGTTATCGAAAGAAAGACCCATGCCAATATCAACGAGGCCCAGGGCGTATGGCATATGGGGCAGAGGGATATCAACTGGGTAAGGATAAGCAAGGCGGCAAAGAACGCCGGCTTTACCCTCGAACATCTCGGGATTATGAATGCGACCATGGTACACCACCGCTTTAAGTCTATTGTGGACAAGGTCCAGGTCACACTTTATATAGACGAAAAGGACGTTAAGGAAAAACATGCAGAAGCGGTGGCAGCATACAAAGAGCGCGACGCAAGGCTGGGGAGCATGACTGACGAGTCTGTCGAGATCTTTTATTCATGCCTGCTCTGCCAGTCTTTTGCCCCTGCGCATGTCTGCGTTATCACCCCTGAGCGGCTCGGCCTGTGCGGCGCTTACAACTGGCTCGACGGCAAGGCGGCATTTGAGATTGACCCCACAGGCGGCAACCAGCCTATAGCAAAGGGTGAATGCCTTGATGCAAAGCTCGGCCGCTACACCGGGGCAGACGACTACCTGAAGAAGTCCACTGGCGGCGCCGTGGAGACGCTGAACCTGTATACGATCATGGAAAACCCCATGACCTCCTGCGGCTGCTTTGAGTGCATCCTCGCGATTGTGCCGGAGGTAAACGGCGTTATGATCGTAAACCGGGGTCATACAGGCATGACGCCGGTCGGAATGAAGTTTTCGACCCTTGCAGGCACTGTCGGCGGCGGGGCGCAGACGCCCGGTTTTATGGGTGTCGGGGTCAATTTCATATCGAGCAAGAAATTCCTCTTCGGCGACGGCGGAATCAGGCGCATTGTCTGGATGCCCAAGGCGCTGAAGGAGAGAATCAGCGAGGAGTTCAGGAAGAGGTGTGAAGAAGAGGGAGTGCCGGATCTGCTTGATAAGATAGCGGATGAGACTATCTGTGAGGATTCTGAAAAACTGACCGAGCATCTCACCCAAGTAGGACATCCTGCGCTCGAGATGGATTCGATAATTTAGCAATACACGGAGGATACTATGGAAAAGTTGATAAAGGTTGCCAGCAAGGAATCAGAGCAGGTTGTGCGATGGGCTGAAGAGCATGGGTACGAGACTTCGCTTGACAGGGCTGCCAGGCTCAAGCCCTGCCCTATCGGCGAGGAAGGCGCATGCTGCAGGGTATGCCATATGGGTCCATGCAGATTTACCGGATCCAAAAAAGAGGATGTCAGAGGAGTCTGCGGGGCAGATGTCAATGTGGTTGCTGCCCGGAATTTCATCAGGATGGTCGCTGCCGGCACCTCAGCCCATTCCGACCATGCAAGGGACATGGCCTTCACACTGCTTGAGGTGGCAAGGGGCGAGGTGAAAGACTTTCAGATAAAGGACTGGAGGAAGCTCTTCAGGATCGCCGATATCATGGGCGTTGAATTCGAGGGCAAAGACAGGATGAAGGTCGCTGAAGAAGTGGCCCTCAAATATATAGAACATTTCACCCAGCAAAAGGGAGAACTTCCGTATTTTCACAGGGCGCCCAAGAAGACGCAGGAGAGGTGGAGAAAATGGGGAGTCATGCCGCGCGGTATAGACAGGGAGGTTGTTGAATCCCTTCACAGGTCAAGCGTAGGCGTTGATCAGGACGCCGACAATATCATGCTCGGCGCCGTAAAGGCAGGGCTTGCCGACGGATGGGGCGGCTGTATGATCTCGACAGACATAACAGACATACTCTTCGGCACACCCAAGCCGATTCAGTCTGAGGCCAGCGTAGGGATATTCAAGGAAGATGAGATCAATATCGTCGTCCACGGACATGAACCTACCCTTGCAGAGATGATTGTGGAGGCTGTCGGAGAGCAGGAGCTGATCGAGTACGCAAAGAGCAAAGGCGCAAAGGGCATCAACCTTGGCGGCATGTGCTGCACAGCCAATGAGGTCCTTATGAGGCACGGAATAGCCACGGCCGGCGGTTTTGTGAACCAGGAACTGGGACTGCTCTCAGGGCTTGTGGATGCGATCACGGTGGATGTGCAGTGTATCATGCCTGCTATTGTCGAAATAGCAAAGAAGTTCCATACAAAGGTGATAACAACGACCTATAAGGCAAAACTGACCGGTGCGACCCATATCGAGTACGACGAGCACAGGGCTAAAGAGATAGCCAGGCAGATAGTGAGGCTCGCAATAGACAACTATACAAACAGGACAGGAAAAGGCAGCCATGTAACAAAGACATATCCGTTAATCGGCGGCTTTTCACATGAATATATTGAGTACATGCAGGGCGGCACATGGCGGGGTTCTTTCAGGCCGCTCAATGACGCCATAATAGCCGGCAGGATACGCGGAGTGGTCGGTATGGCAGGCTGTGACAACCCAAGGGTTCCATCAGCAGGACTCCATAAGTTTCTCGCAACCGAGCTTATTAAAAACGATGTTCTTGTCGTTGCAACCGGCTGCGGCGCTGCAGCCTGCGGTACAATGGGGTATCTGACCCCCGAGACTGCCCTTGAGATGGCGGGCCCCGGCCTGAGAGAGGTTTGCGAGGCAATAGGCATACCTCCGGTGCTGCATCTGGGGGCCTGTGTTGACAATTCAAGGATATTGACCATATTAACTGCAATGGTTGACGAAGGCGGCCTCTCAGATGAAATAGGCGGCATGCCCGGCGTAGGCATTGCGCCTGAATGGATGTCGGAGAAGGCGATTGCGATAGGCACCTATTTTGTCGCGTCAGGCGTTCCGGTCATCTTCGGCGGGAAGTCTCCTGTAGGGTCAAGCAAAGAGGTGACCAGGATCATGATCGAGGTATGGCTTGAGAGATTCAGGGGTGCATTTCACTTTGAAGAAGACCCTGAAAAGATGCTAGCCATCGCGCTGGATTATATAGACGGGGCAAGAGAAGGCCTGAAGCTGAAGAAATATGAGCCGGGCAAATTTGGGGCAGAGCGCGTGCTTATGGATATGGCGGCGCGGCGCGAACTCGAAAAGTCCGCTAAACCTCATATAGGAATATACTGAGACTGTATATTGTGGGCAGTGAAGATGCAGAATACCATTCACTGATTATGCTGGAGGTTTATACATGATAGATATTAATGAAGAGATGAGCATTGTCGGCGATATACTGACTGATGAACAGAAAAGAAGGGCAGTGCTCATTCATGCCTTTCACCGGATACAGAAGGAGAACAATTATCTGCCTGAAGAAAAGCTTGCAGAGCTTTCACAGGAGCTGAACATACCCCTGTCCGCAGTCTATAGCACCGCCTCGTTTTATAAACAGTTCTATTTTACGCCCAGAGGAAAAAATATCGTCTGCGTATGCGTGGGCACAGCCTGTCATGTAAGAGGCGCAGGGGAAGTCGTAAAGAAGCTGGAAGAGGAATTCGGCGTAAAGGAAGGCGAGACCACAAAGGACATGTCGGTAACTCTTGAGACGGTCGGTTGTGTCGGGTGCTGCGGATTGGCCCCTGTGGTCGTGGTCAATGAAGAGATAGCCGGCGAACTGACGCTCTCGAAGGTGGAGACCATCATAGACGATATACGTAAAGGTGCGTATGAAAAAGCCGAACAATAAAGAAGAAATGCTCTCTCTAAGGGAGACGATAAAGAAGGAGCTGTTTCAGGACGACAGGCGGCAACTTAGGGTATGCTGCGGCACTGCATGCAGGGCAATGGGATCTCTTAAACTTGTGGATTCCCTGAAAAAGGAGCTCGCAAGGGTCGAGAAATCAGGGGAAGTTGATATCGTGACCACCGGCTGCCAGGGACTCTGCCAGAAAGGCCCTGTCATGAACGTCAAACCGGAGGGATATTTTTATCAGAAGACAGGCATTGCGCATGTCCCGAAGATAGTCGGCCATACTGTGCAGGCAGGGTTCCCTGTACGTGAGCTGCTGCACAGAGACAGTATACTTGCAGACCCTTCTGAGTCCATGATCGAGCTTCCCTTCTATAAGAAGCAGCAGAGAATTGTGCTTAGGAACAACGAAAGGATTGATCCGGCGAACATTGCACATTATATTGCCTACGATGGATATTCAGCCATGGAAAAGGCGCTCTTTTCAATGACCCCAAAAGATGTGGTTGAGGAGATCAAGAAATCCGGCCTCAGAGGCAGGGGAGGGGCAGGATTCCCGACCGGCATAAAATGGGAGACTGTGGGACAGCAAACGGGCAAGATCAAGATAGTCGTTGCAAACGGAGACGAGGGAGACCCCGGCGCCTTCATGGACCGTTCGATAATGGAAGGCGACCCCCACAGCCTTATTGAGGGGATGCTTTTATGCGGATATGCCGTAGGGGCCAAATACGGCTTTGTCTATGTGCGTCATGAATATCCTCTTGCGGTCAAGAACCTGGGCATTGCCCTGCAGCAGGCAAGGGAACTCGGGTTTTTGGGGAAGAACATCCTGGGCACAGGGTTTGATTTTGATATCTCGATCAGGGAAGGCGCAGGCGCCTTTGTCTGCGGCGAGGAGACAGCCCTTCTGATGTCTATTGAAGGCCGCAGGGGATATCCGGAGCAGAAGCCTCCGTTTCCTGCAGAAAGGGGCCTCTGGAGTCATCCGACCTGTATAAACAATATCGAGACCTTTGCCAATGTGCCCTATATCATTTTTTCAGGCAGCGGCAGCTATGCAAAACTCGGCACAGAGGGCAGCAAGGGCACAAAGGTCTTTGCCCTCACCGGCAAGATCAAGAATACCGGCCTGATCGAGGTGCCTATGGGCATCACCTTGCGCGAGATCATATATGAAATAGGCGGCGGCATACTCAATGACAGGAAGTTCAAGGCAATCCAGACAGGAGGCCCCTCGGGCGGATGCATTCCATCGGAGCTGCTCGACCTGAAGGTGGACTTTGATTCCCTCTTCAGCGCCGGCTCCATGATGGGCTCAGGCGGCATGGTAGTGCTTGATGAAGACAACTGCATGGTTGATATGGCGAAATTCTTTCTTTCCTTTACCCAGCAGGAATCATGCGGTAAATGTCCTCCCTGCAGGGTAGGGACGTACCAGATGCTCCAGATACTTGAGGCTATCACAAAAGGTGAGGGAAGACCGGGTGATATAGAGCGGCTCGAGACCATGGGCAGGGTCATCAAGGAGGGCTCCCTCTGCGGTCTCGGCAAGACAGCGCCCAATCCCGTGCTTTCGACCATCAAGTATTTCAGAGAGGAATACGAGGAGCATATCAACCATAAATACTGCAGGGCAAGGGTATGCAGAGGGCTCGGCATATATACCATAGATATGGAGCAGTGTTTTCTCTGCGGCTTATGCGTAAAGGCCTGCGCCTTTGATGCGGTGAAGGAATTCAGAGACCGGTATTTCATAGATATGGATTACTGCACCAAATGCAGGGCCTGCTTTGACGTATGCCCCATAGGCGCGGTAAAGATAGACCCCCATGCAGATCACAATAAGGCGGCTGAGTGATATGGAGAGGCTGAAAAATACCGATGAGCTGAAGGCCTTTCGAAAGGGCCTGCAGCAGCACAGCGGCAGGCCTGTCATTGAAGTATGCGGCGGCAGCGCATGCAGGGCAGGAGGCTCCAAAAAAGTGGTGGACTCGATGAAAAAAGAGGCTGCCTCGCGGGGGCTTGATCTCGAGGTGAAGGTTACAGGCTGCAGGGGCATATGCTCAAAAGGACCCAATGTCAGGATAGAGCCGCAGGATATTTTTTATACAAGGGTGAAATCCGAGATGGTATCCAACCTGATGGGCTATACGTTAAATGCGAATGTGCCGTTCAGGCCGCTGCTTTATCGTGATAATTTCATGAGCGAGTCGGTCGTCAGGATGGAGGATATTCCGCTGTATAAAAAACAGCTGAGGCTCGTCCTGAGGCATAATGGCCTCATAGATCCGAAATCAATAAAAGATTACATAAAGATCGGCGGCTATGCTGCGCTCGAAAAGGCCCTCTCAAGCATGACGCCCGATGATGTGCTGAATGAGATTGACAGGGCAAACCTCAGGGGCCGGGGCGGCGCAGGATTCCCTGCAGGCAAGAAATGGAGGCATACAAAGAGTGATCCCGGGAAGATCAAGATCGTCATAGCAAACGGCGATGAAGGCGACCCGGGGGCATTCATGGACCGTTCCCTTATGGAGGGCAATCCCCACAGCCTCATCGAGGGCATGATACTGAATGCGTATGCCATCGGGGCTGAGTACGGTTTTGTGTACGTAAGGAATGAGTATCCGATTGCGATAGAAAACCTGGCTCATGCCATATCAGAGGCCAGACAACTGGGACTGCTCGGGCCAGATATCCTGGGAAGCGGCCTGAACTTTAATCTGGACATAAGAAAAGGGGCAGGCGCCTTTGTATGCGGCGAGTCCACTGCGCTCGTCGCCTCGCTGGAAGGTGAAAGAGGGTTTCCGAGGCCGAGGCCTCCGAGGCTCTCAGAGACAGGCGGCGGAGTATGGGGATATCCCACTAATTTGAATAATATAGAGACGTTCGCCAATGTGCCTATTATTATTGAAAAAGGCGCAGACTATTTCCTTTCGATCGGGACGAAGGGTTCGCCCGGCACAAAGGTTTTTGCCCTTTCAGGAAAGATAAAGAATTCCTGTCTTGTGGAAGTGCCGATGGGCATAACCCTCAGGGAGATCGTTTATGACGTCGGCGGCGGCATTTTGCACAACAGGAAATTCAAGGCGATCCAGACCGGCGGGCCGTCAGGGGGATGCATGCCTGAGAGTCTCCTTGACACTCCGGTTGATTTCGATACGCTGTCGAAAGTCGGCTCCATGATGGGCTCAGGCGGCATGGTTGTGCTGGATGAGGACAACTGCATGGTGGATGTTGCAAAGTATTTCCTTGCGTTCTGCCAGTCAGAGTCCTGCGGCAAGTGTCCGCCATGCAGGGTCGGCACATACCGGATGCTGCAGATATTGGAGAGGATCACTACCGGGGAAGGCGAGGCAGGCGATATAGAGCGGCTCCAGAAGATCGGAGAACTTATCAAGGAAGGCGCACTATGCGGCCTCGGCAACAGCGCCCCAAATCCTGTGCTTACGACCATTCAGTATTTCAGGCAGGAATATGAAGAGCATATCCATGATAAGTACTGCCGCGCAAAGACCTGCAGCGGCCTCGGTGTTTACCGCATAGACCATGAGGAATGCTTCCTCTGCGGGCTTTGTCAGGAGGCCTGCTCGTTCGATGCGGTCAAGGATACGGCGGACAGTTATTTTATAGATCAGGATTACTGCACAAAATGCAAGGCATGTTTTACTGCATGTCCTATCGGCGCGGTCAAGATAGAGAAGCAGAAGAGGCGTACCCTGCAACAGGAGGTTAAATGAGCGAGACTGCCACAAAAGACGAGACACCCAGGAAAGATATGAAGGATGTTCTGACTGCTGCCGAAAAGATGAACTGCCCTGTGCAGCAGGCAGAGACCTTTGTTGAGGAATTTCTGTCGGAGCCCATGTGCGGCAAATGTCATCCATGCGCCCTCGGCAGCTACGAGGCGCTGGTCAGATTAAGAAGGATATCCAGGGGCGCAGGCAGGCAGCAGGACATTGATGTCATTGCGAGGATAGCCGACGACATGCTCGAGGCTTCACGCTGCATTAAGGGCAAGGATACTGCGAAGTTCCTTCTCAATGCCCTGAAGTCCGACGCATTCAGGGAGCATCTTGAGGGCCATTGTGAACCGCAGGAATGCAGGTCATATGTCGTCTACAGGGTGATGCCTGAAAAATGCGAGCTTTGCGGATTATGCAAAGAGGCCTGCCGCTATAGCGCGATCCAGGGAGAAAAGAGGGTCTCTTATCGTTCCGGATACCTGCCGTATGAGATAAGGCAGAAACGATGCGTTAAGTGCGGGGACTGCGTCCCTGCATGCCCGTATGGCGCTATAGAGGTGGTTGAAGAAAAAACAGGAGTTCTTGTTTAAGAAGGAGGAAGGGATGTCAAACATGGTGAATCTGAAGATAGACGGAAAAGATGTAAAGGTGGCAGAGGGGACAAATCTCATTGATGCGGCTGAAACAGCGGGTGTGCATATCCCGAACCTCTGCTATATGAAGGGCATGAAGGGAATCGGCGCCTGCAGACTCTGTCTGGTCGAGGTTGAAGGCGCAAAGGCCCCTGTGATCGCCTGCAATACAAGGGTAAAAGAGGGAATGAGCATTTTGACGGCCACAGACCGGGTGGTTGAGGTGAGGAAGTTCGTCACTGACCTTATCGTTTCGATGCATCCTCTTGACTGTATGACCTGCACCAAGGCAGGCTCCTGCAATCTTCAGCAATATGCTTATGATTTCGAGATAAAGGAGTCCAGTTTCTCGAGAAAGAAGTTCGGCTATCCGACAGATGAGAGCAACCCCTTCATAAAGAGGGACCCTGAATACTGTGTGCTCTGCAGCAGATGCATCAGGATCTGCAGGGCGCAGGATACGAATGTCCTGGAGTTTTCAGGAAGGGGCGTTGGGGCCAAGGTTGTGACCGGCAATGAGAAACCCCTTCAGGATTCGGGCTGCACCTTCTGCGGCAGCTGTGTAGATGCATGCCCTGTAAATGCCCTGCTTGAGGCTGACCGCTGGAGAAAGGGGCGGGAATGGGAATATGTAAAGACAGACTCTGTCTGTCTTTCCTGCGGAAACGGCTGCAGCATTTCGGTAAGTTCAAAGGACGGCGGGATAGTAAAGATAAATGCAGGCGCCCCTGACGGAGCCGAAGAGAGGTATATATGCGCCATAGGACGGTTCGGCTTTGACAGCCTCCATGGCGACCTGAGGGTGACGCAGCCGATGAAGAGGGTAAACAACGAACTGCAGGAGACCTCATGGGAAGATGCGATAAAGGCAGTTGCAGGCCAGATGAAGTCGGCCGGCGCAGAGGCCGCAATCGTCTCTACAGCAGCCATTTTAAATGAGGATGCTGCGCTGATGAAGAAGCTGGCCGAGGCATTAAAGACAGACAATGTCAATACGACTGTAAGCCTCTATTCCGGCGATGATGCATTGAAGGGCGGTGAGGTTGATCTCGAAAATGCAGACCTCATCGTGCTGGCAGGCATAGCGCCTGACCAGTACAGGAGGGTGCTGCCTGCCCTGGATGCGATCGTGCGAAAGAAGGTGAACAACGGAGCAAAACTGGTGGTTGTCCATTCAGGCGATCCTGGGATCGCATCAAAGGCCTCGGCGCTGCTGAAGGGCGACGAGATAGCGATGCTGATGGAATTGGGGCAGGCCGTGATCTCAAAGGGCAGGAAGGCCCCGAAGGAGATGGTCGAGGCCCTCGCCCCGGTCAATCCTTCTGATGCTGCGATGGCTGCTGCAGATCTGTTTATCGCGGCAAAGAGGCCGGTGGTACTGGCAGCGCCAGCCCTGTACAAGGCTGCGGCAAACCTTGCGCTCGTCAATGGCGGGGCTGCTGCTGTTCCGCTTGAGGCCAATGCAAAAGGCGTTGTTGCCATGGGACTTGCCACCGGAGGCAGAAAGTTCAGTGATATCATTGCAGGATCAAGCAAGGCCCTCTATGTTGTAGGAGAGCCGCCGATCAGCAAGAGGCCGGATACAGGGTTCCTTGTGGTGCAGACCTCCCACATGACAGACCTCGCTTCACAGGCAGACATAGTGCTGCCGTCAACTCCCACCCTCGAGTCTGAAGGCAGCATTATTGACTGGCTCGGCAGGGTAAAGAAGGTCAATAAGGCCTGCGAGCCTGCAGGACAGGCAAAACAGAATGGCGTCATATTCACTGAAGTGGCAGAGGCCCTCGGGGCATCACTTAAGCCGGTAAAGGATACGGATGTCAAAAAGGCTGCCAAGGCAAAGGCTAAGATCACCTTCAGCGCCTTTGCAAGGGAAGGCGGCCCTGATATTGATGCTGATGAGTTCATGCAGGAGACGAACAGGACGATCGTAAACAGCTCGCGACTGCTCTGGCTCAAGGAGATGGAGAACTCTGCAGTAACTGCCTGATTCGGGACGGTAAAATAAAAAAAGGCGCGCCCCAGAGGACGCGCCTTTTTTTTTCGGATGCAGAGGGAGTGCATTCCTGCCTGCTGATGATCCCGGCAGGTCCATTATGCCTGAAGCTTCCGGATCTGCTGCCTGATCAGCCTGCCCGAAGATCTCACTCCCAGAGGGTTTCGCCTTTGAGGTATTTGTGAATGTCGGCGGCTGCGCGCTTGCCTGCGCCCATGGCGCTGATGACCGTGGCTGCGCCGGTTACGATATCGCCGCCCGCCCATATGCGCCTCTTTCTTGTCCTTCCTGTTTCGCTGTCGGCAACCGCAGTTCCGTATTTTGTCCTCTCAAGCCCGTCGGCATCAACAAATACGATCGGGTTGGGGCTGGTGCCGAGCGCCATGATGACTGTGTCTACCTGCATATCAAAAGCCGAGTCTTTGATCTCCACAGGCCTTCTCCGGCCCGAGGCATCAGGTTCGCCAAGCTCCATGCGCACACAGCGAAGCGCACGCACCTGTCTGTTTTCATCTCCCAGAATTTCGACAGGATTGGTCAGGAAGTTAAATACCACCCCCTCCTCAGCCGCATGATGCACCTCTTCAGCCCTCGCAGGAACCTCGTCTTTTGAGCGGCGGTATACGATATGCGCCTCGCCCGGTTCACTGCCGGTCCTTTCAGCCTCAAGCGTCAGGAGTCTGCGGCTGCATCTTACTGCATCCATCGCCACATTGCCTGCGCCGATCACCGCGACCCTCCTGCCAAGCCTGACAGGTGTGTCGTAATGAGGGAACTGGTAGGCCTTCATCAGGTTGACCCGTGTGAGGAACTCGTTTGCAGACATTACGCCGTTCAGATTGATGCCGGGTATGGGCATAAATGACGGCAGCCCTGCTCCTGTGCCCAAAAATACTGCATCAAACTCATTGAGCAGTTCATCGAGCGTGATGGATCTGCCGATAACATGGTCTGTCCTGATCTCTATGCCGAGGCATTGCACGGCATAATCAATCTCTCCGGAGACAACGCCCTTGGGGAGCCTGAATTCGGGTATGCCATAGATGAGCACCCCTCCGGGGCCATGGAGAGACTCAAAGATTGTGACATCGTGGCCTTCCCTGCCGAGGTCAACAGCACAGGTGAGCCCCGCAGGGCCTGAGCCTGCCACGGCGACCCTCCTGCCGGTCCTCGCGGCCCTGGTCAAAGGGCAGGTGCGCCGGCTCAGTTCATAATCCCCGACAAAGCGTTCGAGCCGGCCGATAGCCACAGGCTCGCCCTTTCTGCCCAGGATGCAGCTGCCCTCGCACTGGCTTTCCTGAGGGCAGACCCTGCCGCAGATTGCAGGCAGGTTGTTTTTGACCTTCATCCATTCGACTGACTTCAGAAGATCGCCTTCGCGAAGGGCCCTGATGAACTGGGGTATCATCACGCCGACAGGGCATCCCTGAACGCATTTGGGATCCTTGCACTGGAGGCAGCGCTCTGCCTCTGCCCTTGCGGTTTCAAGGGAATAACCGAGCGCAACTTCTTCAAAGTTGCCGCATCGTACACGCCCGTCCTGATGCGGCATCTCATGCCGTTTTATCTTCATGCGTTCTGCAGGCTTCATTTCAGACATTATTGCCTCCCCTTTACGGTTTCGCCATCCATTCTGCACCTGTGTTCATAGTGCTCGACAGCCCTTTTCTCCTCATCTTTATAAAACGAAAGCCTGGACAGGAGGTTATCCCAGTCTACCTTATGGCCGTCGAACTCAGGCCCGTCAACGCAGACGAACTGCGCGCCGTCCTCAAGCAGCACCCTGCAGCCTCCGCACATGCCTGTTCCATCTATCATTATCGTATTGAGGCTCACAATGGTAGGGACATTGTGAGGCCTTGTCGTCAGTGCAACAAACTTCATCATTATGCCTGGGCCGATTGCCCATACCTTTGCGACAGTATTCTGTCTGTCTTCGAGAAGCTCTTTAAGGGGTTCTGTTACAAGGGCCTTTCTGCCATAAGAGCCGTCATCCGTGCATACGATAAGCTCGTCAGAGACTGTCCTCATGCGCTCCTCCCAAAACAGCAGTTCTTTTGTGCGCGCCCCTATGATCGAGATGACCCTGTTGCCTGCTTCTTTCAGCGCCCGTGTAATCGGATATACAGGAGCAACACCTACGCCGCCTCCCATACATATTACAGTCCCGAAATTCCCGATCTCAGTGGGATGCCCCAGAGGCCCTGCAAAGGATGCCACTGAATCCCCGGGCCCGAGTCTGCCGAGCTGGATAGTGGATTTGCCCAGTTCCTGGAAGATGATTGTGATTGTCCCTGCTGCGCGGTCATAGTCTGCGATGGTCAGCGGAATCCGCTCCCCGAATTCATCAATGCGGACGATCACGAACTGGCCTGCTGCAGCCTTTCTCGCAACATGGGGGGCTTCTATCTCCATCAGTTTGGTTACAGGCGTGAGGATCTCTTTCTTTAGTATTCTGTACATTTTCTGCTCCTGTTATAAATAGATTAATTCCAGCAGAGTGATAATCCCATAGCATATGCGAGACAACGCCTTGCATGCAAAATATTAACAGCTGCTCTTCATTGATATAATAACTGCTGAGAGAAATAATTGGCAATTCCAATGCCGTCTATTGATGCTATAAACCCTGACAGCAGGCGGCTTTCAGGCCGGCAGGGCCAATACTGCCCCAAAAGTTCCGGTAGTCGAGCCCCGGAGATCTGCTCCGGTGTATGCCGCTCTTATTCCTTTGTCTCAAAGCAGGCTTTTCAGATACAGTCCGCGCATCTCTGTATTCATTTGGGTATAATAATGACTATAAGCCATTTTCAGGCATGAGGAGCGTTTTGTGAAGAAACAGATGATAGTCTTCTGCTGCAGCCTGCTGCTTGCTGTCGGCTCTGCTGCATATGCGTATGACGAAACCTATGAAAAGGCAGTAGCACATTTCAGGGCCGGCGAGTACAGGCGGGCGATCCCGTTGCTTGAAGAGTATGCTTTCCGGAACCCCGAACCTGGGGTCTATTATATGCTTGGTTATGCCTGTTACCAGCTTAGGAACTTTGATTGTTCGAGGGATTATTTTGACCAGGTGTACCTTATTGATCCTGAATTTCGTTCAGACAGTATTCCTGCCCATGCAGGCATATCAAAAGAGGATCAGGGTCTCATTCATGAAGCCCTGGAACTTTCGGGCGCCAAAAGACAGATGGAGAGCTATGCAGATGTTCTGAGCAGCAGCCTTCTGATGTTTCAGTCAGGCATGAGCGACCTGAGACAGAATAACGATATACTCATCTTTCTCAGGGACTCATACAGGATCAATAAGACCTATCCTGCTGTGGTGGGCACATTCAGTTCGAGGTTCAACAAAAAGCATATGCTTTCTGTTGTACGGTGGCTCAAGGCGCCGCTGGGCAGGAAGATTGCTGCACTTGAGAGTGCGGCAGGCCAGCCCGGGATGATGCTTAAGTCATCTGCCCACTATGAGGAATACGACCTGCTGCAGGAAGGCCGCAGACAGCGCATAAGGGATCTGGAGAGGGCTTTCCGGGCGGCTGAACTGAACACGGATATTGTTTCGACCTCTCTTTTTGAGATGCTCAAGGGCATGCAGGTCAGGATGCAGGGCGGCAGCGTGATGGATTCTGATGAGATAGATATGCTTGTAAGCTCCATCAGGAAAGGCCATAGACAACAGCTGACAAGGGACCTGCTTGTTTCGCTTGCTCTTACATACCGCAGCCTCACTGACGATGAGCTCGACGAGGTCATAAGGTTTTACCGGTCGCCTGCAGGCATCTGGTTCAATGACACCAGCATCGAGGCGGTCAGCTATGCCATCGGCAGGGCATCACGTGAGGTCGGCGAAAAGATCGGCAGCGCCCTTCTTCTTAAGAGGGTGATGCTGTAGGCTCGGTCAGGCCTATGGGGCAGTGCTGATTGCTTATGGTCTCTTTTCCGGCCGGATTATCGTGTCCTGTGTTGTGCCTGATTCGTATGCCTCAAGATTCTGCAGGATCTGCCGGACAATATCGCTGCCTATTTTCTCTGTTGCTTCCCTGACAGCGCGGTCAACAATTGCTTCCGCGTTTTCTGTTTCTTCATAGCTGAGAGAAATATAGGCTATTTCTCCGAACTGTCTCACAATAGCGCCTCTGGTGTCGTCCTTGATAATCTTTACCCTGCTGTGCGCCTGCTGCAGGAGCGTTGCAACGTAGTTCTTCCAGAGGTCCTTTTCCATTGGGTTGAGCGCAGAATCATCAGTCAGGGCAGGCAGAGTTACTGTAATATCATAAGAGATGACAGGATTAGTCACCACGATATCGCAATGAACCTTTTCGCTGTCTTCATCCGGCTCAAGGGTATAGGATATATCATAGGTCCATCCGAGGGCCCAGTCATACGCAGAAGGCTGCCGTCTTCTGGTTTTTTGACTGCGGGGGCTGTTGTCTTCCACTGAACGTATTATCTGGGCATAGGTCTTTCCAAAGACAGGATAGAATTCATAGCGGATGTCAGGGCGGAGCTCTATGCCCTCAGGCAGAGAATATCTTTTCATCATAGGCTGATGAACAGGGGCCGGTCTCCTCTGCTGTCCCTGAACAAGTCTGCCCGAGCGGTCAAAATACTGCGACACCTCTGCCTGGGATATACCGGCTGATGCCAGGACCAGGAGGCATGCTGAGACGAATCCGGCGGGTTTCATTAACTTAAGAATACTATGCTTTGCAGATGAAATCAAATCGGGACTAATTTCCTGCTCAATTTGTTACAATATTCATCTCAAAATAGACCGGCATCAGGGTGATCTGCTTATTATGGAAGACCTGTATAGCGTAAAACTACCTGTATTTGAAGGGCCTCTTGACCTTCTCCTGCATCTTATCAGGGAGAACAAGGTGGATATCTATGATATCCCCATATCCCTGATAACAGGCCAGTACCTGCATTATATAGAGATGATGAAGGAACTGGACCTCGATATAGCAGGCGAGTTTCTGGTCATGGCTGCGACCCTCATCCAGATCAAGTCCAGGATGCTTCTGCCCGTAGACGAGGAGGCGCCTCCTGAGGAGATGGAAGATCCGAGGCTTGAACTTGTGCAGAGGCTCCTTGAGTATCAGGGATATAAGGATGCCGCCTCTATCCTTAAAGAAAAGGAGGATGAGGCGCATAAACTCTTCATGAGGGACAAGACCGTATTCAGCGATGAAAAGGCAGAAGAACAGCAGGAGCTCTTTCTGTTTGATATCAATCTCTTTGACCTGCTTGGGGCCTTCAAGAAGATCCTCGACAGCGCTCCTGAGGAAGTCAGGACCATCACCAAGGAGACGCTTACGGTCAAGGACCGTATCATGTATATTGCCGGAAGGCTTGAGGACTGCGACACGATAAGGTTTGAGGACCTCTTTGCAGGCGCAACGGGCAGGCTGCAGCTTATAGTCACCTTTCTTGCCCTGCTTGAGCTGCTCAGGCTGGGCATGGCAAGGGTCTATCAGGAGAAGGACTTCGGCAGCATATGGGTGATTAATCCGCAGAAACAGACGCCTGTTTTGACAGATGCGCCCCAGGGTCAGCCTGATCAGGCTGAAGCAGCGGTTTCTGAGTCTCCGGATCTGCCTGGTGCAGAGTCTTCTTCCTGCAGGGAACATCAGGGTCTGTCGGATCCTGCTACTAACGATAAGGTGGTATTGAGGCCGGCCATGACAAGAGATTTCAAGAATACGCTTAATCTTCCCCAGACAGACTTTCCGATGAAGGCCAACCTTGCACAGAGGGAGCCTGAGATGCTGAAGGCATGGGAAGAAAAGGATATCTATGCGCTTATACAGGAGCAGGGCAGGGGCCGCAGGCCGTATATACTGCATGACGGGCCTCCTTACGCCAACGGCAACATTCATATGGGTCATGCCCTGAACAAGATCCTGAAGGATATCATAGTCAAATACAAGACCATGAAGGGGTTCAGGGCTCCCTATATCCCGGGGTGGGACTGTCATGGCCTGCCGATCGAACTGCAGGTGGACAAGAACCTGGGCGACAGGAAGGAGAGCGTCGGTCTTATCGAAAAAAGGCAGCTCTGCAGGGAATACGCCGAGAAATACGTTGGGCTTCAGCGGGATGAGTTCAGGCGGTTGGGCGTCTTTGGAGACTGGTCCCGGCCCTATCTCACCCTGGCCTATGCATATGAGGCCTCGATTGTGAGGGAGTTTAACCGGTTTGTGAAGAACGGCTCTGTGCATAAGCGGAAAAAGCCTGTGCATTGGTGCCCCTCCTGCGTCACTGCTCTGGCAGAGGCAGAGGTCGAATATGCAGACAAGGAATCTCCCTCGGTATTTGTGAAGTTTGAGCTTGGCGGAGACAGCGCCTCTGCGTTTTCGTCCGAATTGAGCGGGAAGAAGGTCTTTATGGTCATCTGGACCACCACCCCATGGACGCTTCCTGCAAATCTTGCCCTTGCAGTGCATCCTGAGATCGAATATGCGGCAGTCCGGCAGAACGATGAAATATATATCGTTGCAGAGGGCAGGCTTGAGGCGCTTAAAGAGCGGATCGGACTTGAAGGAAATGTTATATCGAAGAGGCTTGGCAGGGACCTTGAACATATGGAGGCCCGGCATCCTTTTATCGGCAGAAGATCAAAGGTCGTGCTTGGCGAGTTTGTCTCGCTGGAGGAAGGCACAGGCATTGTGCATATCGCCCCCGGCCATGGCGAGGATGACTATGAGGTCGGCCTCAGGTACGGGCTTGAGATCTATGCGCCTGTAGATGACGGCGGCAAGTTTACAAAGCAGGCGGGAGACCTGCAGGGGCAGTTTGTGTTTAAGGCAAATGCCGCCATTGTCGAGACCCTGAAGACAGGCGACGCGCTGATAACGCAGGAGAAGATAACGCATTCTTATCCGCACTGCTGGCGGTGCAAGAAGCCGGTCATATTCCGTGCAACAGAGCAGTGGTTCATATCTGTTGAGCATGAGGGGCTTCGCGCTAAATGTCTTGGGGAGATTGACAGGGTCAACTGGGTTCCTGCATGGGGCAGGGACCGGATCTATAATATGGTCTCCTCCAGGCCTGACTGGTGCATATCCCGCCAGCGCAGCTGGGGTGTGCCGATCACGATCATCAATTGCAGCGACTGCGGCGCCTCAGTGAAGGACGAGGCAGTGCTCGATGCCATTGCCGGTCATGTCGAAAGAGAGGGCGCAGACGTCTGGTATACAAAGGAGGCAGAGGAGTTCCTGCCTCAGGGCTATGCCTGTGCAGAGTGCGGCTCTTCCCTGTTCCGCAAGGAGCTGGACATCCTTGATGTATGGTTCGACTCGGGCGTAAGCCATGCTGCAGTGCTCGAAAATGACCCGAGGCTCCACTGGCCTGCTGATCTGTACCTCGAAGGCAGCGACCAGCACAGGGGCTGGTTCCAGAGTTCGCTCCTTGCATCGGTCGGCACGCGTGGCAAGGCGCCGTATCGCACTGTGCTTACGCATGGGTTCGTGGTTGACGGCGCGGGCAAGAAGATGTCGAAGTCCCAGGGCAATGTGATAGCGCCGCAGGAGATCATAAAAAATCACGGCGCCGAGATCCTCCGCATATGGGTCTCTGCAGAGGACTACCGCGACGATATAAGAATATCAAAGGAGATACTTAACCGCCTTACAGAGGCGTACAGAAAGATCCGGAACACCTGCAAGTTCCTGCTGAGCAACCTCTATGATTTTGACTATCAGGACTATTCAGGCCGGCTTCAGGAGATGGATCGCTGGGCATTATGCAGGCTCCAGGGCCTTATCAGCAGGGTGACCAGGGCGTATGAGAATTATGAGTTCCACGAGGTCTTTCATTCGATACATAATTTTTGCGTTGTTGATATGAGTTCGATATATCTGGATATCCTGAAAGACCGGCTCTACACTGCCAGGGCAGACTCTGTCGAGCGACGGGCGAGCCAGTGGGTCATCTCTGAGGTTCTTTCTGCGCTGACCAGGCTTATGGCGCCTGTTCTGACCTTCACTGCGGAAGAGGTATGGGGATATATCATAAAGCAGGAGGCCGGAGGCAGGGCACATAATACAGAGGCGTCGGTCTTTCTTTCGTCATTCCCAGAGACAGATGAGCGGTTCGTTGATGCAGAACTTGATGAACGCTGGAGGCGGCTGCTGATTCTGCGGGACGAGGTGAACAAGGCGCTCGAGATCAGGAGGGCCGAAAAATTCATCGGAAACTCTCTTGAGGCATCTGTAAGCATATTCCTTCCTGCTGAATACCGCGAGCTTGCAGAGCAGTATGCAGCGTTTTTGCCCGCCTTCTTCCTGGTATCCTCTGTGGCCCTGAGCGATGGGGCGCTGTCCGGCGCGCATGAGGGGGCTTCTATCAAGGGGGCCCAGGTGCTTGTTGAGAGGGCCTCTGGAGACAAGTGCCAGAGGTGCTGGAACTGGTCTGAAAGCGTAGGCAGCTTCAGCGATATGCCCGAAATCTGCTTTAGATGCCATGAGGCTGTTCAGTGAAAAACAGGATCAGGGCTGCTCTTATCATTGCGCTTGCGGTTGTTGTCCTTGACCAGGCAACAAAGTATCTTGTCATAAATAATATCAGGCCATATGAGACGATAGAACTCCTGCCGATGCTGAATCTGGTAAATGTTCATAACAAGGGCGCTGCCTTTGGCATGTTCAGCAGCCTCGGGAACCTCTTTTTCATCTCGATCTCCATCGCTGCGCTGATATTTATGGCATGGGTAATAGCGAAGGGCAGGGAGGACCACAGGATCTTTGCGCTTCTTGCCGGGGGCGCTGCAGGCAATCTTATTGACCGGCTGACCCACGGGTATGTTGTAGACTTTGTTGATATCTATATCGGCGGACATCACTGGCCTGCCTTTAATGTGGCCGATTCTGCGCTTTCGGTCGGCATGGTATTTATGGCCCTCAGCATCCTAAGGAGAGGGCAGTAATGTTTCCGGTCCTGATCAAGATAGGCCCGCTCACAATCCATACGTACGGCTTTATGATAGCATCTGCCTTCCTGCTTGGCCTCTGGCTTGCCCTGCGGCAGGCAGCGCGTGAAGGTCTGCCAAAGGAGAAGATCACGGACATAGGCTTCTATGCGCTCTTTTCCGGCATAATAGGCTCGCGGATATTCTTCATCGCCACGGACTGGCCCCATTTTGCAGGCCATCCTCTGGACATGCTCAAGATATGGGAGGGCGGACTCGTCTTTTACGGCGGGGTGATCTTTGCGTTGCCGACGGTATTATGGTATGCAAAGAGGCATGGCCTTGCCCTCTGGCAGACGGTTGATGTCTGGGCCCCGTCCATTGCAGTCGGCCATGCCCTGGGAAGGCTCGGCTGCTTCTGCGCA
Source organism: uncultured Nitrospiraceae bacterium (assembly GCA_964446125.1). Taxonomy (GTDB): domain Bacteria; phylum Nitrospirota; class Thermodesulfovibrionia; order Thermodesulfovibrionales; family UBA6898; genus UBA6898. The sequence continues at coordinate 1,597 of CAYUNK010000021.1, read as the reverse complement.
GGCTGCTGCTACGGCACTCCGACAGACCTGCCGTGGGCCGTCACCTTCACCAATCCGGAATCACTTGCGATCCTGGGCGTGCCTCTTCATCCTACGCAGGTTTATGAGGCCGGGGCTGAATTCCTGAACTTTGGCCTCCTGCTTCTGATCAGGGCAAGAAAGACGTTTCATGGCCAGATCTTCTGGATCTATATTCTGAACTATGCTGTTATCAGGGCTGTTGTGGAACTCTTCAGGGGGGATATAGAAAGGGGCTTCATCACGCACGGCATCTCGACCTCCCAGGGCATCAGTTTTGTGATGTTTGCTGTTGCGCTTGCCTTTCTCCTTAAACTCAGGGCCAATAGAATCTGATCTTTCATTGAACGAATATACGGGAATCAGAATAATTACGGTCAAACAGTATTTTTGAATTCCTTCATGCCTGAAAGGCCACTTGCTTTGTCATTCTGCCGGCAGTCCTGTCATGCGCTTGCATGAAAGTGCCTTCCTGATACTTTGAAATTTTGTCACATGTAGTGTATTGTAATACAGGAGGTGCATTATGAGAACGGTATTATCGGTGAGCCTTCCTGAGCATATGTCTGAAGAACTCGACAGATTCGCAAAAAGCACGGGTCGCAATAAAAGCGATATTGTGAAGGAGTCCCTCGCTATGTTTCTGTGGGAAATGAAGCTGAAGGCTGTCCAGAGGAAACTTGCGCCAAAAGCAAAGAAACTCGGAATCGTCAGTGAAGATGATGTGTTCAACGCGTTTTCATGAAGGCAGTATTTGATTCCAATGTCTTTATCGCGGCGCTGATAACCGAAGGGCTCTGCGCGAGACTCCTGCACAGGGCACGCATGAGGGAATTCTCTCTTGTCTCGTGCCCCTTTATCACAAATGAAATCCGGCATATTCTCGAAAGAAAATTCCGCCTTGCAGATGGCGAAATAGCATCAGCAATGGAGCCTGTCACTGAAGCGGTCGGCCAGATAATCGAACATAAACTGCAGCTCAAAGGTGTCTGCCGCGACCCAGATGACGATAACATTCTTGCCTGTTCAATGGCTGCAAACGCTGAATATCTGGTGACAGGCGATGCAGACCTTCTGGAGTTGAAGACGTATCAGGGCATCCGGATAATTACGCCGAGGGACTTTGAGGCGATGTTCTTATAGCCCCTCTGCTGACTCATGTATATGCAGCCAATCAAAGCAGAGGATATTCGGAAATACCCTACGTTTTGACAATAGTTAACATGCAGGTTAACATACTTCGGTGGGTAAGACGGTAATCTTCTATAGGACTGCTGCAGGCAAATGCCCTGTGCAGGAGTTTCTCGATTCACTGCCGGGAAAGGCAGCTCAGAAGACTGCATGGGTGCTTAGCTTGGTAGAAGACCTCGACAATGAGTGACCTGAAGAAATACTTTTCCGAAAGAAAAAAGAGAGACAGGGCCTTTGCCGAAGGATATGAAGAGGGCTACGGGCAGTTCAAGATAGGCGTGGTGCTTAAGCAGGCTCGGGAGAAGGCAGGCATGACACAGGAAGAACTCGCCTACAAACTGAAGACCAAGAAGACAGCAATCTCACGGATCGAAAATCATGCAGAGGA
>CAYUNK010000020.1:24366-37352 GCA_964446125.1 uncultured Nitrospiraceae bacterium | reverse complement strand
ATCAGCCTGTGTGCCGGGCATGTCCCAGCGCGCATCGCTGATGATATGAGTGCCGATGTCAATGCAGGTCTGAATCGCCTGAATGAGATTGAAGAGAACGATGCTCTGGAGATCCCGGTCATTCTGAAATGCATTGACCCCAGGGTCTTTCTTCTGCCGTACAACGCCGAGGTAAGCGCCTATCTTATCGATCTTTCTCAATACAAGGGATTTATCGACCATTGTTTGCCCTCCTGAAACGTCCCGCAACAGAGTCAAGGTATATGTCCTCGACAGGTTTGAAATCGAGGTATTCGGTGATCGCCTTTTCGATGAACTTTGTGCTGAGCTTTCGCTTTCTGTCAAAGAGAAGCTTGCCGGTTTTCAGCGCCTGATACTTCAGAAAGGTCGGGGCAGTGTTCAGGACTACGATATCAACAGTCCTGAGTGAAAAAGTCGGGGACGCGGCATAATAGCGGTTCTTCAGGCCCTCGAAGTTCCTTCTTTTAAGCTGTGCTTCGTCAATCAGCACGGCGATATCTATGTCGCTATCAGCATTGGCCCTGCCTCTGCCGAGACTGCCAAAAAGATAAAGGGCCGAAACCTCGGCCCTTTCCCTGAAATATCTTTTTATCCTTGTTAAGTCCTTTGTAGATTCCACAAATCTATGCACACTTGGTAAAGCCGCAGCTATGGCAGACTGCGCAGCCGCCTTCATGCTCCACTGCGCCGCCGCATTCCGGACATGCGCCTATGAAGACATTCTCCCTATGCTGCTTGCCGCCGTTGCCATTGCCCTTTGCGCCCTTCTCCATATACTTTTCGAGGGCCTTGGCTATGGCATCCGAGCAGGAGGTGATCTTGCCGCCGTTTGCCCAGGTCTGGTTGTGGCAGGTGATGCCCTTGAGCTGCTTGATGATCACATCAGGCTCTATGTTTGAGCGGAGCGCAAGGCTCACGAGCCTGCCGATCGCCTCTGCCTGGCTCGAGGCACAGCCCCCTGCCTTTCCCATATGCGTAAAAAGCTCAAAGAGATGGCCGTTTTCGTCCTCATTTATGGTCACATATATCGTGCCGCAGCCGGTGTTCATGGTGCGGGTCACCCCTATGATCGCATCCGGCCGTTTCCTCGGGACTATCTTGGTCTCAGTCGGCTGCTGCTCTGTCTGCTTTGCGCCTGCCTTGCCGGTTGAAAGCACCTGCTCATCGCGCGAGCCGTCGCGGTATACTGTCACTCCCTTGCAGTTCTGCTCGTAGGCAAGAAGGTAGACGTTTTCTACATCCTTGGGAGTGGCGCTGTGGGAGAAGTTCACTGTTTTGGATACGGCATTGTCAACAAACTCCTGAAAGGCTGACTGCATCGCGACATGCTCAACAGGCTTGATGTCATGGGCAGTCACGAATACTGCCTTTATGTCATCCGGGATTTCGTCAAAATCACGGAGCGAACATTTCTCGGCGATCCGCTCCATCAGTTCCCTTGACCAGAACCCGCGCTCTTTTGCCACCTTTTCAAAATGCGGATTGATCTCAAGGAGTTTGGTGCCCTCCATCACGTTCCTGACATAGGAGACCGCAAAAAGCGGCTCAACACCGGAGGAGCAGGTCGCAAGGATCGAAAGAGTGCCGGTTGGAGCGATTGTGGTGACTGTAGCATTTCTCATCTTCATCTTGCCGTCATAGATGCTCTCAGCATAGTTGGGGAATACGCCCCTGTCTTCTGCGAGCAAAGAAGATGCAGCCTTGGCCTCCTTCTGGATAAAGCCCATAACCTCTTTTGCGAGGTCTATTGCCTGAGGGGAATTGTAGGGAATGCCCATCAGGATCAGCATGTCTGCCCAGCCCATCACCCCAAGGCCGATCTTTCTGTTTGCCCGTGTTATCTCGGCGATCTTCTGGATCGGATATCTGTTTACGTCGATCACATTATCAAGGAAATGAACTGCCTTCCAGACCGTCTTTTTCAGCTTCTGGTAGTTGACAGCTCCCTCAGTCACCATCATCGAGAGGTTGATCGAGCCCAGGTTGCAGGACTCGTAAGGCAGAAGAGGCTGCTCGCCGCAGGGGTTTGTTGATTCTATCTCGCCGACCTTGGGAGTAGGGTTTGAGGCATTGATCCTGTCTATGAAGACAATCCCGGGCTCGCCGTTTTTCCAGGCATGGTTTACGATCAGGTCAAAGACTTCCCGCGCCTTGAGTGACCTGACAACATGTTTTGTCCTGGGGTTTATCAGTTCATAGTCTGTATCGTCCCTGACAGCCTGCATGAAACGGTCGGTTATGGCAATTGAAATATTAAAGTTGTTGAACCGGGTATTGTCGTCCTTGGCAGTGATGAAGTTGATGATATCAGGATGATCAACGCGGAGAATGCCCATGTTGGCGCCCCGCCTGGTGCCTCCCTGCTTTACTGCCTCGGTTGCTGTGTCGAATACAGTCATGAAAGATACAGGGCCGGAGGATACGCCTTTGGTGGAGCCGACAATATCGCCGCCAGGTCTGAGGCTCGAAAAGCTGAAGCCTGTGCCTCCTCCTGACTTATGGATTATGGCGGTCTGTTTTACTGCATCAAAGATGGATTCCATGGAATCGCCAATCGGAAGCACAAAGCAGGCAGAGAGCTGCCCGAGCTTCCTGCCTGCATTCATGAGCGTGGGACTGTTGGGAAGGAAAGCGAGCGAGGTCATCATATGATAGAATTCCTCTTCAAGGAGCAGCAGATCAGCTTCTGACTTGCCGTACATCATGTCAGCGCGTGCAATAGTCTTTGCAACCCTCCTGAAAAGATCCCCTGGTCCTTCAATGACATTGCCTTCTTCGTCCTTTTTGAGATACCTCTTCTCCAGGACCTTCAGTGCATTTGGGGCAATACCTATTGCTGACGTTTTGCTCTTCATGAGATGATCTCCTCCATTGAACGCTGAATTATGCTCAAAAAAATTGTTGTCTTTATCGAAAAACAGGATGCCGGACGCTGGTGATGCCGTATCATTTTGCCTCTATTTATTTGTGTCAGGGCCTTGATCCTGGTAGTGATAATAAACAACATCTTGTGTTTGATGTAAGAATTTAACCACAAGATATGGTATATGTCAAGGCCAAAGAAGGTTTTTTTTAAACCTCTTGATTTTAATGATTATTTTCGGTGAAATGGCTGTTTATCATTTGTTTGTAACACTGCGAAGCTGCATGGATGGCCGATTTATTTATCTGAAATAATAATTATGGCAAGGAAATGCCCAGAAAAGAGGCGATGCCGGTCAGTCGAAAAGACCGCTAAGGGCGTTGGTCTTCTCCTCTATGGTCCTGGCTGCCCTGTCGTGATCATCCCTGAGCTTGTGCAGTTCATCCGCAATATTGAGAGATGCAAGAATTGAGGCCTTCAGGGGGGTTATATTGGGGTTGTTGTCATGGATCTCCTGCAGCTTTTCTTCAACATATGCTGCAAGATGCATGATATATTCCTCGTGGGCATCGCCTTTAATGGTGTATTTATGGCCGAGGATGCTTATCTCTACGCTGCCCACTGAAGTATCAGATCTCCAGGGTTTCGAGCTCCTCAAGAAGCTCTTCCACCTGGCTCTTGATCGATACCTTTTCGTCTTTCAGAGCCTCCACTTCCCGGCTCTTATCCTCAAGAAGGGATTTGAGTTCCTCGATCTTCCTTTCGAGTGAGACCTTTTCCTCTTTCAGGGCCTTTACCCTTTCGACTGCTGTTGCTATCTTTTCCTCAAGGTTCTTGAGCCTGTCCACTTGTGTTACCTCCTTGCCTGTATGCAATGGCCCTTCCCCTTGACTGATTGATGACGGAGCCATAGGCTCATCATCGAAAAGGGATGCTTTCCATACCATTGGTTACGATACCAGATGCATTGGTTTTGTGTCCATACTACGAGGCCTTTCCGAGGAAGATCTCTATGCCTCTTTCATCGCCCTGCTGGGAATCATCTGCCCTCTTGTAGTGAAAATAGCTGGTCAGCACCTTTTTGACGTAATTCCTCGTTTCGTTGTACGGAATATCTTCGATAAACTCGTCTACTGAGCGATAGTCAAAGCGCTGCTGCCAGGATCTTACTGCCGTCTCACCTGCGTTATATGCAGCCAGCATATGCGCAAGCGACTGAAACTCATTGAGCAGGGCCCGCATATAATAACTCCCTAACAGTACGTTATTTTTCGGATCTGTGAGCTGAGAGGGGTTCCGGATTCCAAGATTAAGGCTTTTGTCAAGGCGGTACGCTGTCTGGGGCATCAGCTGCATCAGCCCATATGCGCCTGCCGGTGATTTTACAGCCTGGTCGAACCTGCTCTCCTCACGCATAACCGAAAGTATCAGCAGCGGATCAATATTATTGCGTTTTGATGCCTGTTGCACAGTGTCCCAGAAGGCAAGGGGATACCAGAAACGGTGGAGAGCCTCAGAATAGGGCAGCCTTGAGGCCAGGCCGATAGAACGCCTGAATTCGCCAAGATCCTGGAGTCTGGCTGCATTGTATACAAGATCAGGCATTGATGAGATATTCCTGCCTGATGTAGAAAGCTCCAAAACAGCCTCATCCCGCATAGCAAGGGAGATCAGCGCCTCCACCCTTTCGTTTGAAGAAGCCTTCCCTGCAACTGACTCAGGCAGGTTTATGGCTGCGAGTCTTGGGATCATACTGCCGCTCCGGGCATAGGAAAGAACAGCATAGAAGTTGAAATTATTGCCTCCTGCAGTTCTGATCTTTAGGTAGAGGGCAGAGGCATCCCTGTTTTGAGCCTCCATACTCCTGGCCTGCCAATAGAGATATTTGAGATCATTGTATTGACTATAGAGCTGTGAGAAGGTCTCCTCAGCCTCCTGATAGCTGCCTGACAGGTATTGGCTCCACCCTATGCCCCAGAGGGCATCCTCTGCCTCAGCAGGATAGCCCTTAAGCACCTCCTGATATAACTGTATTGCCCTGCCATAGTCCCTTTCCCTTCTTCTGTCAGAGGCAACCGTGACGAGCAGGAACCCGGCCTTCCTGTCATTGCTGTTTGTGAGCGCGGCCAGAGTTGCCTCAAAGCCTTTTTTGTCGCCTGCCCGGTAGAGCGAGCGTGCCCTGTAAAACTGGTCGTTCAGTTTTCCATAGATCTCTGCTGCTTCCCGGTATTTTTTCTGTTTGAAAAGGGCATATGCAAGGCTCTTCAGGATCTCATCATGCGCATTGCCAGGGCCAGAGGAAAGCGCCTGCCTGAGGTCGCGCTCAGCCTCTTCAAAATCATACTGTCTGCTCAGATTGGAGGCGCGCTCCACAAGGTCTGCCGGGGTGATCTCAACCCCGCTCAGTTCACTGCGCGCAGCAGAGGAAAGATGGCCTGCCCTGATATAGAGCCTCTTAAAGACGGCATTAGCCTTGTCCTGCTCACCGTTTTTTTTCAGCAGCAGGCCATAGGTATAATACGCTTCATTGTCTTCAGGAAAGTCCCTCACGTAAGCCTCATAAAGAGGCAGTTGCAGCTCATTGCGGATTTCCTTTTCTGTCCTGATCTCAGCCATCCGCGCCTTTTTCCTCAGGGGAGAGGAAGGGTATCTCTTGATCAGATCTTTTAGTGTATCCCGTGCCTTTTCATGCTCTCCAAGATTGTGGTACGCATCGGCAATATAGAGCAGGACGTAATCTTCGAGAACTGAAAAATCCTTTTGGGCAATCAGCAGCCAGGATACTGCATCGCTGTAACGGCCGGAAGCGAGATCGCTTCTGCCTTTTTCAAAGGCCTCTTTGCCTCCTGGGGCCGCAGTTGAGGCAGAAACTGAAACTGCAGACAGCATCAGCGCCAAGCAGACAGAAACAAGTGTTTTTGCCTTCAGACAGCCCTGTATATCCTGGAGAGCACGTTTCATATTGACCTGTATTTATAATAGATAATATGAGGCCTTTGAGCAACCTTACCAGGGCTCAGCAGGACTGCAGGCAGTTGATTTGCCGCAGGAATTCTCATTATAGTCATGCATGGATACACTTTGGCGTTTCCTTGATTCAGGGGCAGGCAGCGCCTCGTACAATATGGCATTGGACGAGGCAATAGCCATATCAGTCAGAACCCGTGAGGCGCCAGCTACACTGAGGTTCTACAGCTGGGACAGGCCCTCATTAAGCTTAGGTTGTTTTCAGAAGACAGAAGACCTTGACCTCGATTACTGCAGGCAGAACAGCATCCCTGTTGTGAGAAGGCCCACAGGAGGCAGGGCGGTCCTCCATGGTTATGAGCTTACATACAGCTTCTCTGTCCCTACCGACAGGAAACCCTTTTCCGGCGGACTGATCGAAAGCTACCGCATGATAAGCAGAGCATTCAACCTTGCATTCCAGAATACCGGCATTTCTGTCAGATCGGAGATGACAAGAGAAAGGGGCAGGGTACTGGCCCGAAATCCCCTCTGTTTTGGGTCAAGTTCGTATGGCGAGCTTCTCCTGAATAACCAAAAGATCGCCGGAGCTGCACAGAAACGTTGGAAGGACGGGCTTCTGCAGCAGGGCGCACTGCCTTATGTCTGCGATACAGAAAGGATCTGTCATATCACAGGCAGAAAGACCTCAGAGCAAGACAGTGTACTGAAAGGGCTTAAGGAGATCCTGCCTCATTTTGACGAACAGAATTTCAGGGAGGCAGTGCGCGCAGCATTTGAAGAGACCTTCAGCGTCAGGCTTATGATTTCTCATCCTGAGCCGAAAGAGAATCTGCATGCCCTTGAGCTTCAGCAGCAGAAGTATCATCAGGACTCATGGAACCTGCGGCTGTAGCTGCCAAAGCAGGGGCCGAATCAGCCGATGGTTCAGCAGTCACATTCTCAGGCTTCCTTATCTGAAGTTCATGGTAATAGATGAAGACAACGGCAATAACAATGAGGCCGAGGTAGCCCTGGACTATATACGACAGGAGCTGGATCGGGAAGGAGACAATCGTCCCGACAATAGGGATGAGGCGAAACGGGAAGCTGATCAGCAAGGCAAAAAAACTTGCCGTAATATAGCCTAAGAAGAGTATAGCATAGAGCCAGAAGGCCTGCTGCTGATTCCAGAGAAACAGACAGGCCTCCCTGAACGCATTCCAGGAGCCCTCGCGCTTAAAGAAAAGCGCAGCTATGCCGTAGACCGTTGCAGCGAGCAGGGCAAGCAGAAGGCATGCCCCGGTTACTGCAACCACCAGCGAAAAGAAGATGCCGAGGAAGAGGGCAAGGGTAGAGTCCTGGGTCTTTGCAGTAGAAACAACAGCCGCAATGCCTGCGCCGAAAAGACCTAACATAACTGCAATTGCAACCACGATTAGGCCTATGAAAAAGGTGTACCACATGAGAGGGAAAAAGAACTGTCTTGCCTCCCGAAAGAACCGTTTCATGCTGAAGGGCTCTGAAGGATCAAGGATGCTCCTGCCTATAATGCCGGCTGAGCCGCTGAAGACGTAAAGGCCAAGTGTAGTAACAATAAACAGATACAGCAGTATGCTGGTCACCACCATCAGCACCAGCCAGAGATAGTTGGTGATGAATTCAGAAGGGTTCGAAAAGACAGAGAAGATGTCTTTTGCCTTTGTAAGTCCGGTCAGGTCAAGACCGAATATCACAAAGGCGATTCCAAGCGGTATGCCGACGACCACAAAAAAACCTATGCAGTTTACGATCATCAGCGCTGCCTGTATGCCGACAAGCTGCAGGCGTTTGTTAACAGTATTGAACCCCGCCCTTATCGCCTCAGAAAAAGTCATAATATTTAGATTACCAAAAAAGCCTGCCTGATTTATAGATCCTCGACTGCCATCTCTTCAAAGCAGTCCTCAGGAAGTTCCTTCAGAAACCTGGACTTCTGGGCAATCCCCACGTACTGCCGGTCATCCGCTGCCACAGGATAGCAGAGATAAAGGGATCTCTTTGCCCTGGTGACACCCACATAAAAAAGCCTTCGTTCCTCTTCCTCGTCTTCATTCCTGAGCGACTTGGCGGAAGGGAACTTCCCGTCATTGAGGCCAATCATGAAGACTGTGCTCCACTCAAGCCCCTTTGCCTGATGCACGGACGAAAGGATTATCCTGCCTTCAGAGGCCTCTGATCCTTCGGCTGCATCAGCAAGCCCCTGCAGAGTCATCTCTCCCAGGAATCTGTCGAGCTGATCATATTGCCCGGCAAATTTCGTCATCTGTGCTATATCTTCAACCCTCATATCGGCATTTGGGTAGGTGGCATGGAGGTGGTCTTCATATCCATGCTGCATCACATAATCTATCGCTGCAGACGGCATGCCAAGATAGCGCTCATGCTTCAGGACGCTCAGCATTTCGAGGAATCTGCTGAAGCCGGCCCCTGCCTTTTTTGGGGCAAGCCTGTATGCATCAAAGACCGCCTCAACCGGCTTCTCCTCCTTATGGATGAAATTCCAGATCTTCGCGGCAGTTATGTTGCCGATGCCGGGTATGAGCTTCAGCACCCGCTTCCAGCTGATCTCATCATTGGGATTGGCAATGATCTTCAGAAACGCAAGCGTATCCTTTATATGCGCCTGCTCGAAAAACGTAAGGCCTGACCTCACCTCAAAAGGTATGCCCTTGCGCTGGAATTCCATCTGTAGTTCCATGGACTGATAATGTGAGCGATAAAGCAGAGCGATATCATCGAATGGCTGCCCGTCAGCCTGGAGGTCCATTACTACTGATGCCACAAATTCTGCCTGCTCAAACACGTCCTTAAGCGCAACCACATACGGCAGCTCACCATCAGCAGAGACGGCATGAAGGTCTTTGCTGAACTGCCTGCGGTTATGCATTATGCTGCTGTTTGCAAGGTGCAGCACCTGGGCTGTGGAGCGATAGTTGGTGGTCAGCTTGTACAGCGCCGTGCCCGTATGCCTTTGGGGAAACTTCAGGATATTTTCGAAGGAAGCGCCCCTGAAGGAATAGATAGACTGGGCATCGTCGCCCACCACCATAAGATTTCCCTCCGGGCCGGTTGTGAGGTCTATGATATCTGCCTGAAGCCTGTTCGTATCCTGGTATTCGTCAACCAGCAGATGCCTGAATTTTATCGAATAGTATTCGCGTATATTTGCGTGCTCAACAAAAAGTCTTTTCCATCCATGCAGCAGATCGTCAAAGTCAAGAAGGTTCAGCTGAAGCTTCTTCCTGTGATATATATCTGCTATGTTAATGATCTCCTGAAGAAGATGGGAGAGGTGAGAAAAGCGCTGGAGCACGACATCCTCAACCTGCATGTCAGTATTTCTTGAGAGGCTGCATATCTCTGCCAGGACGCTGCCTTTTGGGAGGATCGTCTCCTTTTTATACGCCTCGGCAATGCAGGAATCAAACAGATCCCTTGAGTCCTCCCGATCAAGTATAGAGAATCCCTGCTTATATCCTATGAGCAGGCAGTGCTGCCTGATAAGCAGATTCGCAATATGGTGGAATGTGCCGCCAAAAAGCCCTGAGATGTTCCTGCCGACCAGGAGTTCTACCCTTCTGAGCATCTCTCTTGCCGCCTTGTTCGTAAAGGTCAGGAGCATGATATTTTCCGCGGGCGTGCCTGTTTCGATCAGGCGGGCAACCCTGTAGGTGACAACACGGGTCTTGCCTGTGCCTGCCCCGGCCAGCACCAGCGCAGGGCCATTCGCGTGCATCACAGCAGCCAGCTGCTCGGGGTTAAGGTGTCCGGCATAGTCAACAGAAGGCGCGTGCGGCTGTCTGTGAAGAAGATACTTTTTCATCCAGCCGGAAAAATGGGATGGGATGATTTCGGGATTATACCCTGCCCAACAGCCCGCCTGAAAAGCTCCTCAACCGCACGCAGGCCGTCGCTTCCTATGTCGAGGGAATACTCATTCACATAGAGCCGTATATGCTGATCTATGATGCGGTCATCAAGCTCCTGCGCATGGTTTTTTATATAGGTCCTTGTTTCTTCGCCATGGCTTAATGCATATTCGAGGCTCTTACGTGCCAGCGCATCAGTCTTCTGGACGAGGCGCACGCCGAGGCTCCTCCTGGCGATAATGCAGCCAAGTGGAATCGGAAGTCCTGTCTCCTGCTCCCACCAGGCCCCGAGATCTGCAATCTGAACCAGCCCTTTCTGCTGATAGGTGAACCTGCTTTCGTGGATAATCAGGCCTGCGTCTGCCTCATTATTTTTTACCGCATCCATAATCCTGTCAAAGGGCATGACCCTGATCTTTTGCTTCAGATCCGGATCAAAGATCTGCAGAAGCAGGAAGGCAGTGGTCAGTTCTCCAGGGATTGCTATGGTCTTTCCCCTCAGTTCCTGCATGGAACATGCCTCCCTTGCCACGACAAGCGGGCCGCAGCCCTTGCCGAGGGCCCCGCCTGACCTGAGCATGCAGTACCTGTCCATGAGCCGGCCAAAGGCATGAAACGACACCTTTGTGACGTCAAGCTCTGCCTGCCCTGCCATCCGGTTGAGGGTTTCTACATCTTCGAGTATCTCCCTGTAATGAATGTCAGCGGTATCTATCCTGCCGTGCACAAGCGCATAGAAGATGAAGGTGTCATTGGGGCAGGGTGAATAGCCGAGGCTCAGGGTCTGTCCGGGCGTCATCCTGTTTGACCAGCCTGCCGGGCATTTCTGCGGATCAACCGGAGGGTTTCTGCATAAATCCTTATGCGCGGGCCGATGGCAACCACCTCAATGATATGTCTTGGGGCTATACGGTAGATGATCCTGAACGTCCCTACCCGAAAACTCCGCAGACCGTCGAGTTCATCTTTTAATGCCTTTCCGGAGATAGGCTCGTGAAGTATTTCCCGCAGGGAGATCCTGAGCTTTCTCTTCAGGTCTGGATGAAGATTTCTGACAAGTTCAGCAGTTTCCTCAGGAACCCTCAGTTTATACGGGGAACCGGGCATCGAAGGCTATTTAAGCAGCTCGTCGAGGGTGTAGAGCCCTGCCTTCTTTGACTTGAGCGCATGAAGTCCTTTTTTTATCTCGTCCATCAGGTCTGCGTCTGACCGCACACTGATCGTCTCCTTCAGGCTTTCAAACTCATCAGGGCTGATAATGACCGCCGCCGGAGAGCCGTTGCGGGTAATTACGACCTCTTCGTCGGTGGAATTGATCCTGTCAACAAGTCCGCTCAGTTTCATCTTCGCCTCTGACAGGGACATCGTGATCATAACTGACCTCCATTAAGGTTAACCAGAATTAAGACCAGATTAACATACCGAAGGAGCTGTGTCAATTAAACGTCTCTGTTTTGGCCTGCCGGAGGGAAGGCGTCAACAGGTATGCGCGCAGGGCCCCTTGAATAGCAGAACCAGCGTCCGGCATTCGGTGAATATCCTGTTGCGCGCCCTTTGCGCAGTGAGGCCCAGTTGCCCTTCGGCAGAAGATGACATGCGATGATGATTTCCCCGGTCTCTGCATCCCACAGCTTTATGGAGTTGTCAAAAGAGCCTGAGGCTATCATGCCTGATGCCCAACGCATATAAAGACCGGGCGGGTAACGGACTGAGGCTAAACTATAATGTCGAGTTTGATAAACCCCAGCAATGCCCTTTGGCAGTTTTCTGCGGCGAGTTTGATGTTCCACCCGGACAGGTCCCTGTCTTCCACTATATTGCTGATGCCGCGCATCTCAATAAGCGGAATGCCGTAGAGCGCGCAGATCTGGGCAATGGCAGCCCCCTCCATATTTTCGCAGATGGCGCTGAAGCGGCGCTCAAGCTCAAGCGCCCGCTTCTTTGTGCCGGTGCAGGTGGATACGGTCAAAAAAACACCTTTCTTGACCTTGATGGGCGATGGTTCATGAGCTACAAGCCGGGCCGCCCTGACTGCCTTGCCTGCAAGCAGGCTGTTAAGGGGGAATTCATTAAAATACCTCTTACTGCCTTTCCGAAGCAGAGGGATGCCTATAGAGTCTATCTCATGAAACCCGTCTTTAAGCAGGAGCCCCTCGTCTCCATAGACCTCTTTTTGAGCGATTGCGAGATCCCCCACGCTGAGCCCGGAAGAAGGATATGCCCCTCCAACGCCGATATTTATGATTACCTCAGGGGAGAATTCAGTGATAAGCCTTGTGGCTGCATGAGCAGCATTTGCCTTGCCAATGCCCGATAAAGCCAGCACTGCATCTTTGCCGGCCAGGCGGCCTGTATAAAACATGCCCGCGCCTTTGGCCCTGGCTGCCATATGCCTGATCAGGATGCTGCCCTCAGCATTGACAGAGAAAACTACGCCTATATCAGCCCTCTTTCCTGTTTTCACCCTATGCCTCATTCTGCCTGTAATACTGCAGTTATCATATCAGACGCCTTGATAAAAAAGGGCATACTGTGGTAGAGTTTTTAACCCGATTGCCTGTCTTACAGGCAGGGGAAAACACACGCCGGCTACAGTTTCTGCACCAGGTCCCAAAAGGGCGGGCAGAACAGGCGGAGGAAAAACCTAAGGAGGAGTACCAATGGTAGTTTCAATGAAGGAGTTGCTTGAGGCCGGAGTACATTTCGGTCATCAGGTAAAGCGCTGGAACCCGAAGATGAAGAAATATATCTTCGGAGAAAGAAACGGCATCTACATTATTGACCTGCAGAAGACGCTGAAGGGTCTTGAGGATGCATATCGTTTTGTGAGGGATACGGCGGCAACAGGAGCAACCGTGCTGTTTGTCGGCACAAAGAAGCAGGCGCAGGACGCGGTTATGGAAGAGGCAAAGCGCTGCTCCTCATATTGCGTCAACCAGAGATGGCTTGGCGGCATGCTGACCAATTTTACGACGATCAAAAAGAGCATCGAGAGGCTGAAGAAGCTCGAAACCATGAAAGAGGACGGCACATTCGGCCTTCTTACCAAGAAAGAGGCTGCAGCGCTCGAAAAGGAGCGTTTGAAACTCGACAAGAACCTCTCCGGCATCAAGGATATGAAAGGGACTCCGGGCGTTATCTTTATTATTGATCCCAAGAAAGAGAGGATTGCTATCCAGGAAGGCAAGAAGCTTTCGATCCCTATAGTTTCAGTTGTAGACACAAACTGCGACCCTGATGAGGTT